>JASJEG010000024.1 GCA_030064765.1 Acidimicrobiia bacterium | reverse complement strand
GCGAGGAGTTGATGGTCGCCAATGAGTATTGAGCCGGGCGCTGCCACCCAGGAATCCGTTGGGAGCGCTCTAGCCGGCCATCTCGTGTCGACCAACTGGCTCGAGGACCACCTCGACGATCCATCGGTTGTGGTCCTCGAGGTCGGCATCGAGCCGGCCGGCCATCCCCGCTACGCGGCCGGGCAACTCCCAGGTGCGTTTTTCGTCTACTGGAAGGACCTCCTCTGGCACGAGTTCGACCGTGAGTTCGCCTCGCCGGAGACGATGGCGCAACGCCTCGCCGAACTCGGCGTCGGAGAAGAGAGCACGGTTGCGCTGGTCGGCGACCCCTTCCAGTTCGGCGCATACGCCTACTGGGTGATGACGATGACCGGCCAGGGAGATCGTGCCCGGCTGGTCAACGGGGGCCGCAAGACGTGGATCGCCGAGTCGCGGCCGATGGTCGAGGACTCGGCGGAACCGGCTCCGTCGCAACTGGCACCCGGCAATCCCGACTGGAGCTCGCGGGTCGGCAGAGACGAAGTGCTGGCGGGTCTTGATACCCAGGGGCGCCTCCTGCTGGACATGCGATCGCCTGAGGAATACCGCGGCGAGCGGGTGTCCCCATCCTGGGTGGAGTTCGACAACGGTGCCGAGAGAAAGGGCCACATCCCCGGAGCCCGTCATCTCTTCTTCGAGGATCTGCTCGACGAGAAGGGTTCCCTGCTGCCGGCAGACCAGTTGCGCGCCCGATTCGAGGCAGAGGGAGCAGCCGATGCGGACAAGATCATCACCTACTGCCGCCTTAGCCACCGGGGCTCGCTGGCGTGGTTCATTCTGACCCGGCTCCTCGGCTATACGAATGTCCGGGTCTATGACGGCAGTTGGACCGAGTGGGGAAGTATCGTCGGCTTTCCGGTAGCACGCCCATGAAGGCACAGTGAAGAGAACGCTCCGATCAATACGAGCACGAGGGTGAAATGGCAAGACACGCAAGACTCGCAGTACTCAACACCATGGTCGAGATCGGCCTCGTGCCCGTCTTTCACCATGGCGATCTCGAGACCGCCCGATCAATAGTCGGTGCCCTGAACGGTGGTGGCGCTCGCGTCATCGAATTCACGAACCGCGGGGACCATGCGTTCGAGGTCTTCTCGGAGTTGGAGCGCCTCTGCGCCGCCGAATACCCCGATGTGATGCTTGGCGCCGGCACCGTCATCGACGAGGCAACCGCAGCGACGTATCTCAACCTCGGCGCCAGTTTCGTCGTCGGGCCGTCTATCGACGATGGCGTCGCCAGGGTGTGCAACCGGCGCAAGGTTGCGTACCTGCCGGGAACAGCCACGCCAACGGAAATTGCCCGAGCTCACGAACTCGGCAGCGAGATCGTCAAAGTCTTCCCGGGCGGTCAGGTTGGCGGCCCCGCGTATGTCAAGACCGTTCTCGGCCCAATTCCCTTCGCATTGCTGATGCCGACGGGAGGAGTCGACACCACCGAAGAGTCCTTGTCCGCCTGGTTCCAGGCCGGCGTGGCGTGTGTTGGGATTGGGTCCAAGCTGGTCAGCAAAGACCTTGTCGCCCGGGCCGACTGGAGCGCTCTCCAGCAACTCACGTCCGATACGATCTCCATCATTTCGAGAGTCCGGTGAGAGACGACCGCGCCACTGTCGCAATCAGGAACGGAGAGCCATGCCGACACTCAGCTTGAAGAACCAAGACGAATGCACCTGGGACGCCCTAGCCCTCGGCGAGGTGATGCTGCGACTCGATCCGGGAGATGGCCGGGTTCGCACCACCCGCACCTTCCGGGTCTGGGAGGGAGGCGGCGAGTACAACGTTGCCCGGGCTCTACGCAAGTGCTTCGGGCTCCGCACGGCAGTTGTGACCGCCCTTGTCGACAACGAGATCGGTCACCTCGTCGAGGATCTGATCATGACCGGCGGCGTCGACATGTCGCACGTGAAGTGGGTACCGTTCGACGGCCTCGGCCGAGCCAGCAGGATCGGGCTCAACTTCACTGAGAAGGGCTACGGAATCAGGCCGGCACGCGGCACCTCGGACAGGGGCCACACCGCCGCATCACAGATGAAGCCAGGCGATGTCGATTGGGACGAGATCTTTGGCCGCGAAGGTGTTCGCTGGTTTCACACCGGGGGCATCTTCGCCGCACTATCTGCAACGACGCCCGAGGTCGTGTTGGAGGCAATCACTGCGGCCAAGGAGCACGGGACTGTTGTCTCCTACGACCTCAACTACCGACCGTCGCTGTGGGAGTCTCACGGGGGAAGCGCCAAGGCGATAGAGGTCAACTGCGCGATCGCCCCGATGGTCGATGTCATGATCGGCAACGAAGAGGACTTCACCGCCTGCCTCGGGTTCGAGGTCGAGGGGGTGGGCGAGTCGTTGTCCGAGCTCGACCCTCGGGCCTACGGGGCGATGATCGAACGCCTCGTCGCCAAGTACCCGAACTTCAGGGTCGTCGCTACGACACTGCGCGACGCCACGACGGCGCTGAAGAACGATTGGTCGGCCGTTCTCTATGCCGATGGCGAACTCCACGTCGCCCGCCAGCGAGCGGCTCTCGACATCTACGACCGGGTCGGCGGCGGAGACGGATTCGCCTCGGGTATGGCTTATGCATTCCTCGCCGGGAAGACGCCCGCCGAAGCTGTTGAGTACGGAGCGACCCACGGGGCGCTGGCCATGACAACGCCGGGCGACACGTCCATGGTGACCCTGGCAGAGGTGGAACGAGCCGTATCTGCTTCCGGCGCCCGGGTCATTCGATGACAGATTGACGGCCGTTTGAGAGACGGTAACGACCTGTGAGTGGTGCAGCGTGGGCTCTGTCGGCGGGGGTGCTGTTCGGCATCTTTCAGGCGGTAAATCGGCGCGCAAACCAGTTGGCGGATGCCTACCGAACGACGTTTGCGCTCCTCGTAGTCGCCGTCGCTGGTCTCGGGGTGGTCACGTTGGCAACCGAGGACCTGAGCCAGCTTGGCTCAGCACCGATTGTCTCATACGCCGCCTTTGCGGCAGCCGGGGTCATCCACTTCTTTCTCGGCTGGACGTTCCTGGCCGTTAGCCAGCAGCGCATCGGTGCCGCCAACACCGGTGCCTTGATTGCCGCCACTCCCCTGATCGGCAGCCTCCTTGCGGCCGTTGTGCTCGGCGAGTCCCTGTCTCCAGCCACCATCCTTTCGATCGCCCTAGTGACCACCGGTGTGGTTCTGATTGCACGCCGGATGGGTAGCACCGGCGAGCAGCTCGCTCACCCATGGTTTGCGCTCGCAGCCGCCGCCTCCTGGGGTGTCAGCCCTCTGTTCATCCGATGGGGGCTCGAGGGTCTCGATAGACCGATAATCGGGGTTACCGTCGGGTTGCTGGCGGCCGCCGCCCTGTATGCTCTTGTCCTTGCGGTAGGCGCTGCGCCTACATCGTCCGGGACAACGCGTAGCGCCCTGGGCTGGATCGCGATTGCCGGTGTGCTCGTCGCCGCAGCGATCGCCGCGCAATGGACAGCGCTGGACCTCACCGAGGTCAGCACGGTGGTGACCCTGCAACTGATGGCGAGCCCGGTTGTGGTTCTGGTGGCACCCTTCATTGTCGGCACGGAAGCAGAGAGATGGACGTGGCGACTGTTGGTCGGCATGGTCGCCGTTCTTACCGGATCCCTGCTTGCGATCTGGACAAGCTAGGACTGCAATCCTCAGCGGGGCGACCAGCCGGAGCGGTATGATTCCCCGACGGGGGGCATTCGCCGGCAGCACGGATTGGAGAGCTGATGTCATCGGCACTTTCGAAGAAGATCGGATGGATAGGCGCGGGACGGATGGGTTCGGCGCTGATCCGGAGAATGCTCGACGCGGGTTGTGACGTAACGGTGTACAACCGGACCAAGGCAAAGGCCGAGGCCCTGATCGAGTTTGGGGCCAAGGTGGTTGACTCACCGATCGAGCTCTCCGACCGAGACATAGTCTTCACGACGGTTGCCGGGCCCAAAGACGTGATTGAGGTCACACTCGGGGAGGAGGGCGTGCTGTCTGATCCTGCGGTCTGCCCCAAGATCCTCATCGATTCGACCACGATCAACTTCGTCGCGTCAGAGCAACTCAGGGAGGGGGCGGCGCAACGTGGGACTGCGGTGCTAGCCGCTCCGGTCAGCGGCAATGCCAAGGTCGTCAAGTCCGGCAAACTCACCTCAGTTGTGTCCGGCCCGCGTGACGCCTACGACGAGGTCTTGCCCCTGCTGGAGATCTACGGCTCCAAGGTGACCTACGTCGGACCGAAGGACGAAGCTCGCTTGGCCAAGATCTGCCATAACCTTCTTCTCGGGGTGGTAACACAGACGCTGGCCGAAACTCTTGTCCTAGCTGAGGCGGGTGGCATCTCGCGGGCCACGTATCTGGAATTCCTTAACGACAGTGTTATGGGCTCGGTGTTCTCCCGGTACAAGTCGCCGGCGCTGGCAAACCTCGAGTGGAGCACTACGTTCACTTGGCACCTGCTCCGCAAGGACTTCGAGCTCGGCCTCGAACTGAGCCGGGACCTCAACGTCCCGTTGCCGGCGTCAGCAGCCGTCCATCAGCTTGTGATGGCGGGAATCGGTCGAGGTTGGGGTGACGAGGACTTCGCCGCGATGCTCGAGACTGCCGCACAGGACGCGGGCCGAACTCTTGTGTCGGAGAACTCCGATATCGACGACGGGCTCTTCGACTAGCCCCGCATAGCGCCCGAGGTCAGTTCTCGAGTGGCTGAGCCACCCAGAGCACCTCGAGGTTGACTCCGGCGTCCTTCATCAGGTTGTAGACGGGGCAGCGGGCTTCCGTCTCCGCAACAACTGCTGAGAGCCTCTCGGCGCTCTCGTCAGTCTTGACCGTCGCCTGGACGCGGACCGTCTGGAAATGCGGCCGAACCTCGCGCATCCCCATGCGCCCCCGGATGTCGATGGTGAATTCGGCTTCGAAATCAATCCCGCCGTACTCAAAGCCCATGTCCTTTGCGGTCCGATTGAACGTCACAGACTCGCAGCCGCATAGAGCCCCGAGCACTGCCTGCAACGGCGAAGGGCCCTCTCCGGTCCCTCCGTGGGCGATCGGTTCGTCGGTGACCCCGTGACCGTACTCCCCGTAATCGTGAACTGCCATCATCGAGCCGTCGTTGCTGACCGAAACGGTTTTGCGACGGATGATCGGCTCGCGCATCTCCTCAGACGTCGTTACGTGGGTTGCCATACCGCTCCTCTTATACCGGGACACAATGGTTATGTCCGCTGCGTGGTCACCTCTTCAAGGGTACCTATCCGATCAGCAGGCGCACCGCAGCCAAACCAAGCACTACGAGAACAGCGTATTGGAAGGTCTGCGACGACAACCTGCGGCCGAGCCACATTCCGACGGGCGTGACCAACAGAACGGGAATGCAGACGGCAAGGCCCGCCACGATTCTCTCCTGGTCGTATCCGCCAAAGGCGAGCAAGGAAACCATCTGGACCATGCCGAGCACGAAGAACGGCACCGAGATCCCCGCTACAAACCCGCTGCGAGGTAGTTGAAGACTGTGAACATACGTTGCGACGATCGGCGCCGCTACTCCCGTTGTGCCGTGAAGTACACCCCCGCCAAAGCCAGCCGGCCAGGCGAGTAAACGCGCCGTGCGACCACTGAGCCTGTAGCTGGGATTGAGTAGGTACCACGCTATGTAGAGCAGGATCAGCACCCCAAGTACCACCGACATGATCCGGTCATCGACCGTCAACAGGATCATCACCCCGAGAATCGTCCCAACGACCCCGGCAGCCAGCATCGGCGCGACGAAAGGACGAACCACGGGCAGAGAAGCACGATTCTCGAAGAGCAACCAACCGTTGGCGAGGGCTGCCGGAATAGCCACTACGGCAACCGCCCATTCCACCCCCATGAAAGTAGCGATCACAGGGATCACTAGAGGAGGTCCGCCGAGGCCGGTCACGCCCTTCACGAAGAAGGCAACCGTCACCACAACCACAACAATGGCTACCTCGCCAGCCTCCATCTAGTCCCCGTTCGTCACAATCCGGAGGTTGTCTCAATCCCAGTCGAGCCAGCCTGGGAGCTTGTTCGTTGCTCGCAACGTCCCGACGAGTCCCAGAGGGAAGAAGAGAAGAGCAAGCACCATGATGAGCCCGGTGAAGGCCAAGTTGATCTCCGAGCCTCCGAGGTACGTCACCGATAGCTCGTTGAGCATGATGATGAAGGCGGCCCCAATCACGGGCCCGGCCACGGTCCCCCGACCGCCGATGATCGACATCAGTACGAACTGGGCAGCGACCGAGATGGCGAAGAACGCCGTCGGGCGAACGTAGGTCAACGAGTAGCCCCAGATGGCACCAACCACGCCGGGAAAGAAGGCACTCAGGGCATAGGCCATCAGCTTGAACCGACGGGTATCGATGCCCGCCACCTCGGCCTTGACCTCGTCGGCAGCAATAGCGCGTAGGGCAAGACCCATCTTCGAGTGTGCAACCCGATATCCGAGTAACACTGCGAGGACTGCCGATACCAGCATGCCGTAGTAGAAGGGGACCTTCACCCACGACAGTTCAAACGGAGCCAGCGGAAGGCTGAGACCGTTCGCTCCACCTACGTACTCCCAGTTGTCCAAGAGAAGGAAGATCACGAGGAGCAGAGCGATCGTCGAGATGATAAACGCCGGACCCTTGGCGCGGAAGGTGATGAGCCCGACAATCGCTCCCGTGATCATCGCGACAAGACCGGCCAACGGTGCTGTGATGAACGGTGAGATCCCTGCTTCGACGAGCAGCATCCCACCGACATAGGCCCCGATGCCGAAGAAGACGTTGTGGCCCAGCGAGGTGTAGCCGGTGTAACCCCCGAGGATGTTCCAGCTCGAGGCCATGGCGACCCACATCAGGATGATCGTCCCAACCTGAAGGACGTAGTTGTAGGACTCGAGCCAGCGTGCAAACGGAAGTAGTGCGACGAACGCAAGGACGACGGCCAGGACTATCCATCGGCTTCGGTTCGGCTCGGACGACGTCACCGCTGCCTCCGGGGTCGGGGTACGGACGTCGGTCATCAGATCCTCACCTTCTTGCCGAACAAGCCCTGGGGTCTGATCATCAGCATCAGGAACAGGACTCCATAGAACGACATAGGCGCCCATTCGGGGCTGATCTGATCGGTCACCAGCGAGCTCAAAACCGCCAAGCCGAGTGCCGCGATCACAGCCCCTTTGATGCTTCCCATACCGCCGACGACGATCAGGGCAAGGAGAATGGCCAGCCACTGCCAGTGACGGGAAGGGAAGAATGCAAACAGGAAACTGACGAGCGTGCCCGCAGCTCCTGCCAACGCCATCCCGATCCCGAACGAGATCGTTGACACGCTTCGAACGTTGACGCCAACGAGTTGGGCGGCGTCTCTGTTCTGCATCGTGGCGCGCACGCCATAACCGATCCGGGAATACTTGAGAAAGGCCCACAGCCCGATCAGCAGAATCGCACTTGCGGTGACAGCGAACAACTGTCCCTTAGGGATGAATATGTCGCCGATGAAGAACGCATCGGTTGAATACCCGGTGCTGGCGGTGCGGAAGATGCCGGTGAAGAAGAACGACATCAACCCCTCGAAGAAGAAGGCAAGACCGAAAGTCAACAAAACCGTCATCTCACCGAAGCGCTCCGAGCCCTCGATCCGCGGGAACAGGATCCGGTAGAGGGCCACGCCGAACAGGAAGAACACGGGGAGCGCCAGAACCATCGAGATCAGCGGGTCGATACCAAGACCCTCGTAGAGGTAATAGCCGAAGTACGCGCCGACGATGATGAAGGCGGCGTGGGCCAGGTTGACCACACGCATGACCCCGAAGATCAGTGTCAGGCCGGATGCCATGAGCGCATAGACACCGCCCAGCAACAGACCGAGGATCACGACCTGCACGAAGTTGGTCATGTCAACCCTCCCCTTCTTCCTGGACGTCGGGAGCCATGGCTCCCAGGTAGAGGTCTCTGATTCGTGGGTCCTCTCCGATTTCTTTGGAGGGACCTTCGAAGCGCTTGGTGCCAAGGTCGAGCACGAACGCGTGATCAGCGAGATCGAGGCCCCTCCGAACGTTCTGTTCGACCATGAGGATGGTTACCCCGAGTTCGTCGGAGAGCCGTCTGATTGTGTCGAAGATCTGATCTGCAGCCTGGGGGGCCAGCCCGAGGCTTGGTTCGTCGACCATGAGGACCTTTGGCTCGATCATCATGGCCCGGGCCAGCGCCAGCAGCTGCTGCTCGCCTCCCGACATTGTCTGCGCCAGCTGGGGCGCCCGTTCCTCGAGGATGGGGAACATGCTCATGACCCAGTCGAGTCGCTTCGCAACCTTGGCGCTGTCACGTAGGAGGTAACCTCCCATGACGAGGTTCTCGCGCACGGTCATCTCAGGAAAGACGGTGCGGTCCTGAGGCACGAAGCAGATCCCGGCCTCGAGGACTTGATCTGGTCGTTTGCCACCGATCATTTGGCCGTCGAATTCAATGGTGCCTTCTCGGGGCGCCAGCAGCCCAACGATCGCCTTCAACATGGTGGACTTGCCTGCACCGTTGGGGCCGATCACCACGTAGGTGCCGCCGGCCTCGACGTCGAGCGACACGTCGGTGAGGATGTCGGGCCCAACGCCGTAGCCGGCTCGCACCGATCGCAACTCGAGTAGCGCCATCAGGCCTCCCCTAGATAGGCGTCGAGTACCCGCTCGTCGTTGCGTACCACCTCGGGGGTGTTCTGGATGAGCACCTGGCCATGGGCCATGACAACAATCGAATGGGACAGACGCATCACAACGTCCATGTTGTGTTCGACAATGAGGAAAGTGATTCCGGTGTCGTTGATCGCTTGGATTCGATCGAGGATCCGGTCGAGAAGAGCAGGGTTGACACCACCGGCCGGCTCGTCGAGAAGGATCATGTCCGGCTCGATCATCAACACCGCTGCAAGCTCGAGCAGCTTGCGCTGGCCGTAGGACAGCCGCTTGGACAACTCGTTGGCGAGCTTCTCGATCCCGAGGAAGGTGAGAACCTCCATCGCCTTGTCATACTCATCCTTCTGGATGCGGCCGCCGAGGAGTGATGAGAAGCTGTTGGGAACCCCGGCCACCGCCAGGTTCTCCAGGACGGTCATATCGCCGAGTTCCCGGGTCACCTGGAACGTGCGTCCGATGCCCAGCTTGGTAACGGCCCAGGGTCGCAGGTTGGTTATGTCCTTCCCTGCGTAGCGGATCTTGCCTCCGTCGACTTCGATCACTCCGCTGATCGTGTCAAAAGCGGTCGTCTTGCCTGCTCCGTTCGGTCCGATCAGTGAGGTGATCGAACCCTTCTCGACAGAGAAGGTTGCTTCATTGACGGCGATGATGCCGCCGTACCTCTTGGTGACCTGGTCGAGTTCAAGCAAGGCCATGTGTCCACCATGCGTTCAAGTGCGTACTCCAGGATTGTTGACCGGGGACCCGTGGCTGGGGTCCCCGGTCACAGTTGTCGTTCTGGGCCGGGTCTATGGCATCGGGAAGAGCATGTCGGCGGTTCCGTCGAACTCACCTACGGGGTAGACGAGCTTGAGCTCGCCGTCCTGCCACTGATTGACAAGGAACGCACGTTCCTCGGCTAGACCGTCCTCGCCCCAGACGAAGTCGCCCATGATCGTCTTCACCGGGTCACCCTGGCGGGAGTGCAACCACTCGCTCATCGCCGCATTGTCAGTGCCACCCGTGCCGAGGATCGCCTGCTCCATGCCCTGGCAGAGTGCGAACGGAATCGCCTCGTCCTCATCCGGGCTACGGCCGTAAGCCGCGGTGAAGTTCTCGATGAAGTCCACGTTGGTGTATGGCTGACCAGCCAGCTTGCCTTCCCAATTGGCTTCCTCAGCCCACACGGCATGGATGAGCAGCCCGCCCTCGATGCCACCGAGCTCCTCGCCCACCTCGGACTGCGTGCCCTGCGAGGCGTACATCAGCTTGGGGCTGAAGTCGACAGTCTCGAGTGCTTTCACCATTGAGAGCAACTCATCGACCGAGGTAACAGCCACGGCCAGGAAGTCCGGCTCTGCGCCTGCGATCGCATTGGCCAGCGTGAGCCAGTCGGTGAAACCGACGGGCCACGTCTCCTCGTACACGAGCTCCATGCCCATGTCGGAGACATAGCCAGGAGCAAGGCTGACCTGTCGATCTTCTGCGCCACCTTCGCCCCGGACTGTGAATTCGGCGCCCTTGAATCCGTTGGCGATGGCGCTGGCGAAGAAGTCGTCAGCGTCAACGACGGCAGCGGTTTCCAGCGGCTCATCGATGACACCAGTCTCGGTGTAGTAGTTCACGAGATCGACGATCGACGATCCGGTGAGCTCAGCGGGAAGCTGCTGGAAGTAGAAGATGTTCTCATAGCCCCGGGCCCAAACCCGCATGGCTCCGGAGGACGGCAGCCCCATGACCATCCCGTTCTGCTCCGCCAGGGAGGAGGTGGGGTAACCGAGCAAGCTGGAGAAGGTTCCAAACAGAACGTCGGCATCCACGACGTTGATGAAGCGTTCGTACTGGCTCACCGCGGTTTCGGTCTCGGACCGGTTGTCCTCGATGACTATTTCTACTTGTCGGCCAAGGATGCCGCCCAGACGGTTGATCTCTTCAACGCAGAACTCGTAGCCATCCTTGTGCTTCGCACCCACCCCTGAGAACTCTCCGGTGAGCGGCAGCGAGCTCGCAAAAACGATGGGCTCCGCCGTATCCGCAGGTGCAGCAGTTGTCGTGTCTTCCGCAGGTGCAGCAGTTGTCGTGTCTTCCGCAGGTGCAGCAGTTGTCGTGTCGGCTGCCGGTGCAGCAGTGGTCTCAGCGGCGTCATCGTCGTCACCACCGCAGCCCACGAAGACCAGAGCCAATACCGTCAGAAGAATCAGGAACTTCGAAAATCGTGCCATCGCTACCTCCCGTGATTGCTACGGCTGAAGAAATCCTACACTACACATCACACGCCTTGCAAACCTTTGCAAAGTCTTTCCTGTCGACACCCGTCCCCAACACGACCGCGACGATGATTGCCCGGCACGAGCCCTGCCTCCTATGATCGCTATGGCCACACACCAGGCGCCGTCCCGCATCTCAAATCGGGGAACAGCTCTCGCCCACGCCGGCCAACGCGATCGGGCTCCCAGCGAGGCGCTGCCGCTAGACGGCCGAAAACGAAAAGGACTTTGCGATGGCTGCATCCCGGAGACGATTTCCACAGGTGAAGAAGCTCGGGACACCATCGGCGATGAGAGCTCACCTCGCGGACCAAGGTATCGACCTTCCATTGGACGATGAGGTGCAAGCGGCACCCGGCGGGCCGCTCGCCCAACCTCTGGCGATCGGGTCCCACCTCGAGACCGAGAACCGGTTCATGATCCTCCCTATGGAAGGCTGGGACGGCACGACCGACGGGATGCCAACCCCGGACCTGAGACGACGCTGGCTCCGCTTCGGTGGCTCAGGTGCTGGCATGGTGTGGTGTGAAGCGACCGCCGTCACTTCAGCAGGGCGCGCGAACCCGAACCAGTTGATGATCAATGCCAGAACTGCGGAATCCCTTGGTGAGCTCCGCAGCGAGATGGTCGCAGAACACGCAAGGAGGTTCGACGGAAGCAGACTCGTTGCGGGCCTTCAACTGACTCACAGCGGTCGGTGGTCCAGGCCGGAGGGCGAGCCCGCGCCACGAATCGCCTACCGGCAACCCCAGCTCGATGAACGTGTCCCAGTGTCCGATTCCTCGCTCATGAGCGATGCTGAGCTCGACGAGTTGGTAGATACGTACGTGCAGGCTGGAGCGCTCGCTGCGGATGCCGGCTTCGACTTCGTTGACATCAAGCACTGCCATGGCTACCTACTTCACGAGCTACTCAGCGCGAGGGCTCGACCGGGCCGCTACGGAGGATCCTTCGAGGGACGCACGACTTTCCTGCGCTCGGTGGTCGAACAACTCGTGGCGTTGCGCCCAGAGCTCACGATCGCCGTCCGTCTGAGCGCGCTCGACCCCGGACCATTCCAAGAAGGTGCCGACGGAGTGGGCTACCTGCCGCCCGATCAGCCCCGCTTCGGCTTTGGACCGGACGACTCCGGCGATCCGCTCGGCGAAACGCATGAGTTTCTTCAGCTCTGTACAGAGCTCGGGATTGCAATGGTTTGTGTCTCCATGGGAAGCCCGTACTACAACCCCCATCTGACCCGACCCGCCTACCACCCGGCACTCGACGGGTATCTTCCTCCTCGAGATCCTCTGGCCGATGTCGCTCACCACATCGAAACCACCGCGGCTCTGACACAGGCGCATCCTGAACTTGTCATAGTCGGCAGCGGTTACAGCTACTTGCAGGAGCTGCTACCAAACGCCGCCCAATACCAGGTGCGTACCGGGGGGGTTGGCCTGGTTGGCCTCGGCCGAATGGCATTGAGCTACCCGAACATGCCGGCCGACGTCCTCGCCGGGCGTGAGCTCGACCAGCGCCTCATCTGCCGGACATTCAGCGACTGCACTACGGGACCGCGTATCGGTACGGCGTCCGGCTGCTTCCCGCTGGACGAGCACTACAAGAAGAGCGAAGCCAGAGTCGATATCGCCGCCGCCAAGAAGGCCAAGCGAGCCAGGCTCGGATGACACACTTGCTCATAGACAATCGGAGTAGGTCATGATCCAGATCGACACGACACTCCAGCCGGAATCGCTCGCTCCGCAGCTCGATCGGCTGTGGCGCATTGCGGGGCCCAAGATCAAGGGCCTCTGCCAACGGGACTCACCGGACGCCGGTACCCCGGTGCACACTGTGAACGGCCGCTACACGTCGCAGAGCTGGACCGAGTGGACCCAGGGCTTCCTATACGGCGAGGCGATCCTGCAGTTCGACGCAACCGGCGATGACGAAGCCCTGGAGCTGGGCCGTCGCCTGACCCGCGACCGGATGGCCCCTCACCTTACGCACGAAGGTGTTCACGACCACGGCTTCAACAACGTCAGTACGTACGGCAATCTGCGGCGGCTGATGCTCGAAGGCCGCATAGCCCGCGACGACTGGGAACTGGCCTTCTATGAGGATGCCCTCCGGGTGAGCGGGGCTGTGCAGGCAATGCGTTGGACCGTCACCGCGGACGGCGGCGGTTTCATTCATTCCTTCAACGGACCTCACTCTCTCTTCTGCGACACGATGCGGTCGGTCCGGGTTCTGATGCTGTCGCACCTGCTGGGTCACCGCCTGCTCGGTGAGAACGATCGGGCCATCTCGCTTCTGGAACGGGGCATCCAGCACGCAGCGGCGACAGCGAAGTACAGCGTGTACTACGGCGCCGGCCGGGATACCTATGACGTTCGCGGTCGGGTCGCTCACGAATCTCTGTTCAACACCAACGACGGCAACTACCGAGCGCCCAGCACCCAGCAGGGGTACTCACCATTCACGACCTGGACCAGGGGCCTGTCGTGGGTGATGTCGGGCTTCCCCGAGCAGCTCGAGTTCCTCGACTTTGTCGCCGACGACGAGCTGGATCCCCTCGGCGGAAGGGACCAAATCCGATCGATGATGCTCGAAGCAGCGAGGGCGTCGTGCGACTTCTTCATCGACAACACCCCAACCGATGGGGTGCCCTACTGGGACACCGGAGCTCCCGGCCTGACGATGCTGGGCGACTACCTCGATAGACCGGCCGATCCACACAACGCTCACGAGCCCGTTGACAGCTCGGCTGCCGCGATCGGAGCCCAGGGCCTGATTCGGCTCGGTCGGTACTTGGAGAACAGGGGCGATAGATCCGGTGAGCGATACACGAAGGCCGGCCTGACGGTGCTGCGCACCCTGCTCAACGATGATTACCTGAGCCTGGACCCTGAACATGAGGGCCTTCTG
Source organism: Acidimicrobiia bacterium (assembly GCA_030064765.1). GTDB lineage: Bacteria > Actinomycetota > Acidimicrobiia > Spongiisociales > UBA5794 > JAAETI01. The sequence goes on along the minus strand of JASJEG010000024.1, from coordinate 5,997 downwards.
TTGCATGGCGTCTATCACCGCCCGAACGGGTGGGACCACGCCCCGGCTGACGACGGAGTGCCCTCGGGAGAATCTGTGTTGTGGGGCGACTATCACCTGATGGAGGTGGCACTGCTCGTGCAGAGGCTCATCGGCGGAACCGACTACCCAACGTTCTTTGGCCCGCTAGGAGGTGAGGGATGACCGCCCGCAGCGCACTGGTGACAGGGGGCACCCGTGGTATCGGACGCGGTATCGCCGAACGGTTCCTCAGCGAGGGCTACCGGGTGGTCATCAACGGTACCCGCCCGCAGGAAGCGGTCGCCGACGTCGTCGCCCAGATGTCGCAGCTCGGATCGGTCACCTATGTCCCTGCCGACATCGGTGATTCCGGCCACCGGGACCGCCTGATCGAAGAGACACTCAGCACGGTCGGCCGCCTCGACGTACTGGTCAACAACGCCGGGATCACATCGCCGGGGCGCAAGGACATGCTCGAGGCGACCGAGGAGGACCTCGACGTTGTGCTGGCGGTGAACCTCAAGGGCCCCTTTCTGATCACCCAGGGTGTGGCCAAGCACATGATCGAGGAACGGAAGGCCGACCGCGAGTTTCGCGGACGCATAGTGAATGTGACCTCGATCAGCGCCACGGTTGCCACCACCAACCGCGCCGAGTACTGCATCAGCAAGGCCGGGCTCTCCATGACGACCAAGCTGTGGGCGACCCGGCTGGCCGCCTACGGAATCGACGTCTTCGAGGTCCGCCCCGGAGTGATCCGGACCGACATGACTGCGCCGGCCGCAGAGAAGTACGACCGGCTGATCGAGGACGGGCTCACCCTGGAGCGCAGGATGGGAACGCCGGACGATGTGGCGGAGGTTGTGTCGGTGCTCGCAGCGGGCAAGGTTCCCTATTCGACGGGACAGGTCCTCACCGTCGACGGTGGGTTGACCGTCGCTCGTCTCTGAGGGCTACAAGCCAGTGGCCAAACCTGCCTCGGTGTCGGCGAGGATCTCGCGATGACCGATGTCGAGCGTCTTCAGCCAGCGCTGCTGTCCTGATGTGAGTGCAATGAAGAACCCGAGCTCGACCAGCTCCGCCGGCGAAAACTGATCGTGGAGCTCTTGCCACAGTTCGTCATCTGCAAAGTCTGCGTTCCACACGACAGCATCGGTATAGGCAAGTGCGGCTTTCTCGCGGGCCGAGTAGCGGTCTGAGGTCTTGAACTCCAGCAGATCGGAGTAGTGATCCTCGTCAATCGCAGCGTCCACGGAGCGTTGTGCGGCGCAGTAGCCACAGGCCACCGTCTTGGTGACGTAGACCCGGCAGAGCTCCTTGAGGGCGTGGTCGACTACTCCTTGGACGAAGGTCTCCTCCCAGGCGGCTGAGAACGTTTTCACAACGGCGGGGACGTGGGATCGGATTGCCTGCGATTCTGGCCGCGGGGTGCCGTTGCGACGGGCTCGATCGAGGATCGCCAGGATCTCCGGGTCGGCGATCTCGTTGAGGTCGGGGTACGGAATTCGGGGCATCGCAGGCACCTTTCAGGGGTCTTCGCAGGTCGCGACTGACATATCGAGCCATCGTAGCGACGCGGCCATCGCTCGGCCGGATGAACAGGAGATAGGCCCGCTCCCGGGCCGGCTGCCAACGTCCCAGTGCGCAAATACTGCAAACGAGTGCCGTATGATGGTTCCGATCGCCATAGATCCGGCGACTGTTGTGCCATTAGGGGAGAAGCGTGAAGGACGACACAGTGCTCAGCTCCGTCACCCTGCGCGAGGTCGCAGACGAAGCGGGCGTACACTATTCAACAGCATCGCGAGCGCTCAACCCGGCGACCCGCTCCATCGTCAACGCTAAGACCGCAAAAAAGGTCCTCGCCGCCGCAGAGCGGCTTGGGTACCGACCCCACCCGCTTGCGAGAGGGCTGCGCACCAACCGGACGTTGACTATCGGAATGGCAGTTCCCGACCTGCTGAACCCCGTCTTCCCCCAACTCTATGCGGGCGCAGAGGCGAGTCTGCGTGACCAGGGCTACTGGCTGCTAGTGGGCGCCGGCGACGACTGCGGCACTCCGAAATCTGCGAGCAGAATCCTCATCGACCAACACGTCGATGGCCTAATCGTGGCCAACGCCCACATCCACAGCACCCTGCCGCAAAACCCAACGAACCAAACCGCGCCAACGGTCCTGGTAAACCGAACAACCGACACGATTGATGCCCCTTCCGTCGCCTGCGACGATCACGCCGGGATCGGGCTCGTCGTCCGTCACCTCGTTGAGCTGGGACATACCGATATCGCCCATATCGCGGGTCCCCAGTTCATATCGAACGGTGTGATTCGACGCCAAGCCTTTGTTGCATGGATGCACAGCTCAGGCCTTGAAACGCCCCCCGAACTCATCGTGGAAACCGACGGGTTCCATATCGATGAGGGCCGGAGAGCATGTGAGCGCCTGTTGGACTCGGGGGCACGCTTCACGGCCATCGTCGGCGCCAACGATTTGATGGCCCTTGGTTGCTATGACGTCCTCGCCGAGAGGGGAATCAGGGTGCCGCACGATGTTTCGGTGACCGGCTTCGACGACATGGCATACATCGACCGGGTTCACCCTGCAATGACAACCGTCTCGGTCCCCTTCTACGAAATGGGTGCGCTCGCCGGTGAAGTAATGCTGACTCTGCTCACATCGGAGGACAGCGGGGCCGGCACCCTCCCCACCTCGACGCGGCTACGTCCCCATCTCGAGGTTCGCGACTCGACCGCACCACCCGCGGTCTCCTAGCCGGCGACTGTTGCCCTCACGACTCAATCGCGCAGACCGGACTGTGCCATTGCCTGTTTGCTGTCGCTAGCAATGCTGCCAATTGCGTGGTTGCCAACCAGCTCCAAGAATGTGTACAATCGTTTGCAGTATCAAAGGCCCGGTGGAGAGGGGAATCACTGCAGCGACCGGTGGCCGGCTCAACCTTCGAAAGACCTAGGAAGAGGGCAAGGAGATAGCAAGTATGGCAACTCTCGAGTACACGATCCCTTCCACGATGGATGGCCTGGCTCTACTTGGGCCAAATGAGTTTGAGGTGCAGAAGGCGTCTGTCCCAGAGCCGGCGAGACACGAGGTCCTATGCGAAGTCCACTCCGTCGCAATATGTGGCACTGACACCGAGCTCATCGCCGGCCACTTCTTGAAGAAGGGCTGGCCACCCGGTTACCCGTACACCCCGGGGCATGAATGGTCGGGCACGATCGTGGCAACCGGAGAGCAATCCGCCGAGCTTGGCTTTGAAGTCGGCACCCGTGTCGCCGGAACCGCTCATGATGGCTGTGGGGCGTGCCGCATGTGCGCCATCGGGCGCTACAACCTCTGCTGGAACTATGGACACGAGGAGCGCGGTCACCATCACTACGGTCACTACTCGACCGGTGCGATGCGGCAGTATCACAACACCTCGATCAAGAGCGTCTTCCCGATCCCCGACTCGATGACGCTCGAGCAGGCAGCACTCGTTGATGCCAGTTCGATTGCGCTTCACGCCGTAAAAAGAGCTCGCATCTATCCCGGAGACGTCGCCGCAATCATCGGTCCCGGCGCGCAGGGGCTTCTCGCAGGCCAACTCGCATTCCTTCTGGGAGCATCGCGGGTGATCATCGTCGGGCGAGGCGGAGAACGACTGAAGACCGCCGAGGCAATGGGCTTCGAAGTCGTTGACAACACTCAGATCGATGGACCGGAGGGTGTCCGCGACCTCACCGACGGGCTCGGCGCTGACTTCGCGATCGATACCGCAGCGCGCGGCACCACGCCGGCCGACGCCGTCGCCATGACTCGCAAGGGCGGCCGGGTATCCCTCATTGGAATCCCGGCGGAACCCGTGGTGCTGCCGCTGCAGCGCATCGTGTTCGAGGAGATGGATCTCATGGGAGTCCGGGCAAATCCCGGCACTTGTGAGGAAGTCATCCCCCTGATCGCCGAAGGCAGGCTCGATGTCGACGCAGTCACGACCCATCGGTTCCCACTCGTGGACTTCGCCACCGCGTTCGAGACATTCACCAAACGAATTGACGGCGCCATCAAGGTGCTGATCCAGCCGAATCAGCAAGAGGGCTGATAGGACGAGAACGAAGGAAGAACCGCAACCCAAATAGGAGGTGTGCGTGAGCAAATGGCAAATCCCTCCCGACGGCGGTCATATGGAGAGTGCCTCAGGCATCTACTACCAGAACATGACGCTAAAGGAGATCAACGATCGTCTCGAGACGAACGATCTGATCATCATCCCGATCGGGAGCACCGAGAACCATGGTCTCGGACAGAATCCCGGTGAGGACACCTTCCTGGTCACCCGCCAGGCGGAGCAGATCGCAAAGGCCACCGGGTGTACGGTCGCGCAGCCGATCTGGTACGGATCGCATCCGAATCACCACCTCGGGATGCCGCACAGCATCATCATCCCGGAAGAGACCTTCGTTGCGTATCTCCGCGCGGTCATGGCCGGTTTCTGGAACGCCGGCTTCCGCAAGATGATTCTGCTGAACGGTCACGGACAGGACTACGTCATCCCGACGGCGATGCACCAATTCGGCAAGAAGTACCAGGTTCCGTCGATCATCATCAATGTCAACTGGTGGTTCGTGATCCCCGAGCATCTGCGCGACAAGGTGCATGGAGGCCCGTTCGAGACGCCGTTTGTCCATGGTGACGAGTGTGAGGCGTCTTTCTCGATGGCCTTGTTCCCGGAGTTCATCAACTCGGAGTACTTCGAGTCAGCCAAGTTCGAGCCGCTGATGCCTCCCGGCCACATCAACAAGTCCGGGTCGGCTCTACCGCGCGAAGAAGGCCCGCTGCCGTTCTGGCAGCAGGTCGGTGGTTCGCCACTGGAAGTTGTCTCGACCCCCGAGGGCACCGTCGGCGATGCGACTCTGGCCGATCCCGAGAAGGCTCGGGGCGGCGTCAACGCCATCCTCGACTACCTCGAGCGCTTGGTGAACGACATCATGGAGAAGTACCCGGCCGGAGTCCTGCCCCCGATCGACCAGCTGAGCATGCGTCCCAAGGAGGACGTCGAAGCCGTCATGAAGGGACCGTTCGAAGAGGGCGGAAGACACATCTACACGTTGGCGTATCCGCCGTAGACCAAACCGACGACCGACCAACCCAATGCGGGCTCGGGTCACCTCCTCTGGCCCGGGCCCGCCTACCTTGGAGGGCGCCATGGCTGCAGCTCAGCCGTTCCGCACGAGCGTTGCGATATCCCCCACTCCGGCCGATTTCGCGCCACTGCTGTTCGCCGGTAACTGGCGGGCCGCACTGAGCACCGTGCAGGAGCTCGGCTACGACGCCGTCGAGATCAGCGTGCGGGATCCAGAGGATCCCGACGTAGTTGACTGCAACCAGGCCGCACACGAGCGCGGCATACCCATCTCTGCGATCGCCACAGGCCAGTCCTTCTATTCCGATGGGTGGGCGCCTGTAGACCCCGACCAGGCTGTACGGAAGCGTCTCATGGGACGCATGCGGCGCATTGTCGACATGGCGGCACCATGGCCGGCTCTTGTGGTGATTGGAGGAGTTCGCGGGGTACTGGAAGGCACCCCTGCCGAGCAACGATTGTCCTACCAAAGGGCTGTCGAGTTCTTTGCCGATCTGGCCGAATATGCCGCTTCACTGAGGGTGCAGCTCGTGGTCGAACCGATCAACCGCTATGAGACGAACTTCATCAACACCGTCGCCGATGCCCTTCAGTTCATCGACGACGTCGGCGCAAGCAACATCGGGGTGCTGCCGGATACCTTCCACATGAACATCGAGGAGGTGTCTCTGGAGGGAGCACTCCGCGACGCAGGCCAGAAGATGCTTCACGTCCAGTTCACCGACAGCAACCGGCATGCCGCCGGGCAGGGCCACATCGATTTCGCTCCTCTGGCGGCGGTCCTGCGTGAGGTCGGGTACTCCGGCTACATGTCAGCGGAAATCCTTCCTGAGCCCGACGATGCAACCGCCGCCCGCCG
>JASJEG010000023.1 GCA_030064765.1 Acidimicrobiia bacterium | reverse complement strand
ATGTACGTGTCGGACATGAACACCGGCTTGTGGATCGTGCGCTACACCGGGGATATCCCCACCGAATACCACATCTATTAGCGCCGGAGCTATGCAGTGATTCGGTGGGCGTCTTCCCTACGGTGTCTCGAGCGAACTCAGCAAGTGCATGGTGTCCTGCAACGCCGGGTACAAGGTGCGGTAGCCGGTATAGAGCTCGTCATAGATGGCGGCATCTGAACCAGGGCTGGTTGGAGGGTCAAGGCGTAGCCATTCGGCTGAGGCGGCAGCTGCATCGGTGAACCACCCTGCTCCGATCGCAGCAAGGAGAGCGGCACCCTGTGCGGCACCTTCAGCCGTCGCCACAGTGCGAACGTCGGTGTTGAGCACGTCGGCGAGGATCTGGCGCCATTCGGGACTGCGAGTGCCGCCACCCGAAGCCCGGACCTCGGTCAGGTCGGCGCTCCCCGCGTTTCGGATGAGCTCGAAGCTGTCACGCAGCCCGAACGACACCCCCTCCAGTACTGCTCGGGCCAGATGATCTCTGGAATGCCGAACAGTCAGACCGATGAAGCCGCCGCGCGCCAGCGGATCCGGATGCGGAGTTCGTTCCCCCGTGAGATAGGGGAGGAACAGGAGCCCGTCGCTCCCAGCTGCTATCTGACCTGTGGCCCTTGCTAGAGCCGCAAAGTCATTCCCCGGCGCGAGGGCATCGCGGAACCAACGGAAGCTGCCGGCGGCCGAGAGCATCACGCCCATGAAGTGCCAGCGCCCGGCTACCCCGTGACAGAACGCGTGGAGGCGCCCTGCTGGCTCTATCGCGGGCTCGCTCGTGGCGGTGAAGACGACACCGGACGTGCCAAGCGACAGTCCGACAACCCCAGGGTCGATGGCGCCGACGGCGATGCCGTTGGCACCCTGATCGCCAGCACCGGCGACTACCGGTGTTCCCGCTACCAACCCGGTTGCCGCGGCGGCCGCTGCGGTCACCAAACCAGTCGTCTCATGACCCTCGAACGTTGGTGGAAAAAGACCGGGATCGAGATCGAGCGCGTTGAGGATATCTTCCGACCAAGTCCGCGCCGCGAGGTCGAAGAGGATGGTGCCCGCCCCGCCGGCTCGGTCCAACGCATACTCGGCGGTCAGGCGATACCGTACATAATCCTTGGGGAGGAGCACGTGAGCGGCCCGGGCGAATACCGCAGGCTCATTGTTGCGTACCCACAGGATCTTGGGTGCCGTGAACCCGGTCAGCGCATCGTTACCAGTGATCCGGATGAGTCGATGCTTGCCGATGCGCTCTCGGATCTCGTTACATTCGGCCGCGGTGCGCTGATCATTCCACAGGATTGACGGCCGCAGCACCTCACCATGCTCATCCAGCAAAACCAGCCCGTGCATCTGGCCGGTCAGCCCGATCGCCTTCACCGCAGAACCTGGTACACCCGAATCCGCCAGCACCGCAGCGATGGCCTCTTTGGTGGCCTGCCACCACAGTTCGGGGTCCTGTTCGCTCCACAGCGGTTGCGGGGTGTCGTACGAGTATCCGCTCGATGCAACCGCCACCACTTTGCCAACCTCGTCCACGAGCTGGGCCTTGGTTGCGGTTGTCGAAGAATCGATTCCGATCACGTAGCTCACGAGCCCGTTCCTCCGTCGAGATCGAGGAAGCCACGCGGCTCAGCAGGTTCTCTAGGGGGGCAAGGCTTGAAGCGTTGCCCCGATCCGGTGCGGGAGCGCGACTCGCCTGGCTGCAAGGTGGCTACCGGGTCGAGCCTGTCGAGTTCGACGAAACCGGCGCTGTGCTTTGAGGTGCTGATCGTGCTTCCTTGGTAGCCCGGCGAAGGCTACCAAGGAGCAGGCTGCGAGTCCCTCTAGGCCTCCGGGCGTTCGCCCAGGGTCACTGCGATAGTCGAGCCATCTTCGAGAGTGAGTTCGATAGATGACCCGGATCCATACCGTCGCAGCAGCGACACCAGCTCTTCCATTGTCTTGATGGAAGTACCGTCAACGGCCGCAATCACGTCGCCTGCGTTCAGTCCGGCCGCCTGCGCCGCCGTGTCTGATTCGATCGACTCGATCCGCACGCCCACAGGCGCACTGCCGCCATCTAGGGTGTCGGCGAAGGATGTCTCCCCGAAGATCCCGAGGAAGGGATTGCTGGCCTCGCCGCTGGCGATGAGCTCACCGACGACCCTGGTAACGACCTCGATCGGAGTGGCAAACCCGATTCCCTCGATGCCAACCTCGCTGACACCCACCGCCGTGGTGATGCCCACCAGGCGACCGGCGCCGTCCACGAGTGCACCACCGCTCGATCCTTGGGTGATCGGGGCGTCCGTCTGCAACATGCCAAACAGGCGGGTGGTGGCATCTGTCTGGACCTCGCGCCCGAACGCTGAGATAACACCAACGGTCAGCGATGGCGTCCCTTGGAGTCCGAGCGGGCTGCCGACGGCAACCGCCGGATCGCCGACGGCGAGCTGGTCGGAGCTGCCGATAGCGATTGGCCGAAGGTCTTGTGCGCCAATAGAGAGCACGGCCAGGTCGGTGGTTGGGTCGGTACCAATCAGCTCAGCCGGGTACACCCGCCCGTCGGCCAGCACGACCTGATAGCTGCTGCCGGCAGCAACGACGTGGTCGTTCGTGATGATGTGACCTTGGTCATCAAAGACCACACCGGACCCAGATCCGATTCGCCCGGTCTCGCCGAGCACCTCTCCGGTGATCTCGACGGTCACGACGGACGGGATCACCGTGTCCCCGACCAACGAGGCATCCAGCAACAGGGTGGTGGTGTCGATCGGAGCAGGCTCGACGACGGGTGCCGGGGCCGCCGTGACCGGGGGCAGAGTGGTCGTCGGCGGGGTGGTGACGGCTACGGGCATTGCGTTGGGAGCGTCGGCGGTCTCTGCGGTATCGCTGGCGGCAACGAAAGCCCCAGTCGTAAAGGCTGCGGCGACGACCGCGGCTGCAACAAACCACTTCCAGTCGCCCTGGCTGGAGGGCTTCTCGCGCCGCGGCGGGGCGGGCGGCTCGACAGGCTCTGGGATGGGCGCTGGTTCGGGGCTAGGAGCGGCCCAATCGAGCATCTCAGGTGTGGGGACCGGCGGCTCGGAGCCGAGCGGCCCGGGTTGTGGGTTTTCCATGTTCATGCCGGATCCTTGTCGTTCAAATCCCAGTCTATTGCTGGGTATATATTCACTCAGAACAATAAGAGGTACGTGAGGATTCCGTTTCACAGTTAGGAATTGGATGAGAATCCGCAGCGGCAACCGAGGGGGGAGAGGGCGGCGAGGGGTGACAGGATCGCATCAGCCACCGGGAACCGCCTTCCGGCCGGTCCGCGGAGCGCGATCGGCTCGGTTTCGACGCGACGAACCGAGCCCGCTGATGCGGACCCGGTCCTCGAAGCCTTCCCCCGATTTGTAGCGGGTTCCCCCTGGCTGACCTATGGCATTGAATCGGCTATCTCGCTGTACTCGCCCGAAAGAGCACCGCCAAAGCTGGCAACCGCTATGAATGCAACTGCCGCGATCAGAGTAACCAACAATGCATATTCGACCAGAGAGGCACCACGCTCTTCGCCCGATACTCGGTAGAGAAGTATTCTGACGTAGTCGACCAAGCTCATCTCTGTCGTCCTCTTGTTTGCGTTTTCCGTAGCTATCTTGACTGCTGAGAGTGGTTTAGCTCAACTAAAGCACACCAATTGCCGATGCGTCTAGGGGTCGAGCGACCTATTCCCATGCGGAGTTCGCAAGGCGACCCTAGGTCGTAGTATCGATAACAGCAGCACAGTGAGGGAAAGCGTGGACCTATCACATCGGAGCATCACAGGTCGTCAGTTCGAGCTAAATCGGCGCGGTTACGACCCGGATGCCGTCAACGCCCACCTGTCTGAGATCGCAACCGCCGTCGGTGAGCGCGAGCGGCGCATTGCTGAGCTCGAATCCACCATCGAGTCACTGCAGGCGAAAGTGCAGGATGCCAACGAGTCCGAGGAGGCTTTGCGGCTAACCCTGAAAGCTGCTGCCCACGCGAAGGAAGAGCTACTGGCAGGTGCCCGCGACCAGGCGACGCAGATGGAGCAAGAGGCCGGGGCCAAAGCAGAAGCCGTGGTGTCTGAGGCAACTGCGAAGGCTGACGAACTCACTCGCTCGGCGGAGGCGAGAGCTGCGGCCATCGACGAGCAAGCGCGGTCCCGTGCCGGGGAGGTGGCTCAAGCTGCGCTCGCAGAAAGCCAACTCCTCGTAGAACGCATTCAGGGAATGAGGGAGAGCGTGGCGGCCGCCGAAGGCGCGCTGGCAGCAATCCAGGCAGAGACCGGTCCGCAGATCCAGAGCGCCCGTGAAGCTCTTGATGGAGCGCTGGACCGAGCCAAGGAGATCGCAGAAGACCCCAGTGTTCTCGAACGGGCGGCCGAGGAGCATGTTGCCGCAGCGGCTCCCGTCGAACCGGCGCCGGAACCTGCCACAGCAGAGGTAGGTGGCGAGCCCGAGGCTCACGTCGCGGAGCCGCATGACACCCCTGCGATCGCACCAGAGCACCCGGGACAGCCGGAGGCTGGCGATCACCCAGAAGGCCTACAGCAAGCAGAGGCCATCGGCGGGCACCCGGGCGCCGTTGCCGAACCCCGCGATATGCATGCCGAGGCGCCGGCAGAGCCCGAGGAATCCGTCCAACCAGAGGCCGATTTCCCGTCCGAGCACGTCCCCACTCCGCAGTCCGAGGAAGTACCCCACGCTGAAGAGCAACCGGCCGCGGATCAAGGGCCCCATCTCGAGGTCGTGGAGGCGGAGGAAGGTGCTCCGCCAGACGAGTCTGCCGCCGATATCAGCGACAAGGTGGATCGCCTGCTCGAGGAGCTGCGCGAGGTGACCTGATCGATCTCATCGATATGGCGGCTACCTGATCGATCTCGATTGAACGGGCACCTCAAGCCCTTTTGACCGGTGTACGAGCCCGGTCGTGGGATTCAGATCTCGGAACGGGCAACGATGTGCCGTTTCAGCAGGTCCCACGTTGCGGGCGCAGCCAGTTCGTGTTTCATCGACCGGAGTGTCCTCAAGAAGGCGGGCATGGCTGCTTCCGCCGACATTGGATTGGGTCGTGCGGCCGCGAGAACGCGGTGATCGGGACGGAGGATCAGGAACTCGGCATCCGGCCAGTTCTCTCGAACGAGCGCTACCTCCTGCTCCAGTGCAGTGCGTCCAAATCTGTCGAAGATGTCCTCATAGAAGCGGGCCCCCGGGCGGCGCTCCGCGGCCGCCAGCGGTGCCACGACGATCACCAGGTCGAGTGGCTCCTCTGATCCGAGTAAGAGGTCGATGGATGTGCCGCTGGCGATGCCCCCGTCTGCGTACCATCGATCCCGAATCATGACCGGCTGGAAAACGAAAGGGACGGCAGCGGATGCAGCCACTGCGTTCCTGAGGCTGGCGGGTGGTGCTTCTTCGGTGCCGAACGCGACTCTGTGGCGTTCGTGCAGGTCATAGGCAACGATCACGGTTGCCCGGTCCGGCCAGGTATTCGCCAAGTCGCCGAGAGCCGATTGCACCCACTCGGCGATGCCTTCCGTCGAATGGATCGAAGGGCTACCGAGCACGAGATTGAGGTCGGGTCGGCGCAATCCGGGGAGAACCCCACGGCGCATCCAGCGCACTACCCCGGAGGGTCGGCTGCGGCGGTAGACCCGCTCTCGGAGCACCTCGGCAACCTCTTCGCGGTTGGAGGCGTTTCCGATGAAGGTCTCCAAGGACAACTGATTGCCGCGGACCATTGCGCCGGTGAGAGCGCCGCAAGACGTTCCGATAACCACCTCGGAGTTGTTTGGGTTCCATCCTGTGGCCATTTGCAGCGTGAGCAGCGCGCCAAATTGGAACGCAGCACCGGTGATACCACCACCGCCCAATACGAGACCGACTCTGCTCACGGGCATAGGATACGGCCGAAGTGCCCTTCTCCGCGGAACGAGGTTCCAATGGGGCACTACGGAGTCGGAGGCAGCTTGGGTTACACGATGGTGCAATTGCGGCCAGAAAGCCGCAACGAAATGCTTGCGCTCATCGAAGAGGTGCGGGTCGTCGATGAGACGCCGCCGCTCTCGGAGTACAAGGCGATGCGGCTCGAGGGCCGCCTGGACGCTCGGGAACGGGTGGCGCTCGACGCCAAAGGCTCCGTGGTGGGATACGGCCAAGCGGCCTGGCACCGCGGCTCGGGCGAATTCACCGGACACTGGGCGCTAGAGGTGACGATGGCGCCCGGCCACCGCAACCCACAGGTGACCGGCGAACTGATCACCAGCCTGTCGCAGGACGTTGCAGGCACGGCGTTGGTGCTGTGGTCGAGGAGTGAGTATGTCAGCGAGGCGGCGGAGACGCTTGGCTGGAAGCGGGGACGTACCCTCTGGGAGATGCGGCGCCCGCTGCCGGTGCTGGACCTCGATACATCGCTACCCGACGTGCAGCTGACCTCGTTTCGGATGGGCATGGACGAAGCGGCCTGGCTCGAGAAGAACAACGCAGCGTTCGCCGGCCACCCTGAGAACGGAGACATGACGCGCCGTGACCTCGAGAAACGAATGGCGCAGCCATGGTTTGATCCCGATGGGTTCCTGCTTGCCTGGGATGGCGATGTACTCGTGGGCAGTTGCTGGACCAAGATGCATGAGGATGGCAGCGGAGAGATCTACATCATCGGTGTAATACCGTCGTGGGAGGGGCGAGGCCTGGGTCGGGCTCTCGTCGCCGTCGGGCTCGACTATCTCTCCGCGACGCGGCATGCCAGGAAGGCAATGCTCTATGTCGAGTCTTCGAACGTGCGTGCCCTCGAGCTATACGACAGACTGGGATTCGAGCGAACTCGAGCTATCCAGGCGTTTGCGCCGCCGCTAGGCCCCAGCGTTGAGGGTTGAGGCGGCGACGGCGCGCCGGAACTCCGAGAGATACGTATCGTGAGCGCCGATCGCAGCGTCCATCGACTGTTCGACGCGGAAGACCAGCGTCATCGCACTGTGGTAAACGACCCAGCGGTCGAGCTGATATTGGTCGAGCGAGCGTCCGTAACCTTCCTGGAAGGCCGCAGCTGCCGACGGGCCGGCGTGGAGGCCCAGCAGCCAGGTTGCCTTCGAGAGATCCCACTCGACCGGGGCGACCGTCGCCCATTCCCAGTTGATGAGTGTGACGTTGCCGTCATCGTCTACTACGAAGTTGTCCGGCGCCGGATTGGTGTGCGCACTGTGGGGGTCGGATGCAAACGGCGGCCGGACCTCGCGAGCATCATCCAAGATGCTCGACTCGATCTCGAGTCGTCGCCGGTACCGTTCGAGACGGCGCAGCGTCGACAGGAAGTCAACCGCGATCCACTCCTGGTCCATGCCCCGGCTCAGGTTGGTGATCCTCTCAGAAGATGTCTCGTGGACTGATCGGAGAATGTTGCCGGACTTGCGAGCCAAGCCCGGGTTCTCGGGAAGCGACTCCAAGTTCCACCGTCCGGCGTCCTCGAAGATTGCCCAGTGAAGGTCACCTTCCAGACCACGTTCGAGAATCTTCGGCGTACCAGGAATCTCGGCGAGAGCCTCTAGGGCATGGGTCTCTCTGCGCTCGCGCGCCGGAGTGCCATAGATCTTCGCAACCTCGGTGCCGTCGCCGCGCCAGATCCGGTAGACGCGATTGGCCGATTGGCCGCGCTCCATCCCGGTCAGCTCGTGAACTCGGCCTCCCTCTGCCAGTTTTTGTGCAACATCGAGTGCCTTCACCACACGCCCTTCTTTCAAGGTTGGGACCATTGTCCCACGCCAGCGCCGGGTGTGCATCACATTGGGTTACTCTTACCCGCCAAACGTCGAGAGGTTGACCGTGTCCGTGACAATCACCTTCCCTGATGGATCCGAGCGCCGCTACGACTCGGACGTCACCGGGGCCGAGATCGCAGCAAGCATTGGTCCTCGGCTGGCCAAGGCTGCCGTGGCGGTGAAGCTCGATGGTGTCGCCACTGACCTGAATCGGGCCATAGCCCAGGATGGGATGGTGGAGATCGTCACGGAGGATTCTGAGGAGGGGCGGCATGTGTTGCGTCACTCGGCAGCGCACGTCATGGCGCAAGCCGTGCTCGACCTTTTCGACGGGGCCAAGTTCGCCATTGGGCCGCCGATAGCCGACGGCTTCTACTACGACTTCGAGGTGGAGCAGCCGTTCACCCCGGAGGACTTGGAACGCATCGAAGAGCGGATGGCGGAGATAATCGCCGAGGATCAACCCTTCGAGCGCGATGAGCTTTCGGTAGCCGAAGCGCTCGACGTCTTTGGAAACCAGCCGTTCAAGACCGAGATCATTGAATCGGTTGACGAACAAGAAGGTGCCGGGGGGTCCGAGGTATCGGTGTATCGAAACCTCGAGTTTGTCGACCTATGTCGCGGGCCCCACGTGCCGTCCACCAAACGCTTGAAAGCGGTCAAATTGATGCGATCCGCCGGGGCGTACTGGCGCGGCGATGAGAATCGGGCGCAGCTGCAGCGAATCTATGGCACCGCGTGGGAGAGCAAGGCGGCGCTGGCAGCGTATCTCGAGCGTCTCGAGGAGGCGGAGCGACGGGACCATCGCAAGCTCGGACAGGAGTTGGAGCTCTACTCCTTCCCGTCCGAGTTGGGGAGCGGTCTTGCTGTTTGGCATCCCAAGGGTGGGTTGCTGCGCACGATCATCGAGGACTACAGCCGGCGTACCCATCTTGCCCACGACTATGAGATCGTTGCCACTCCCCATGTGGCCAAAGCCGATCTCTGGCAGCAGTCGGGGCATCTCGACTTCTACGCCGAGGGCATGTATCCGGGAATGGTGCTCGACGAGACGACCGAGTACCGGATGAAGCCGATGAACTGCCCCTTCCACATACTCATCTTCGGCAGTCGGAGCCGGAGCTACCGCGAACTGCCGCTTCGCCTGTTCGAGTTGGGCACCGTCTATCGCTATGAGCGGTCAGGCGTCATCCATGGGCTGATGCGGGCGCGGGGCTTCACGCAGGACGACAGCCACATCTTTTGTGAGGAGAAGGACATTGCCGCCGAGCTGCAGAACCTGCTCGACTTCACCCTGATGGTGCTGCGCGACTTCGGGTTCACCGAGTTCGAAGCCGATCTCTCGACCAAGGATCCCGAGAAATACATCGGCAGCGACGACCTGTGGGACAAGGCAGAAGATGCCTTGCGGCTCGCGCTGGAGACGGCTGAGTTGCCGTACGAGGTGGCCGAGGGGGAGGGCGCTTTTTACGGTCCCAAGATCGATGTACATGTTCGCGATGCCATTGGGCGGCGTTGGCAGCTCTCGACGCTTCAGGTTGACTTTGCGCAACCTGACAATTTCGACTTGCTGTACGCGAGCGACCACAACACCCGGGAGCGTCCTGTCATGATTCACCGGGCGCTGATGGGTTCGATCGAGCGGTTTGTCGGCATCCTCGTCGAGCACTACGCCGGCGCCCTCCCAGGTTGGCTGGCGCCGGTGCAGGCCACCATCGTGCCGGTTGCGGATCGACACGTTGCGTACGCATCGGAAGTGGCGGAGCGTCTGCACACCGAAGGTCTCCGTATCGACGTCGACGCCGCTGACGACACCGTAGGGGAGAAGATCCGACGAGCCATTACCCAGAAGCACCCGGCAGTGCTGGTGGTGGGAGACAGCGACGTCGCTGCCCAGACCGCAGGCCTCCGCCTCCGCGGCGAGGACGAGCGGCGCGGTGTTGCGTTGGACGAGGTAGCGGCATCTCTTGTCGAGCTGTGCCGAGCACCACGTTGATCGCGCGCACCACAACGACAAGCGCTAAGTCGCGGCGCGGGTAAGCTCAGTCACTTGAATTTGTCTGCCCACTCTCATATGGCCAGTCGGGCCTCCATTTCGAAGGAAGAAGCCAAGTGAAGACTCTCGTCAGGTTGCTCTCGGGCATGGTCCGTCGCTCCCCATGGGGCATCATCGCGGGCACGCTCATCATCACTCTTTTCTTTGGTGCTTTCTTGCCACAGCAGGAAACCGCCACCGGCAACGAGGGATTCTCCCCCGACTCGCCAGAGTTCCTGGCCCAGGATGTGATCGCCGACTACTTCTCCGACAACTCCGAAGAGCCCGTGCAGGTGGTGGTCACCGCCCGGAACGGAGGAGATCTCATCAGCGCCGACGGTCTGCGCGACTACCTGGTGATTCGCGAGGCAATCATGGGGAGCGAAGCGAGCCAGTTGATGGTCGGGCGGCCCGGCGGAGATGTCGTCGGTTTCATGGACCCGCTGCTGCAAGGGCTGCAAATGCGGGCGGATGAGATGGGTGTTGCGTTCGACACTCTGGTGGCCAACCTCACAGACGCCGATGTCAAAGACGGCCTGCTGCAGAGCTTGGAGCAAACCCCACCCGAGACCCGTGGGTTGGTAGAAGGTCTCTACGGAGCGAGCTCGGACCTTTCGATCCCGCAGGCACAGACCGGCATCATGGTCGTGTTCCTGAACGTTGCTGATCTCGACGATCCCGATTTCACCCTGCTCCAGGGGATCGAAGTCGACATGGCGGACGCTATCAGCAGTGGCGACTATGCAGTGTCGGAACCTGCTGCCTTCAGCTTTGCTCTCCTCTTCGCCGACACCAGCGAGTTCGACAGTGAGATCGGACGTCTCTTCGGGACCGCCTTCCTCATCATCATCGCCATCTTGATGTTTGTCTTCTGGATTCATCCGAAGGGTCGGATGACCAGATTCCGCTCCCTGCGTCGTGCCGCCGCCGACATGGGCCTGACGATGTTCGTGATCGTGTTGTCGATCGTGTGGATGAACGGTGCGGGTGTGATCCTCGGTCCGAAGTATCTCAACATCATCGGCAACTTCAACGAGATCCTCCAAATCCTGCCAATCCTGTTGATCGGTTTGGGTGTCGACTATGCCATTCACATGACCAGCCGGTACCGGGAGGAGATCGGCGCCAATGTCGAAATCACCGAGTCGGCCACTCGGGCCACCAAGACCGTCGGTGTTGCGTTGGTACTGGCGACGGCAACAACCTCGGTCGGCTTCCTAACCAACGTGGTCAATCCGGTGACGGCGCTGCGCGACTTCGGCATTCTGGCTGCGGTCGGTATCAGCTCGGCCTTCGTGCTGATGCTGACAGTCGTTCCGGCGATTCGCACCCTTCTCGACAAGCGGGCGGAGCGCGCCGGCCATCTGGAGCGACAAGCTTTCGGTCACCAGAGCGAGCGCATCCTGCCGCGCCTAATGGGTTCGACCGCAGTCCTCGCCGAGAGGTACGCCGTCACCACGCTCATTGCAGCCGGGATTCTCGGCGTGGCCGGCTTCATCGGCCTTACCCGACTCGACACAACCTTCAGCTTCACCGACTTCGTGCCCGAGGGCAACCAGCTGCTGGAGACGTTCGACACGATCACAGAGGAATTCGCCGGGGGATTCGGCGAAGAGACCGAGGTCATCATCGAGGGGGATGTCGCCACTCCCGACGTCCACAATGCGCTCGTGGCAGCGTGGGACAATCTGGGTGACACCGAGAACGTGATTCAGTTCGGCCCCCGAGCCGCAGCAGAGTCTCCGGTATCGGCGATCGCTCAGTTGGTGCAACCGCCCGACCAGGGGGGTAACCCGGAGACCTATGACGCCGATTTTGCCGCCATCGCATTTGCCGGCGGTCTTCAGCAGGATCTCACCGTGGCTCCGGACACCGACGTTGCCGCTCTCTACGACCAGGCCTTCACTGCCTCCCCTGAGGTCATGGCACGCACCATTGCCAAAGTGGATGGCAGCTATCGGTACATCGACGTTGGCGTCTCCACGCAGGCCGGCGAAGCAGGAGCAGGACAACTGGCTGAGGACCTCAGAGAGGACTTCGAGCCGGTTGTAGCCGTGGGGGTTACCGCCGTTCCCACCAACCAGAACATCATCAGCGCCGGTGTGGTCAGCGCCCTGCAGGACAGCCAGGCATCGTCGCTGGCTATCACGATTCTGGCGGCAATGGCGCTGCTCGTCCTCACCTTCTACATCGAGGTGCGGCGTCCGTTCCTGGGCGTCATCACGATCCTCCCGGTCGTTCTGATCGTGCTGTGGGTGTTTGGCGTGATGTCGGCACGGGGGATCTCGTTCAACCCGGTGACGGCGATGATCGCCAATCTGGCTATCGGTATCGGGGTGCCGTACACGATCCACATCACGCACCGCTACGAGGAGGACCGGCAGCGCTACGACAACCCGGAAGAGGCCATCCGCTCCACCACCACTCATACCGGTGGAGCGCTCGCGGGCTCGGCGTTCACCACCGCAGCCGGCTTCGGCATTCTGATGACCTCGACTTTGAAGCCGTTCCAGCAACTCGGCGAGGTGACGTTCTGGGCGATCGTCTTTGCCCTGGTTGCCAGTGTCTTGGTGTTGCCTTCGATGCTGGTGGTCTGGGACCGCTGGCACCGCAATCGCGGCGAAGATGTGGTTGATCAGGCCGCCTACGAGAAGGCGCACGCCGGCCTATGACGGACCGTCGGCCCACCGATCGCCGGCCTGATCTGCCGCTAATCGAGGTTGATGCAGACGTCGCCGCTGCCGCAGGCATGCCCGATGACCTGGATGCCAATCTGGTCGGACCCTACGAAGTGCCGGACCCGGCGCGTCGCCGTCGCGCCGGGATGGTCTACTTCGCCGCAGCCGCGATCGTGATCGTCGCTATCGCCCTCGGTCTGCCGAGCGGCATGTGGGCCATGGTGGCGATACTCATAGCCATTGGCGGCTTTCACCTTGTTGCCGGTCACCGTCTCCAGGTGAGCGACAAGGTTGCATTGACGGCCGCCAACCGGGCCACTGAGTTTCCCGTCGGGCACGCGTCCGCGGTGCTCGGTTTCGAAGGCATCCTGGCTCGTCCGGTTTGGAATGTGCTCGTCTTCTCCGCCGATGATCCGCCCAGTCAACGAGGCCTCGTGCGTGTCGATGGTCGATCCGGCGAAATACTCGAGACGTACGCCGAGGCGGTACAACCAGCCGGTTGATCGGTCAGGTCTCGGTTGGCCCTCATCTTGGGTGCAGGTCTACATCACTTTCGTTGATGGAGGGGCACGAACTTGCGCGACTCCTCGCCTATGTAGATCTGGCGCGGACGTGCGATCCGGGTAGCCGGATCCTCATTCATCTCTTTCCAGTTGGCGATCCATCCCGGCAGCCGCCCGATGGCAAACAAGACCGTGAACATCCGCAGTGGGAATCCAAGGGCGCGGAAGATGATCCCCGAGTAGAAGTCGACGTTTGGATAGAGGTTGCGGCTGGCGAAATAGTCGTCGCTGAGGGCAGCCTCCTCGAGTTCTTGCGCAACCCTGAGCATCGGGTCGTCGCCCTTGACACGGTCGAGAACATCGTCTGCGAACTTCTTGAGGATGCGCGCCCGGGGGTCATAGTTCTTGTAGACCCGGTGGCCGAAGCCCATCAACCGGAACGGATCGTTCTTGTCCTTGGCGCGGGCGATGTACGACTCGGTCGTGGCGTTCGGGTCGTTGGCGATGTCCGAGAGCATCTCGACCACCTTCTGGTTGGCGCCCCCGTGAAGCGGTCCCCAGAGAGCGTTCATACCCGCCGCTACCGATGCGAAGAGGTTCGCCTGGCTCGACCCGACAAACCTGACCGTGGCGGTGGAGCAGTTCTGTCCATGGTCGGCGTGGAGGATCAGCAGCACAGTCAGTGCCTTCGTGATGACCGGGTCGACGTGATACGGCTCGGTCGGTAGCGCAAACATCATGTGAAGGAAGTTCTCCACATAGCTGAGATCATTGCGGGGGTAGATGTAGGGGAAGCCTGTCGACTTCTTGTACGACCAGGCGGCAACCGTCGGCATCTTCGCCAGCAGACGTTGCGCACTCTGGATGATGGCCTCATCGTCCTGAGGATCGTGGTACTCCTCGTAGAACGTCGAGATGGCGTTGGTGGCCGACGACAGGATCGCCATGGGGTGGGCCTTCTTGGGGAAGGCGTTGAAGAAACGCTTCAACTCCTCGTTGAGGAGACTGTGGCGCTTCATCGAGTCCTGCCACTCCTCGAGCTGGACCTTGTTGGGGAGATGGCCGAACAAGAGCAAGTAGGCCACTTCGAGGAACGAGCAACTGTTCGCCAGCTGCTCGATCGGGTAGCCGCGATGAGTCAGCTTCCCGGCCGTGCCGTCGATGTAGGTGATCGTCGATTGGGCAGAGGCCGTATTGGCAAAACCCGGATCGTATGTGACGATCCCCTCTGAGGCGCGTAGCTTGCTGATGTCGACGCCAGAGTTGCCTTGATGGGCAGCTACGGCGGGCAACTCGAGGGACTTTTCGCCTATGTGTAACGTGGCTCCATGCTCGTCCATGCCGCTCCAACTGCCTTTCCTCTTTGATCTCTGCTGGCGCGGATTGTAGCCAGACGATGAAACGGCCATCCGTCGTGGTACCTTTCCGGGCAGAAGGAGACCACTTTGCTCGATTTACGGGGCCGAAGTCGATTGGCCCCGATCCTCGATCCTATAGCCGTTGGCCTTTCCAAGGCCCGAATGACACCGACCGCGATAACCATCGTTGGTCTATTGGTGACGCTCGTCGGAGCCGCGTTCATTGCGGTGGAGCGGTATGCGCTCGGTGCCTTCATCGCCGGGGTCGGTGCGGTGCTCGACGCGCTAGATGGTCCGCTGGCCCGCTATCAAGGGACGGCTTCGATCCGGGGCGCATTCATCGACACGATGGCCGATAGATTCGGCGAAGTTGCAGTCTGGGCAGGATTGACCTTCAGCCTGCGCACCGACGAGACCGGCCTGATGCTGTGTGTCATCGGGCTGGCGTTCTCGCTGCTCACTCCGTATGTGCGCTCCAAGGCCGAGAGCTGGGGAGCAGAAGGCCGCGGGGGATGGATGGGTCGCGCAGAACGCATGATCCTGCTGCTGGTCGGCTTGATTCTCGCCGGATTGGGGCTCAAGGTGCTCCACCCGATGCTGTGGGTATTCGTCGTGCTATCGGGCCTGACTGTCGGCCAGCGCATCCGCCGTACATGGCAGCAGTTGACCGACGACAACCAGCTACCCACGTGAAGGATCGTCTCGGCTACTTCGGATATCGAGTCTTCACCGCGCTGTTGGGCGCCCTCCCCGAGGCCGCAATGCGACGACTTGGGGAGGGACTTGGAAAGGCCGCCTGGTACATCGCACCCAAGAGACGACAGCTCGTACAGCGTCATCTGCGCCGGGTACTCGGGGCTGAAGCTGACATCACTGACCGGTCGAAAGCGATGTTTGCTAGTTACGGCCGTTACTGGGCCGAGGTGTTCTGGCTGCGGCCCGATCGGAAGGCGGGCATCGTCGAGCACGCCGATGTGATCAACGAGGAATCGCTGCACAGATCCAAGGAAGCAGGGCAGGGCATCATCCTCGTGTTGCCCCATATGGGCAACTGGGAGGTGGCCGGGGCTGTCGCCGAATCGATTGGGGTACCAGTGCTGGCCGCAGCCGAGAACCTGCCCAATCCGCTGATCACCGAGTGGTTTGTCAAGGTCCGCAACATGGTCGGCATCGACATAGTGCTGATCGGTAAGGGGCTGCGGGCAACCGGCGAGCTGGCCAAGAGGCTCAAAGCCGGCGGGACGGTAGCACTTCTCTCTGATCGCGACCTGTCCGGGCGTGGGGTCCCTGTTGCCTTCTTCGGTGAGGAGACAACCATGCCGGCGGGTCCGGTCGCGCTCGCAGACCGAACCGGAGCGCCGATTCATGTCGTCGGGTCGTACTTCAAGCCGGGTCGGGGCCACACCTACAGGGTGGCCGATCCGCTGCCGCTGCCTACCGACGGCGACCGCGAAGAACGCATCGCTGCCGGAGTCCAGACGTTTGCGCACGTCCTCGAGGACATGATTCGCCAGGCCCCCGAGGATTGGCATCTTTTTGTGCCCAACTGGCCTTCTGATCGTGAGCAACGGGCATGAGGGTTGGTCTGGTGTGTCCGTACGATCTGGGCGCCGCCGGAGGAGTGCAGGACCAGGTAATCAGGCTGCAGCGGTGGCTGCAGCAAGCCGGGCACGAGGTGAAGCTGATTGGGCCAGGTACCAACCCGGACCTCGACTTCGTATCGGTGGGCGCCACAACCGTCGTCCCGGCCAATGGCGCTGCCACTCCGATTGCGCTTTCGGCAACTGCGTCGCGGCGAGTGGTCGAGGCGTTGGAGAACGTCGATGTGGCCCATATTCACGAGCCGTTGATGCCGCAGGTGTCGCTGTCTGCGATGCGGCGGGCCACGGTTCCGCTGGTCGGGACCTTCCACGCCGACGTGTCACGGGCCGCAAGTCTGGTCTATCGCTTCGGGCGACCGCTAACACGCAGATGGTTTGCCCGCCTCGCCGTGATGACCGCAGTGAGCCCGATTGCAGCCCGCGTTGTGGCCGACACCGGTCGCGTGCGCATCATTCCCAACGGGATCGACGTTGGGCAATACGGCGGAACTCAGAAGCGGCCCGGTACCGTCGCCTTTCTCGGAAGGGATGACGAAAGGAAGGGACTTCGATTCCTGGTGGAAGCGTGGCCACTGATTCGGGCCGAACACCCGCACGCGCAGCTGACGGTCATCGGCGCCGAAGATCCGGGTCACGGTCCCGACGGAATTCGCTACACGGGTCGGGTGACCGAAGGGGAGAAGCAGCGCCTCCTCGGCGAGGCGGCGGTGTTTTGCGCTCCGAACCTGGGCGGGGAGAGCTTCGGGATAGTGGTTGTTGAAGCGATGGCCTCAGGATGCGCTGTCGTCGCTAGTGGCTTGCCGGCTTTTGTGCATGTTGCCGGAGACACCGCACGCTATGTGCCCCCTGCCGACCCGGCGGGCATTGCTCGGGAGATCAGCTCCTTGCTGAGCGACGAAACGGCAGCGACAGCCATGGGGACCGCGGCACAGGCTCGCAGCAGCCGGTTTGGCCAGGACGAGGTTGCCACCGCCTACGGCTCCGCCTACGAAAGCGCGTTGGCCGCCGTCTGACCGTTACGATCCCAACGATGGGATATCGCAACCTGCTAATCGAGCCTGCAGACGGTGTTGCCCGGGTAACGCTCAACCGCCCCGAGCGGCGCAACGCCTTGAGTCTGCAGCTGCTTGGTGAACTGCACACCGCACTGGCGGATATCGCCAGCGACGCCAACACGGGGGTGGTAGTGATCGAGGGTGCCGGGCCGGCGTTCTCCGCGGGGCACGATCTGAGCGAGATGATCGGTCGCGATCAAGCTTTCTACTCCGAGCTATTCGACCGGTGTAGTGAGGTCATGATGCTCGTCCAAGCGATGCCGCAGCCCGTCATCGCCAAGGTCCACGGCGTTGCCACGGCTGCTGGTTGTCAGCTCGTGGCAGCTTGCGACCTGGCGGTGGCGGCAGCCAACAGCAGTTTCGCCACACCCGGCGTCCGGATCGGTCTGTTCTGTTCGACTCCCATGGTTCCGATCACGAGGGCGATCGGCCGCAAGCGAGCGCTCGAGATGTTGCTCACTGGTGAGCCGATCGACGCAGCG
This sequence comes from Acidimicrobiia bacterium, assembly GCA_030064765.1. Classification (GTDB taxonomy): domain Bacteria; phylum Actinomycetota; class Acidimicrobiia; order Spongiisociales; family UBA5794; genus JAAETI01. The sequence goes on along the minus strand of JASJEG010000023.1, from coordinate 2,517 downwards.
ACTGCGCTGAGCTGGGGACTCATCAACCGAGTCGCACCGGGGCCGGAATTGGAATCCGCCGTAGAGGAGCTGGTTGCTCAGATCACCCGGTACAGCCGCGAGGTGATCGCAATGGGCAAAGAGGCGTTCTACTCACAGATAGACGCCAGCCAGACTCGGGCCTATGCGGTGACTGCTCCGATAATGATCGCGAATGCTTCTCATCAGGATGCCCAAGAGGGCATGAAGGCATTCCTCGACAAGCGCGACCCGAAATGGGGGAGCGACTGAGCGGCTGTCGAGGAACACTCAGGTCCACCGGTACAATTGGATGGTTGAGAACTGTCTAGGAGTAACTAATGAACACGTCCGCATCGGAACGGGGAACCGACCTCGTCAAACGGGGTCTGGCCGAGATGCTCAAGGGTGGCGTCATCATGGACGTCGTCAACGTAGAGCAGGCCCGTATCGCAGAAGAAGCCGGCGCGGTTGCGGTAATGGCGTTGGAAAGGGTGCCGGCGGATATTCGCGCTCACGGCGGGGTCGCTCGCATGGCGGACCCATCGATTGTCGAAGAGATCGTCGGCTCGGTGTCGATCCCGGTAATGGCGAAGTCGCGTATCGGGCACTTCGTCGAGGCTCAAGTCCTCGAGTCTCTCGGTGTCGACTACATCGACGAGTCTGAGGTCCTCACTCCCGTCGACGAGAACCACATCGACAAGTGGAACTTCACAGTGCCGTTTGTGTGCGGGGCGAAAGACCTTGGTGAAGCCCTGCGCAGGATCGGGGAAGGTGCGGCGATGATCCGCACCAAGGGAGAGCCGGGTACCGGAAACGTCATCGAAGCCGTCAGGCACATGCGCATGATGAACCGGCAGATCCGCCAGCTCACCGTCCTCGACGAGAACGAGCTGATGGCCGCAGCCAAAGAGCTGCGGGCCCCCTACCTCCTCGTCAAAGAGGTAGCTTCCACCGGAAAGCTTCCGGTAGTGAACTTTGCAGCCGGCGGCATTGCGACACCGGCCGACGCGGCGCTGATGATGCAGCTGGGATGCGACGGCGTGTTCGTCGGTTCCGGCATCTTCAAGTCGGGAGATCCATCGGTTCGTGCCAGAGCGATCGTCGAGGCGACGACGTTCTATCAAGACGCCGGCAAGATCGCCAAAGTGTCGCGCAATCTCGGTGAAGCCATGGTCGGTATCAACATTGACACGCTGGCACCCGAAGACCGTATGCAAGATCGCGGTCTTTGAGTTCGGTAGCGGCGAGGACGGGCATGAGAATCGGCGCACTGGCGCTCCAGGGTGATTTCCGCGAACACCTCCACGTGGTGCGGGCCCTGGGCGCCGACGGCGTCGAGGTACGCACCGCCGACGAGTTGGAAACCGTCGACGCGCTCATCATTCCTGGGGGCGAGTCCACCGCGATCGGAAGACTCGCCACTATCTACGGTCTCATCGAGCCGCTAAGGGATCGGATCGAGGCCGGGATGCCGGTGCTTGGAACCTGTGCGGGGATGATCTTTCTCGCCTCCGGCACACTCCGCTACGAGCAGCCGCAGCTGGGAGTATTGGACGTCGTGGTTGAGCGCAACGCTTTTGGGCGCCAGGTGGACTCGTTTGAGGCTGACCTGGACGTGACCGGCTTCGCCGATCCAGTGCACGCGGTATTCATTCGCGCCCCCTGGATCCACAAGGTCGGCGGTGACGTGGATGTTCTCGCAGCCGTCGAAGACCCAGAAACGGGAGAGTCGCGCCCGGTCTTTGTGCGGCAGGGCCGTATTCTGGCAACGTCCTTTCATCCTGAACTGACCAACGACACCAGGATCCACGAGCTGCTGATGGAGGTGGATTGAATGGCCGGACACTCCAAGTGGGCGAACATCAAGCACCGCAAGGGAAGGCAGGACGCGAAGCGTGGCAAGCTCTTTGCGAAGCTGATCCGCGCCATCGAGGCGGCCGCCCGCCAGGGCGGCGGCGACCTCTCGTCGAATCCGACTCTGGCGACAGCGGTCCAGAAGGCCAAGGACAGCTCGGTCCCCAAGGACAACATAGAGCGCGCCATAGCTCGCGGCTCCGGATCCGAGGAAGGCGTCGTCTACGACGAGGTTTGGTACGAGGGGTATGCACCGGGTGGGGTGGCGATCTACGTGCAGGTGCTGACCGACAATCGCAATCGGGCCGCGGCAGACGTGCGTTCGGTATTCACGAAGAACAACGGAAGCCTGGGCGAACCCGGATCGGTGGGTTACCTCTTCGAGCAGCGTGGCTATTTGCTTGCCAGTGGCGACGAGGACATAGTGATGATGGCAGCCCTCGAGGGCGGAGCCGACGATGTCAACCCGAGCGACGATCTCTGGGAGATCGTCTGCTCACCGGGTGATCTCAACTCGGTGCGAGCGGCACTCGAAGACGCTGAGGTTGGAGTCGAGCAAGCCGAAGTGACTCAGATGCCTTCGGTGTCGGTGGCGGTCGACGAAGCCGGGGCGGGCAAGGTGCTGCGGCTGGTCGATGCGCTAGAGGATCTGGATGACGTCCA
>JASJEG010000186.1 GCA_030064765.1 Acidimicrobiia bacterium | reverse complement strand
CCCTCAAAGACCGTATTCGCCGGGCCTTCGATCCAGGCTCCCTGATCGGTGAGATCCACGCGAAGTGGTCCACCACGCAGCCGCATCAGAACGGTTGGGCCCACCAAACCCTGTGCATGAGCCAGGAATGCGGTTGCCGCCGCTCCGGTTCCGCAAGCCAGCGTTTCCCCGACGCCGCGTTCCCACACCCTCACTTCGATCTGGTCGTCGTCAGTAACAGCGGCAAACTCGACATTGGTCCCGTGCGGGAACTGCGCCGCAGTCTCGATTGCGGAGCCTGCTTGCTCCACCGGCGCCGCTTCCGGGTCTTCTACCCAGGTGATCGCGTGTGGATTGCCCATGTCGACCGAATGTAAGGCGAGTTCTCCGATCTGATGCGAGGATCCCAGGGAAGGCGTGCCCAGAAGCACCCTGACGCCGTCTCCTGTGAGGTGTACGGGGCGTGGCCCGACCGCCGTCTCCACAGTGAACGAATCACCGTGGACCCAGCCGCGATCTACAGCGTAGCGGGCGACGCACCGCAGCCCGTTGCCGCACATCTCGGCTTCTCCGCCGTCGGCGTTCCAGTAGCGCATCCGCACCGTCCCCGCGTCGATCGGAGTCACTTCGAGCACGCCATCCGCACCGATGCCCCGCCGCCGGTCACACCAGGAGCTCATCTGCGTGGGACTCGGGTCGGCGGGACCCTCGATCACGATGAAGTCGTTGCCCAAGCCCTCCATCTTCACGAACCTCATGCCAGCACCTTCTCGATGTGTTCCTCCGCTCGTCGGACAAGGACGTTCGGATCAGGATCCCAGGTTATCCACTCAATCCGGGGATCCCTCCGAAAGAACGTTCTCTGCCTCTTCGCCAGTGCCATCGATGCCCGAATCGCTGCGGCGCGCCCCTCGTCGAGGGTCACCGCCCCAGCTACCACCGGGAGCAACTCCTTGTAGCCGACGGCTTGGCTTGCCAGGCGTCCGAGCCGTCCTTGCAGGCCCGCCACCTCCTCGAGCAATCCGGCCCGCAACATGCCGTCGAAGCGTTTCTCCACACGTTGCGCAAGCTCTTCACCGGGATCAATTCCAAGCCCCACGAAGCGGCGCGTTGCCTGATACTCGCGAACGGCCCTCGCATCTTCGCCGGCCGCTCGCCGGCTCGGCGTCAAGCCGGTCAGGGTGGCTACCTCCAGAGCCCTCACGACACGTCGCGGATTCGCCATGTCGACATGCGCGGCCGCTGCGGCGTCGAGGGCCTGCAATTGGTGGCGCGCTTCTTCAGGATCTAGAGCCTCCAACCGAGCTCGGACCGACTCATCGCTCGGTGGGAAATCCAGCGGGTCTACGAGCGAACGGAAGTGAAGCCCGGAGCCTCCGCAGATGATCGCCGCTGCGCCCCGAGCGTCGATCCCATCCAGCGCAGCCCAGCCCTGCTGCTGGAACAGCGCCACGGGGAAGTCGTCGGCTGGGTCGGCCAGATCGAGGAGGTGATGAGGAATCTGGCGCCTCATCTCGAGCGACGGCTTGGCAGTCCCGATATCCATCTCGCGGTAGACCTGCATGGAGTCAACCGACACGATCTCTCCGCCGCGGCCGAGAGCCACTCCCACAGCAACATCGGACTTGCCGGAGGCAGTGGGACCGACGATGGCGACAGTGCTCAGCTGGCGACCTTTCCACGAAGGTGATGCGGCGATGCTCCGGTGATCTCGAAATCGAGATACGTGCCGGGCGCGAACTGGCCGGCGGCATGCACCGGCTTGTTGCCCCGCGTCCGCGCCGTCGTCATGGCTGGATCTTTCTTCGAGGGACCTTCGACCAACACCTCGTGCACGCTGCCAACCATCGCTTGATTGCGCTCGAGCGAGATTGAGGTCTGGAGCTCGACAAGCCGATCGAACCTCTCTTGCACGACCTCCTTTGACAACCGACCGTCCATCTCGGCGGCCGCCGTGCCGGGGCGCGGCGAGAACTGGAATGTGAAAGCTTGGTCGAAGCGCGCCTCGGCAACTACCGCCAGGGTTGCTGCGAAGTCTTCTTCCGTCTCCCCCGGGAACCCAACGATGATGTCCGTGGAGACCGACAGGCCCGGCACAATGTCCCGCGCCATGGCGAGGCGGTGGAGGAACCGCTCGGCGTTGTAGCCGCGATGCATGGCCGCCAAGACCCGGTCGCTACCGGATTGCAGCGGTAGGTGGAGTTGCTCGCAAACGGTGGGGGTATCCGCCATCGCAGTGGCAACGTCCTCGCGAAAGTCCTTCGGGTGCGGGCTCGTATAGCGCACCCGGCGGATCCCCTCGACTGCACCGACCTGGCGCAACAGATCGGCAAACACGGGTCGTCGCCCGTTCAGCTCCAGATCGCGCCCGTAGGAGTTGACGTTCTGCCCGAGCAGGGTGACCTCGGTAACCCCTTCGTTGGCCAGCGCCCGCACCTCGCCCACCACGTCACCGACTCGGCGACTGATCTCTTTGCCCCGAACCGCCGGAACGATGCAGAACGTGCACGAGTTGTCGCAGCCGATGGCGATCGTCACCCAAGCTGAGTGGGCAGTTTGCCGTTGGGTCGGCAGGTACGACGGAAAGTCCTCGGCCGCTGATGTCTCTTCCCAGATCTCTGTGATCGGCCCCCACTCATCGGCGTGGTCGATGAGGTCGACGACCCGATGCACGTTGTGTGTGCCAAAGACAACATCTACCCAGGGAGCTCGCTCCATGACTAGATCGCCGTCCTTTTGAGCCGAGCAGCCACCTACCAGGATCTTGAGCTCAGGGTTGCCCGTCTTGAGCGCCCGCAGCGTGCCGAGGTAGCCGTACAACTTGTTGTCGGCGTTCTCCCGGATCGTGCACGTGTTGAGCACGATCACATCGGCATCGCCCGGGCTGCTCGTCGCAACCATGCCGTCGGCGGCTAGCAGACCCGAGATGCGCTCGGAATCGTGTTCGTTCATCTGGCAGCCGAAGGTGCGAATGTGGTAGTTGAGCCCGGTCCGAGCTGGCGCACGGGGCGTGCGCACGCTCGGGATCCCGAGGACGGTGGTCTCAGCCATGATTACCTTGCGAAGTCGGTGGCTCGGTACTCCCGGATCACCGTAACCTCGATCTGCCCTGGGTAGCTCAGGTCCTCCTCGAGCCGCCGGGCGATGCGGCGTGCCAGGTCACCGGCAGCAAGGTCATCGACGTCGGTTGGGGAAACGACCACTCGCACCTCACGCCCTGCTTGCATCGCAAAGACCCGCTCAACACCGACGAAGGATGCTGCGATCTCTTCCAGCTTCTCCAGCCTTCGCACGTATGACTCGAGCGCCTCTCTTCGAGCACCCGGTCGCGCGGCGGAGACCGCATCGGCGGCCTGCACAAGCACGGCCGTGAGCGTACGCGGCTCCACCTCGTTGTGGTGCGCCTCGATAGCGTGAACAATCGAGGCATCCTCGCCGAATCTGCGTGCGATCTCTGCTCCGATCATGGCGTGGGAGCCACCGACCTCGTGTGTGACCGCTTTGCCGATATCGTGGAGAAACGCGGCGCGACGTGCTTCAACGTCGTCGATCCCCAGCTCGGATGCCAGCATCCCGGCGACGTTGGCCGCTTCAACGAGGTGGTTCAGGACGTTCTGGCCGTACGACGTCCGGTACTTGAGCCGGCCGAGCAGGGTTACCAACTCCGGGTGGAGCCTTGTCACGCCCACCTCGAGCATGGCCCATTCGCCGGCATCGCGAACCGACTGCTCGACTTCGGCACGGGCCTTCTCGTACGCCTCTTCGATCGATGCCGGATGGATCCGGCCGTCTTCTACCAGCCGTTGCAGAGCCCGCCGGGCGGTTTCGCGGCGGACCGGGTCGAAAGTGGAGATAGAGACGGCCTCAGGGGTGTCGTCGACGATGAGGTTCACGCCCGTCACGGCCTCGAAGGTGCGGATGTTGCGCCCATCGCGGCCGATGATCCGACCCTTCATGTCGTCCGACGGCAACGGAACCACCGAGACGGTCGATTCGGATACCACCTCAGCAGCAAGACGCTGCACCGCGGTCGCCAGGATCCGCCTCCCCCGCCGGTCCGCTTCCTCGCGAGCCTTCATTTCGAGGTCCCGTACCAAGACCATCGCCTCACGACGAGCTTCATCCTCGACCTTCATCAACAGTTCGTCCTTGGCGGCACGCGAGTCGAAGCCGGCAATCCGCTCCAAATGGCCACGGGCTTCTTCGCGCAATGCCTCGGTCTCGCCACGGGCCTCGCCCAGCGATCGCTCCTTCTCCAGGAGCATTTCCTCACGGTGCGCCAGGTTGGTGGCGCGCTGCTCCAGCGTGGCTTCGCGCTGGACCAGCCGTTCCTCGAGAGCATCCGCTTCTACATGTCGGTGAGCGAGGGCTGCTTCTTCCCTTTCCCGGTAGCTCTCTGCGAGCGCTCGCGATTCCTCTTCGGCCCGAGAAAGGATGCGTTGTGCATCCAATCGAGCCTGCCGGAGGGCTTCAACGGCATCCGCACCGGTTCGCGTAACGGTGCGGCGTTGGAACTCCCGACCTCCCAGGAAAGCAAGCAAGGCCACCGGAAGCCCGATCGCTAGTGCGATCACCCATGGCTCCATCCTGTCCTCGTTTCCCGTGACCCCCCCGGAAGTAGCAGATGCCGAGCCAAAAGGCTCGGCACACGCTGGCCAAGGAGACGGATCAACGAGGGGACAGCTAGTCAGCCGCCCGTCTACGGCACCTCCGTGCGCTCCGTCTCACTGGTCTACTTCCTTCGGGTTACGTTGTTTCAAAGGTTTCTGCGTGTGTCTTCCACTGATCGTACCTCACAAGTCAAGTATTCGGAACCGCGAAAAGCAGATTTGTCGACACTCTCAGTGGCCGCCGGCCGACCCACGGGCCCCTACCGGGACCTTGTGAACCCCCATACCAATTGGGGGCTCTTGACCCATGTTGCCGACCGCTCTTCAGACCGATCATCTAGGCATGCTCAAGAAAGCCTTCACCTTCATTCTGATCTTCGTGGTCGGAGCGGCGCTATCGCTTGGCGACTGGGTCGATCATTGCTTCCTACTCGATCCCCACACGGCCTTCGTTCACGAATCGCAATGCGAGGCTGCGCAGGTCGATCTTGTCTTCCGGCTCATGTTCGTCGCCGCCGTTGCCACACTCGCCGCCATCCTGGTGGGTTCGCGAAACCGCCAGCGTCGCCGGCGGCGGCTGTCCTGAGACGGCAGTGCTCGCCAGCTAGGTCTGCTGGTCGCCCTTGCCGAGGATCTCTCCGGTTTCCTCATCGACCTGGATCGATTCACCGGACTCTTCATCCTCGATCAGCCCGACAGCATGGAACACCTTGTCCTGGAGTTGCATCGCAATCTCCGGGTTCTCCCGCAAGAACAGCTTTGCCTTCTCTCGGCCCTGGCCCAGCTGATCCCCGTCGTAGGTGAACCACGCACCCGCTTTACGGACGATGCCGTGCTCAACTGCAACATCGATGAGGCTGCCCTCGCGAGAGATGCCCTCACCAAACATGATGTCGAACTCGGCGACCCGGAAAGGCGGCGCCACCTTGTTCTTGACGATCTTGGCGCGCACCCGGTTGCCGACGTTGTCGGTCCCTTGTTTGATCGCCTCGATCCGACGGACGTCGATCCGCACGCTCGAGTAGAACTTGAGAGCGCGACCACCGGGGGTCGTCTCAGGTGAGTTATGCACCATCACGCCACCAGCAAGGTAGTTGTGATGACCTTCGACTTCGATGTCGTACCGATGCCTACGCTGTGCGGGCTTGAAGACATCGATCTTGCTAATCGGAAGTGCTAGTAATCCGAAGCTCGGTTCGTCGAACACCGGGACAACGTCGAATTGGCCCCGGTACCGCGGAAGGAGCTTGTATTCCATTGACGGGTGAACGTAGGGAGCGACCAGTTCGAGAAAGGCCTCGGTCGCGTCAGCATTCATCCGCAGATAGGGAACATTGTTGCGCCCTCTCACGCTGAGCACGACGTCTACTCCCCACGTATCACGCAGGTAGTCGGCAAGCCTCTTGCGGCTGGATGGCTCGAAGGATTTGATGCATATCTCGATTCGCCCCCGCGCCTCAAGACTCTCGCTGTCCTTGCTTCTGATCGATAGATGCCCGTCGTCCATGTACCAGATGGCAAGCGACAACGGGGTCAGACGCTTCAGGTAGTCATGATTGAGGGTCTTCCCAGCTGGCCAGTAGAGCGCCTCTCTGATCGAGACCAGTTCCGGCAGTGGCGTCAAATCTAGGAACTGCGCTCCTCTGTCATTGCTTGTTCGGGAAGGTTCGAGATTCTGAAAGAGGGAGGTCTTCCACTCCATATACTCCGCCTGTTTGGCGCCATGACCCATACGGAATCGGGCCCCATACGCACCCTGCGATGGGGAGAGGTTGCCGTCGCCCATCAGAGCTCCCAAGATCACTTCGATTTGGAAGGCCGACAGTCTGCGTTCTGCAACTCTTAGCACGCGGTCACCGACTGCGAGGTGTCCAGTCTCTCGCCACCCGGCCGGTGTGCGCACAAGGTGGTTACGGGTTGCCGCAAACGACGGTGGGGCTCCGCTGCCAACGGTCCGCGGCACCGTTACACGCACAAACTCTTCCGTCTCGCCGTTGTCGTACCAATTCACGACACGGGCTGGCACCAGCGCTTCTGCCTCCGGATCGTAAGACAGCACTTCAACATCCATCTTCTGGTTGACAAGTTTGCCGATTGGCACTGCCGATCCATCAGCCAGCGTCACTTGCGTATCCCAGTTCAGGCAACCGAACATCACGCCGATCTTCTCGCGCAGCTGGTTGATGAAGACTGCCGTGGTGTCGGAACGGTTGATCGTGCCGGCGAGCTTGCGCAGCGCTTGCGACATCAGCCGGGCCTGAAGCCCGACATGGGTGTCACCCATATCGCCCTCGAGCTCGGCGCGGGGCACCAGAGCGGCAACCGAGTCGACAACGACTACGTCGAGTGCCCCAGAGCGGATGAGCATGTCGGTTATCTCGAGTGCCTGTTCACCGGTATCGGGCTGCGAAATCAGTAGCTCGTCAACGTCGACACCCAGCGCTTTGGCATATACGGGGTCGAGGGCATGCTCCGCATCGATGAACGCAGCAACACCCCCGTTGCGTT
>JASJEG010000022.1 GCA_030064765.1 Acidimicrobiia bacterium | reverse complement strand
TCGGCGGATACGTTTCCGTGCCGGCCGCAATGGCCGCCCGCAAGGTAGGAGCCCGCCTCTTCGTCCAGGAGCAGAACGCCCGGCCGGGTCTCGCCAACCGACTCGTTGCGCGCTGGGCAGATCGAGTCTTCGTGGGGTTCGCAGCGGCTCGCAACCGGCTGAAACATGCCGAGCTGACCGGCAATCCGCTCCGTCCCGTCTTCTCCAAGTTTGACCGGAAGAAGTTGAGAACCGCCGCTCGCGAACGATACGAAGTACCGGCCGGGCTTCCCATCTTGGGAGTTCTCGGAGGCAGCTTGGGGGCCAAGGTCCTCAATGACGTGACAGCTGCTCTGGCTATGGCCGTGGAGCCTGACCACCTAGCGATCGTGCATCTGACCGGGAGACCCCACTACGAAGAGATCAAGGAAGTGGCCGATCAATCGGCCGTGTCGTGGCGGCCCGTAGCGTTCGAAGACCGCATGGACATGTTCTATGCCGGATGCGATCTCGTGCTGTCGCGCGCCGGTGCCATGACGATCAACGAGCTCGCTGCAACAGGTACGCCGGCGGTTGTGGTTCCATTGGGTCTCGGCACTCATCAATCCGCAAACGCCACGGAGCTCGAGGCAGCAGGAGGCCTCGTCCAGGTGGAGCAAACCCAGATCGATCAGGTTCCAATCATCATCGACCAACTGATAGTCGACCGGGTGCGACGCGAAGCCATGGCAACAGTGATGTCTACGCACGGTCGCCCTGCCGCGGCACGGGTCATTGCCGATGCCATGAAGGAAGTGGCGTATGGCTGAGTCGATCGAACGCTTCACCAGGATCCACATGGTGGGGGCCGGGGGCGCCGGCATGAGCGGTCTCGCCAAGCTGCTGGCGGGACTCGGCTATTCGGTGACGGGATCCGATCTGAAACCCGGTCGCACACTCGACGCCCTCGGTGACATCGGTATCGAAACCTGGGTAGGCCATCGCCCGGAGCGGATGGACCAGCCCGAGCTGGTCGTCGCTTCCTCGGCTGTTCCGGCAGCAGATCCCGAGCTGGTGGCAGCTGCCAAGCACGGTGCCGTTGTGTGGGAACGCCCGGCCTTACTCGACGCGTTGACCGCGATGATGCCGGGACTCGGGGTGACAGGCACCCATGGCAAGACAACGACGACCGGTCTCGTGGTTGCCGCCATGCAAGGCGCGGGAGTCGATCCGTCGTTTCTCGTAGGTGGAGAGTTGGTCGCCCAGAACACCTTTGCGCACCTTGGAGACCGCGAGGTGTTCGTGCTGGAAGCGGATGAGGCCTTCGGTACCTTCCGCCACCTCCATCTACGGGGTCTGGTGGTGACCAACATCGAAGCCGACCACCTCGACTACTACGCCAATCTCGCCGAGTTGGAAGAAGCGTTCGCCCTGGTGGCCAACCGGACTTCGGGTCCGGTGCTCGGGTGCATCGACGACCCAGGGGTACAGCGGCTGGCACAACGGGCGCCGCTCATCAGCTACGGCCGTGATCCCGGTGCGCGCTGGCAAGTCATTGCCCTCGAGCACGGGGTTGGGGAAATCAGCTTCACTCTGCGAGGTCCCCAGACCCTCACCGCAGTACGAGTTCCACGTCCCGGGATTCACATTGCTCTAGATGCCGCCGGCGCCGTCGCGTTTCTCGCCGAATTGGGTTACGACCCGCGGGCCGCGGCTGATGGGATTGCAGAGTTTGGGGGAGTGCGCCGCCGCTTCGAAACGCGCCTCCACCTCGATGGGGTCACGGTCGTCGACGACTACGCGCATCATCCCACCGAAGTAGGAGCCACCATAAGTGCCGGCCGCCTTGGAGGGTGGCGGAGGGTGTGGGCGGTCTTCCAACCCCATCGCTATACCCGCACAGCCAATCTAGGACCAGCGTTCGGAGCGCCCCTGGCGGAGGCTGACCGCGTCGTTGTCACCGACGTCTATTCGGCCGGAGAGGCCCCGCTGCCGGGTGTCACCGGTCGCCTGGTTGCCGAAGCCGTCACTGCCGCAGGTGGCGAGGTGGAATACATTCCGTCGATCCGCGATGTGGGCGCCGCCATCACGCCCGAGCTCGAAGAGGGTGACGTGGTTCTGCTTCTCGGCGCTGGGGACGTGAACAGTGTTGCCGACGACATCGCCGCTGCCATGGGCGAGCAAACGTGACCCTCGCCAAGCTCGTGGCGCACGGATTGGTCGAGGAGAACCGTTCGCTGGCCGGGATGACCACGTACAAGTTCGGCGGTAGCGCTCGCTGGTATGCAGAGGTGGCTACGCAGGCCGACCTCGAAGCCGTTGCCGGCGCTGACTCGGTACCTCTGGTTGTGCTGGGGCGCGGGTCCAACGTTGTCATCTCGGATCGTGGATACGAGGGGCTTGTGCTGAAGCTGACGGGCGAGTTCAACGACATCACGTTGGAAGACGACGTAGCCATCGCCGGTGGGGCCGTGGCGCTACCCCGTCTCGCCCGGACTGCCGCTGCAGCGGGACGAGGCGGTCTGGAGTGGTACGTCGGCATCCCCGGATCTGTCGGTGGCGCAGTCGTGATGAACGCAGGTGGGCACGGTTCGGACACGGCAGAGTCGCTCATCGACGCCACCGTCTACGACGTGTTCACCGGAGGGTTCACCGAGGAGACGTCCGAGGATCTCGACCTTTCCTATCGGCACAGCCGGCTCGGTGCCAATCACATCGTGGTTCGGGCCCGATTTCGCACTACGGCCCGGCCCCGGGAAGAGTCGGAGGCCCTCATGCGTGAGATCACGGCCTGGCGCAAGGAACACCAGCCGGGTGGCACGTTCAATGCAGGTAGCGTGTTCAAGAACCCTCCGGGGGATGCAGCTGGCCGTCTGATCGATGAGGTGGGGCTCAAGAGTCTTCGTGTTGGTGGCGTCGCAGTCTCTGAGCGCCATGCCAACTTCTTCACAGCTGAAGATGACGCCAGTGCCCAGGATGTCTTTGACCTGGTCCAGGAAGTGCAGAAACGGGTGCGAATCGCAACGGGGATCACCCTCGAGCCGGAGATCCGGTTCATTGGCGACTTCGGTGAGTCTTCATGACAGATGGGATCGATCCGCGGCTGGCCCGCCGCCGCCGTCAAGTCCAGGAGGCCAGCGCCCGCCGGCGGTTGCGTTGGATGATCGCGCTGCTGGTCCTGGCAATCACGGTCGGTCTCGTAGTAGCAGTCTTCCAATCCTCCTGGTTCTCGATCGACTCGATTGTGGTGGAAGGAGATGTCCGCGCTCCTGTGATGACCTTGCTCGAGGAGGCGGGGATAGAGAAAGGCGTGTCCGTGGTCTCGGTGCGGGTCAACCGCGCTGAAGAGGAGCTGATTCGAGATCCTTGGGTTGCCGCAGCCGAGGTTCGAGTCGTGTGGCCTCGATCAGTCGAGGTGACCGTCGTCGAGCATGTCCCCATCGCCCGGGTGAGGATCGATGAGGCGGTGACGGGCGAGGCAGGATGGGTCGTGGCTTCGCCTCAGGGTGTGGTGCTTGCCGTCGGCGAGCAGCTGGTCGATCCTCTCGTCGAGCTTCCCACCGGGGTCACGACGCCGGGGGAGGTCATTGCAGATCCCCTTTCGTTGGGCGCGCTCGAGTTCGTTGCTGCGCTTCCCATCGAGCTCAAGCCGGGTCTGGTCGTTCGCCCCATTGAGGGCGGGCTCGAAGCGACCGTCCAAGGCTTCGTTGTCGAGCTGGGAACTGCCCGTGATATGGCACAGAAGGCGGTGACCCTGGCGGCTCTTCTCGATCGGGGCGTTGCGGAGGGGGCGCGTATCAACCTCGTCTCACCGCTCCGGCCTGGAGTCACCAACCCTCAACCATTGGTTGAGACTTCTGCGGAAGTAGCTACTGAAACAACTGTATCGAGCTAAGGTTCACGTTGAGATCAGGAGTTGGAGATGGTGACCGAAGGAAGTAGCCCGCAGAACTACCTCGCCGTGATCAAAGTCGTCGGGGTCGGCGGAGGCGGCGTCAATGCCGTCAACCGCATGATCGACGCCGGGATCCGCGGCGTCGAGTTCATTGCAATCAACACAGACGCGCAGGCCCTGTTGATGTCGGATGCCGATGTGAAACTCGACATCGGCCGAGATTCGACACGGGGACTAGGCGCAGGCGCCGACCCAGAAGTCGGTCGGCAATCGACAGAGGACCATCGCGACGAAATCGAAGAAGCGCTGACCGGGGCCGATATGGTCTTCATCACCGCCGGCGAAGGCGGGGGGACGGGCACCGGCGGAGCACCGATCGTCGCCGAGATCGCGCGCGGGATCGGCGCCCTGACCGTGGGAGTGGTGACTCGTCCATTCGGATTCGAGGGTCGCCGACGCTCGGTTCAGGCAGAGCAAGGAATCCAGTCTCTCAAGGATGCCGTCGATACGCTCATCATCATCCCCAACGAGCGCCTTCTCGAGATTGCCGATGAGCGCACCGGGGTGCTCGAGGCATTTGGCATGGCAGACCTCGTGCTGTCGAGCGGGGTGCGGGGCATCACCGACTTGATCACAACTCCCGGGCTCATCAACGTCGACTTCGCTGATGTGAAGACCGTCATGACGGACGCAGGTTCTGCGGTCATGGGAATTGGGTCTTCGACCGGCGAGAACCGGGCAAGTCAGGCCGCAGACAAAGCCATCAGCTCTCCGCTGCTCGAGACGTCGATGGAGGGGGCCCGAGGTGTGTTGCTGTCAATCAGCGGTCCCGAGGACATGACCCTCCATGAGATATCCACCGCGGCTTCAATAATCGCCGACCATTGCGATTCGGATGCAAACATCATCTTCGGCGCCGTGGTTGATGACGCTCTCGGCAGTGAGATGAAGGTCACCGTTATTGCGGCGGGGTTCGACCGGGATCGCAGGGCGATAACTCGTCCCTCCTACCCGGAGTTCTCGCCACGCACCCCCGAGCCGGAAGGCGACGATGACCTAGACATTCCCGGCTTCGTCAGCGGATGATCCGCCCGCCCGGTTTTGCGGGTGCTGCATTCGGGACAAAAGCAAGCGGAGACTTGAGATCCAGTCCCGTCCGCCGCGCTGCCGCCGCCGACGAGTTGGGAATTCCGGCTGACTGGGCTTTTGTCCACCAGGTGCATGGCACGAAGGTTGTCGAGGCGATTGCTCCGGGACAGCTCGGCGACGCCGACGCGATAGTCGTCGCGAGAAGTGGAATCCCGATCGCAGTTGCCACTGCGGACTGTGTTCCCGTCGTAATCGAAGCGGCAACAGCAGTGGCGGTGGTCCATGCCGGTTGGCGGGGTGCCGTAGCTGGGGTTGTGACGGCGGCGCTGGACTACATGATTGCCGGCGGGCACGAGCCACGTAGAGCCGCCATTGGTCCGGCAATCGGTCCATGCTGCTACGAGGTGGGTCCGGAGGTTGCCGCCCAGTTCCCGGGTCACGAAGCCCAAACCAAATGGGGAAGCACCAGCGTCGACATCCCCGGCTACATCGAACGGCAGCTGGCAGGATTGAGCGTGTGGAGGTCAAACGAGTGCACCTACTCCTCTGAGCGGCTGTACTCGTGGAGGCGTAACGGCACTAAACGGAGGCAGGTGGCAGTCGCATGGTTGCCGACAGTCTGAGCGCGGTCAGGAACCGGATGGCTGCAGCGGCCGAGCGAGCCGGGCGCGATCCGAAGGCTGTGACCCTGGTGGCGGTGTCCAAGGGAATGGACGCAGCGACGGTCATGCGCGCCTACGAGGCTGGGCAACGCGATTTCGGGGAGAACCGGGCCGCAGAACTCGCGGCCAAGGCTCCACAGCTGCCAGCGGACATCCGGTGGCACTTCATCGGCACACTGCAAACCCGTCAGGCCAAGATCGCCCGTCCCTTCACCACACTCCTGCACTCCCTCGATCGAAGCCGGCTCATCGCCACCTGGGGGAGTAACGCAACGGTGCCTGCGGCCTTGTTGCAGGTCAACGTCTCCGGCGAGACGCAGAAGCACGGAGTCGCTCCCGATGATGCCGGGCAGCTGCTCACAGAGGCCGTGGCACAAGGCATTCAATGCGTGGGGCTGATGACCATGGCGCCGTTGGCGGCCGACCCTGAGGCCAGCCGCCGCTGGTTCATCGCACTGCGTGACCTGCGCGACCGGTTGGCTCCGGGGCATCCCGAGGTCAAGGAGCTCTCAATGGGGATGACCGACGACTTCGAGGTGGCCATAGAGGAGGGTGCCACCCTCATTCGCGTAGGACGGGCTATCTTTGGACCGCCGGGCGCGCCGGCATCGAGCGATTGAGAGTTTGCAGACATGGCATCACTGTGGCAGAAGACGATGTTCTACCTAGGACTTGTCGACGATGAGCAGATCGAGGCGGCCGAGGCTGCGGCCGAAGAGGCCCAGCCGACGGTACGGACCGTCGATTCTCCGCAACCCGCAGAGCGGTCGCAACCGACCCGGGTCGGCCGGACCAGTGGTGCGGTTGCCGGGCGTCGCGTCGAGCCTCCTGCCCCGATGCGCCGCCGCGTATCCGAGAACGCTGACCACGCTGAGGCCGGGGTACTCGTAACGGCCGGATCAGGATCAAGCCGAGCGGGCGGCCCTGCAGTAGCGTCGGAACGGGAGGCTGCGATCATCGAGGCCCGGACCTTGGCAGATGCGCAAACTCTCGCCGACTACATCAGGGAAGGGCAACCGGTCGTACTCGATCTTCGCGAAACGGAAACGGCAATGGTGCGGCGCCTTGTCGACTTCTCCAGCGGGTTGACCTACGCCCTCGACGGGAGGATGGTCAAAGTAGCCACCGGCGTAATCCTCGTGACACCGCACGGGTCCTCGATCTCCGTCGAAGAACGCCGTAGGTTGGCTGCCCTCGGGCTCTACGACGCAGCACCAGGCAGCTGATGGAGCTCATCTGCCTGCTACTCAATCTGGCAACTCTGGTCCTGTTTGCGTGGATCATTCTCAGCTACGTGGTGAACTTCGGGCGGCTGCCCTGGGGTCATCCCATTCGACGGATCTACGATGCGCTGTCGAACGTCATCAACCCCATCTTGATGCCGATCCGGCGCGTGATGCCCCCGCTGCGAGCGGGCACGATGGGTTTGGACCTATCACCGCTGGTGCTCTTCCTGATAATCATCGTCCTGAGCAGAGTGCTGGGCTGCTGAGAGCGGCCTCGCTGGGCCCACTTCCACCGGCCCATGGCGGGCTAGCTGCAGCTGCTCTGGCTCACAGCCCGTTGCGAGCGGTTACGATTTGGCTGTGGGTATCTCCAGCGAAGACGCGCGTCAGTATCACTTCTCGGGAACGACGCATACCTATGACTCCTCTGAGGTCGAAGAATTCCGAGCTCGAGTCATAGAAGCGCTGCTCGAGTACGAGATCGGTGCGCCCGTGACGCCTGCTGCGGTACCGCAGGACCAAGAGGCTGAGCTGGCGGCCGCACAGCGGGTGCGCCAGCAGGCCGTGCAACTTGCTGAGCGCATGTTGCGAGAGGTCATGGGTTCGGCGGGTGATCCCGTGACTGGTCTCGAAGTCTGGCAGGACGCTGCAATGAACCGTGCGCTGGCCGACGAGGAGCTCGCCTATGCGCGGGAGGAGTCAAACCGGTTGCATGCGGTTGCAGCTGCAGAACGTGAGGAGCTGCGCGCCACCTACGATCGAGAACGAGTCCAGTTGCGAGCCGAGCTACACAAGGAGCTGCAGGACTCCCGAGCCGCCGCGGATGACGAGGCGGCTCGCATTAGAACGGCAGCCAGAGCCGAAGGAGCAGCGATTCTCGAGAAGGCCCTCGGCAGCGTCGAACGAGCCCGCACTGAGGCCTCCGACGAGTTGCACCGTATGGAACGCCGCATGGCGGTCCTCCGCACAGCGCTTGCTGATGCCGAGGGTAGGTTCCGGAGACTCGCCTCTACTGCGGCCAACGAGGTTGGAACCCTGAGTGCTATCGCCGATCAGGACGTCGCCGACACCCCGGTAGAGCCGGCACCGCTCGAAGTGACTCGCATCGACCTCACTGATGAAGCGCTTCGGGAAATGGATGGCGAAGCGCCTCCGCCTGAGCCCGCTGAAGTAGGGCTTCCGGGGCGCGACCCGGAGGTTGGGTTCTACCAACGACGCCTGGCAGGTCTCCGGGATCGGCTCGAGAAGAGTGGCCACCCACCCGAGTGATAACTCCGCGTTTCCGTCATGAAGCCGCGGGAGCCCGGCCGTTACAGGCATAGCCGATCGAAGCCGGAGCACCTGCGATCGGGTCTTAAGTCACCTGGGTGATCGCCGACAGAGCGCAAGGAGAAACCAACGGCGGACAGGTTTGCTATGACACACGTGCTTTTTGTTGATGACGATGAGCGGGTTCTGCGCGGAATCCGCCGCACCATGCGCACTACCCATCCCGATTGGCAGATGTCCTTTGCGCCTAACGGCGAAGCTGCGCTCGAACATCTCGATACAGAGGGCGCGGATGTGATTGTCAGCGATGCCCAAATGCCCGGCGTCGACGGGCTGGCTCTGCTGCAACTAGTGCGTATGCGCCATCCGGAAACTGCCCGAATCATGCTCACAGGGCAGGTCAAGAAGGATCAAACCTACGAGGCCGTGGGATTGGTTCATCAGTTCCTCGCCAAGCCATGTCCCCCCGAGGAACTCCAGGCAGCGATCGATCGTGCTCTGCACTTGCGCAACTTGCTCGACGACCCCACCCTGCGGAGCGTTGTTGCCCGGATGCGGGCGCTTCCCAGCCAGCCCGACGTCTACACCAGGCTCATGCGAGCCGTACGCTCCGAAGAAGTCGGCATGGAGGACATTGCCGCCATCGTCGAAGAGAACCCGAGCGTGGCAGCTCGGGTGCTGCAACTCGTGAACTCGGCCTTCTTTGGGTTGCCCCGCCCCACAGCAAGCATCAAAGAAGCAGTCGTATTCATCGGCACCAAGACGCTACGCACTCTGGTGCTGTCCGTTGAAGCCTTCCGGGACTTGGAACTCGATGCCGAGGCGAACGGTCTCGACCCGTCCAGCCTGCAAGAACACGCCGTTACCACCGCCCGCATCGCCGCAGACATGGTCCCGGCTGCCGAGCGCGAGGCCGCCTACTCGGCCGGCTTGCTCCACAGCATCGGAGTCCTCGTCATCGCGTCTCAGCTTCCCGGCGATTGGCAACGGATAATCGAGGAGGCGCGGGCCCAACAGCGTGCGTTGCTCGAGGTAGAGAAGCTCGTGCTCGGCGTTGATCATGGTCAAGTGGCTGCCGCACTGCTGAGCCTGTGGGGGCTGCCTCACGATGTCATCGAAGCAGTCGCACAGCACCTTCACCCCAGCCCGGTATCGGGATTCGGCGGCCACCTGGTAGCAGTTACGCATGTGGCATCTCGCCTGGCCGATGAGATCAGTCCTCCATACCTCGCCGACATTCCGGGTACCCCCATCGACCACGAGTACCTCGCAGTCGATGGATCCGCTGAGTCGCTCGACGACTGGCGCTACCTCGCCGAGCAGATCGCAGACGAGGCTGGATAATGCCGGCGCGGATCGTCTGCGTCGATGACGAACCGCGGGTCCTGAAAGGTCTGCAGCGGCGCCTCGGCCGCGCCTACGACGTCTCAACAGCGGAGAGCGGAGCAGAAGCGCTCGCTCTGATGCGGGAGGGCGAAGAGTTCCAAGTCGTCATTTCCGACATGAGGATGCCGGGGATGAGCGGCGCCGAGTTCCTCGCACAGGCACGGCAGGAGTTCCCGGACACCGTCAGAATCCTTCTGACCGGCCAATCCGACCTCAACGATGCCATTGCTGCCGTCAATCAAGGCAACATCTTCCGATTCCTGAGCAAGCCGTGTCCGCCTGAGGTGCTGATGCCGGCGCTGTCAGACGCAACCGAGCACTTCCGCTTGATAAGAGCAGAGCGGGAGCTTCTCGAGGGGACCCTGCGGGGAGCAGTGACAGTGCTGACGGAGATCCTCGGGATGAAGGACCCTGCGGCCGTGAGTAGAGGGAAACGCTTGAAGCGTCACGTGCACCAACTGGCGGAGGCGCTGGACATAGACAGATCGTGGGACTTCGAGCTAGCCGCCATGCTCTCCGAAATCGGCTACGCAGTATTGCCGGGCGAAATCGTCGATCGGGCAAGGGCAGGCGAAGCGCTCACGGAAGCAGAAAGGCAATTGCTCGGCTCGCACTCGTCCGTAGCTTGCGAGTTGCTCGCTCACATCCCGCGCCTCGAGAACGTTGCTCGCATGATTGGAGCATTGGGTGGAGGCGTGGAGGCGGGTACCGACCCCCGCGTTGCCGAGGGGCTCCGTCTTCTTCGGGCCGCTACCGATTACGACGAAGCCCTGCAACAAGGTCTTGCGGAAGGAGCTGCCGTTGCTGCGCTGCGCAACAATGGGGTGCACGACGAAGCGGTCCTGCGTGGACTCGATCATCTAGCTGTTGCCTCCGGCGGCTATGTGGAGAAGTCGCTGGGGGTGGGTGATCTGGTCTCCGGTGTCATCCTGGGCGCCGACCTGTTCGCTGCTGATGGGCGGCTGCTGTTGACGGAGGGAACGGAGTTGAGCGCAGCGGCCCGCACGAGGATCGAGCACTACGACAACCATGTTGGGGTACGCGAACCCATCTTGGTTCGAGTGCCGGCGTAGGCCGCAGCCTGTTTGCCGTTGCCGCACTATGGTCCCGGCGATGAGCTCGTCGCGCGTTGTCCGCAGCCATCCGAGTGGCTCGATGATCACCGTTTGGGTCGTTCCCGGGGCGCGCCGCAATCAGATCACCGGGATTTACTCCGACGCACTCCGGGTGCGGATTGCAGCCCCGGCGCACAAGGGCCGGGCCAACAAGGAGCTGCTCGCCTATCTGTCGGATGTTCTCGGAGTGTCACTCCAGCTAGGAGGCGGTGCCGGTTCCCGCAGGAAGCGGCTGATTGCCCGCGGAATAGACTCCCGAGACTTGACTCAACGCATCGCTCGGCTTGTCGATTAATAGCAAATGCGGTCCATCCTGGTATCGTCCCGGGCTGCAGAGGAGGTCCTGTTGACTAGAAGTCTTGCCAAATCAACCTTGGAGCGGCTTCGGCGCAAGCTCGACGCTGAGGAGGAGCGCCTCGTCGCTGTCATCGAGGAATTCGACAAGGTTTTCACAGAAGCCAACATGGGTTCAACCAGCGCCGAGCACAGCGCGGACCCGAACAGTGCGGACGGGGGCTCGCTGGCACTGGAGTTGGAGATGGATCTCTCTGTCATGGAGAACGCCAAGGAGTTGCTCGCCAAGGTGCACGCGGCGCAGAAGCGGATGGACAAGGGCACCTATGGGAGCTGTGTCGTCAGCGGGAAAGCGATCCCGGTTGAGCGGCTGGAGGCGCTGCCGTACGCAACAACGCTGGTCGAGTACGCCGATCGGGTCTAACGAGGGCAACCCAAGCCCGGCGCCGATCGCGGAATGGCCCCGATGGTCAGCCTGACCAAACACCTCGATTCCAGGCGCGCATTCCGTGTGGCAGCCGTCACCGGACTCGTTGTCCTCGTAATCGATCAAATCACCAAAAACTGGGCGAGGGATCACTTCCAGGACGGGCCCTATTCCGTAATCGGCGATTGGCTTCAAGTTCGCTACGCAGAGAACCCGGGTGCTGCCTTCTCCAGTTTCACCGGCTCCGGTCCCTTGATCGGTGTGATTGCGATCGGCGTCGTGGTGTTCCTCGGATATCTGGTGGCGCGAACCAGCCGCTTGATCGACGTGGTGGCGCTCGGCCTGATCCTCGGCGGTGCCCTCGGCAACCTCACCGATCGGGTCTTCCGCGGCGAGGGAGTTCTCGACGGAGCCGTGGTCGACTGGATCGACTGGTGGTTCATTCCCACGTTCAACATTGCCGACGCGGCGCTCAATGTCGGCGTGGCTGCCCTCCTGATAGCGGCCTTGTTCCTGCCCGACCATGGCTGAGCGCTCCACCGTCGTTGTGACCGATGACCTGGCAGGTGTCAGGCCTGACCGGGCTCTCGCAGTCCTGGCAGGCATCAGCCGCTCGATAGCGCAGCGCCTCATCGGCGACGGCCAGGTGCTGGCGGGAGAAGCCGTTGTCGATAGATCGACCCGGCTCCGGGCCGGGGACACGCTCACTTATCCGGTACCGGAGGTATCCGAGCAGCTAAACCCCGAGCCCGTCGACTTCTTGCTTGTGTACGACGAGGGCGACGTGCTGGTTGTGAACAAGCCGCCGGGCTTGGTAGTCCATCCGGGTGCCGGCCACCGTGCAGGGACACTGGTGCACGGTCTGATCCACCGCTACCCAGAGTTGGCTGCGCTCGGCGAAGAGCACCGCTGGGGGCTGGTGCACCGTTTGGACCGTGACACCTCCGGTGTGTTGCTCGTCGCCCGGACGGCCGCTAGCCATGAGTTCCTCCAGACCGAGCTGAAGGCACGCCGGGTAGGTCGAAGCTACCTGGCTCTCGTCAACGGCCGGCTGGAGGCCGCAACGGGGACGATCGACGCTCCGATTGGCCGCGATCGCGCTCGACCCACTCGGATGGCGGTGGTGAACGACGGGCGGCCCGCCCGCACCCACTTCCGGCGGCTTGCGGAGTGGGCCGAATCGAGTCTGATCAGTCTGGAACTGGAGACGGGCCGGACCCACCAGATCCGCGTCCATCTGGCGTCGATCGGACATGCCGTGGTCGGTGATGCCACCTACGGTCGGAGCCGACGTGTGACGGGTGACCCCGGGCGGATCTGGCTTCACGCGAGCGAGATTCGGTTTCCCACGATCGATGGCGCTCAGCATGCCGCCAGGGCTGATCTTCCGGACGACTTGGTGCGGTCGCTTGACGAGTTGGGTGAGCCGAACGACGGGTCGGTCGAAATGCTTGCCCCCTAATACCGATGACGTGGCGGACACCGTCCCGGTAATCTGAGAAGCCGCGGGCCACCAAAGGAGTCTCTGGATGCCGGCACACTATGAGCGTCTCTCATACCTCGACAACTCGTTTCTGGCTCTCGAAGCCCGCACAACCCACATGCATGTCGCCGGAATCGCCATCTTCGATGCGGCCAGCTTGCAGCGGGCCGACGGCGGCGTTGCCACGGAGCGCATCCGCGCCCTGGTCGAATCAAAACTGCACCTGATCCCGCGATACCGCCAGAGGCTTGCCTGGGTGCCGTTGGAGCAGCATCCGGTGTGGGTCGACGATGCTTCTTTCAATATCGAGTACCACGTAAGGCACTACAGCCTTCCCCGGCCGGGATCGTTCGATCAACTGCGCTCTCTCGTCGGATTGATCATGTCGCAGCAACTCGACCGAACCCGCCCGCTGTGGGAGCTCAATGTCGTCGAGGGGCTGGAGGGAGATCGCTTTGCGATCGTATCCAAGATCCACCACTGCATGATCGACGGTATCGCCGGGGTGGATCTGATGGCGGTCCTGCTGAATCTCGCGCCAAATGACGAGATCGAGGATCCGGTGCAATTCGTACCGCGCCGGGTTCCCGCTGATAGCGAGCTGCTTGTGCGTGAAACCGCCCGGCGTACCAGCCGGGCGCTCGGGGCGGTGCGATCCGTACGGCAGCTCGGTGAGGACACCCGGGGACTTCTCTACGACGGGGCGCAGCGGGCTCGTGCTGCCGGGTACTCGCTCGCCTCCGGATGGTTGACCAAGGCATCGAGCACACCGCTCAACGGCAGGATCGGCTCGAGTCGCCTGTTTGGAACGATGACGACCCCGTTGAGCAAAGTGAAAGAGGTCAAGGCTTCCGCAGGCGGCAGCGTCAACGATGTTGTGCTGGCGACCGTTGCGGGAGGCGTGCGGCGCTTTCTAGCGGAAACGCGAGGATTTGACGTAACCGACCTGGACTTCAGAGCGATGGCCCCGGTATCGGTTC
Source organism: Acidimicrobiia bacterium (assembly GCA_030064765.1). GTDB lineage: Bacteria > Actinomycetota > Acidimicrobiia > Spongiisociales > UBA5794 > JAAETI01. Next base: position 6,281 of record JASJEG010000022.1, on the reverse strand, counting down.
GGTCGTTCGACCAGCGGGGCACCCTCGGGAATCACGTTGCCATGTGGCTCGTGTCGCTACCGGTGAGCCGACCGGATCCACTCGAGCAGCTGGAGCAGGTCAGGCAGGCAACGCAGCGTCTCAAGGAGACCGATCAAGCACTGGGTGCGGCGACGCTCGTCAGGCTGTCGGCCGGCGCACCCGCGACGCTCGTGTCGATGGCCAGCCGCCTGGCAGCTGGGGTACGTCCGTTCAACATGACCGTGACCAACGTCCCAGGTCCTCAGTTTCCGCTTTATCTGCTCGAGGCGGAGATGCTCGAGTCATACGCCCTAGTCCCGCTGTGGCAGGCGCACGGGGTGGGGGTCGCCCTGTTCTCCTATGCGGGAACGGTGTTCTGGGGGTTCAACGCCGACTACGACGTCCTTCCTGATGTCGACGAGTTCGCTTTGGCGATGGAGGCTGCGTTCAGCGACCTCCATGCCGCCGCGGTATCGGGCCGGCGTCCTCGGACGGCGAAGAAGAAACCCAAGAAGAGACCGCCGCTGGGCTCGGTTTAGCGAAGACTCAGCCGAAGAAAGCGGCTGCCGTGGCGTACAGCTGCTGGCTAACGCCACGTATCTCCGCACAGGCCTCCTCCATCGGAACCGGCACGATCTCGGCGCCCCGCACTCCGGCCATGATGCCCGTGCGTCCCTCGATTGCGTACTCCGCGGCCGCGACCCCGAGCCGGGTGGCCAATACGCGATCGAAGGCCGACGGAGTCCCGCCGCGCTGGACGTGACCAAGAACGGTCACTCTGGTTTCGAAGCCGGTGAGTTCCTCCAGGATTCCGGCAACCTGATAGCTCACCCCGCCGAGCCGGTCGAAACCAAAGGCGTCTTTGCGGCTGGGCTGTTGGGCACTCCCCGGAGGCGGAGCGATCCCTTCGGCAACTACCACGATGGAGTAGCGCCGACCGCGACGATGTCGCGCTCGGATGATCTCCGCAACGTCCTCGAGGTCGTATTCGACCTCAGGGATGAGAATGGCATCTGCGCCGCCGGCGATGCCTGCGTGGGTTGCTATCCAACCTCGCGACCTGCCCATTACCTCGACGACGATCACCCGATTGTGCGATTCGGCGGTGCTGGCAAGCCGGTCGATGGCATTGGTCGCCACCTGTACCGCGGTATCGAAACCGAACGTGACGTCAGTGCCCGCGATGTCATTGTCGATTGTCTTGGGAACGCCGATGACCGGAAGGCCTTCCTCGGCGAGCCGCAGCGCGGAGCGGAGCGTGCCATCCCCGCCGATGACGACCACGCTATCCAGGCCGTTCTGCTTTACGGTCTTCTCGCAGCTCTTGTAGCCGTCGCCGTGCACGAAAGGGTCCATCCGCGAAGTTCCGAGTATGGTGCCGCCCCGAAACAGGATGCCGCGCACAGCATCCCGGTCGAGTGGAACCGTCTCACCCTCCATCAGGCCTTCCCAACCGTTCTTGATACCGACGACTTCGGTGTCGGTCTCCTTTAGCGCCCGTGCGGTTACCCCGCGAATCACGGCGTTGAGTCCTGGGCAATCACCACCGGCGGTGAGCACTCCGATTACTGGCATAGGTCATTCTCTCCTCTGTTCGACCAAACGCTAGTGCTCCGCCGACCGGCTGGGCTCGTCATCGGAGCGCTATCGAGTGTGGCGGTAAACACGACCGACGGCAGGCTACGCACAGGGGCGCTCTCCATAGCAAGAGTCTTCTGACCCTTCACCGGTCCCGGGCAACGGAGTAAGTTGAAGTTGTCGACGCAGGAGGTTTCGTGAAAGAACCGATCTGGGACGTCCATAACGTGGTGGCGGGGATCGACGGGTCCGAGCAGTCCCGCCACGCCGCAACGGTCAGCGCCGACATTGCGCGGCGCAACGGGGCAACGCTGCATCTGGTGACCATCGTCCGGCCCCCCGAGGGGTGGTGGGGAATCGTGGGGTCTCCTCCGACGCCTTCGGCCCTGAGCAAATCGCTCACCGACGCGCAGCGTGAGATCCTCGACTCGGTGGTAGCCGGGTTGGATCTGACGGATCTGGAGGTCATTCAGGTCGAGGACGTGGGGGATCCGGCCCGCATGCTTCTCGACTACGCAGACAAGGTCGATGCGGACGTGATGGTGATCGGGCGCCGGGGCGCCGGCCTGCTCGAGCGCATCATGCTGGGCTCTGTTGCCAATCGCGTTGTCCACGACGCGGAATGCCCGGTGCTGCTCGTTCCTTGATTCACCACCGGTAGGCGGCTGAGCCGGCCGATGGGCTAGCTCATCAGTAGAGGAACATCGGCTTGCCGATTACGTGCCGCACCTTGGCACGGTAGTTCTCGACGTCGTACAGCTCGTCGACATCCACCCGCTTGACGCCTTCGCTGGTGACGCTGATCGGCACGCTGGTGTACGTACCTCCGCGCAGTGCCACCATCCGGCCGCTGGCTCCCTCCATGGCCAGGTCGGCGGCCATGACGGCGTAGTTGAGGGCAACCATCAGGTCGAGTGAATCGGGACTGCCGGAGCGCATCAGGTAGGCGACCTGTTGGAAGATGATGCCCTCTCCGGTCTTCTCCTTCAGCAACTCACCGGTGAGGACTCCGATGCCGCCAAGCTTGCGGTGTCCGTAGGCATCTTCGGCGCCGCTCAGCACCATCTCCCCGCCTTCCATGCGCGCACCTTCGGAGATGGTCACCATGGCATAGTTCGATGGATTGGCTTCCTTGTCCTGCATCAGCAGCTCTGCAAGGCGGTCGATGTCGAATGGAACCTCAGAAATGATGGTTCGCTGTACACCGGCCAAGTAGGCCGTGACCAGGGCGGTCTCGCCGCTGTAGCGGCCGAACAACTCGACCACCGCGATACGCTCGTGAGATCCGGTGGCGGTGCGCAGACTGTGGATGAAGGACACGCCGCGGGTAACGGCAGTGGAGAACCCGATGCAGTAGTCGGTGCCGTGCACGTCGTTGTCCATCGTCTTGGGAATACCGATTACCGGTACCCCTTCTTCATGAAGCCGCAACCCGTAGGAGAGTGTGTCGTCACCACCGATCGGAATGAGCACGTCGATTCCGAGTTTGTCAACGACGCGCAGAGCATGGTCGGTGAAATCGAACGGGCCATCTCCTTCCGCCCGGTCGGCTAGGAAGTCGGGAACTTCATCCGCGGGGACGCGGCCCGGGTTGGTCCGCGATGTGTGGAGAAAGGTCCCTCCGGTGCGGTCGACCGTGCGAACCGAAGCCGGGGTTAGGTCGACCATGTGGCTGTGCCAGGTCTCGGCATCGTCGGGGTTGGCGTACAACAAGCCACCCCAACCGCGCCGGATTCCAACGACGGAATGGCCTGCCTCGCTGACGCGATTCACTACAGCCTTGATGCACGGATTCAGGCCGGGAACGTCGCCGCCGCCTGTGAGAATGCCAATGCGCATGATGCCTCCGTTGGGTAATCGAGGTCCGATGGCTCTAGGTTCATGGGATAGTAGCCCCGTGCGCCGTGAGATCCATCCACAGTCGTATTTCGCGCTGTCGCCAGATCGAGTCTCACATGCTTACATGTATGTAGTTTGAATGGAGGTCAGGTGGCCGGCGACGGCTTCGCACATCTACACGTCCATACCGAGTTCTCGATGCTCGACGGCGCAGCACGTGTAGGAGACTTGATGCGAGCAGTCGCTGCCGATCAGCAGTCTGCGGTCGCCATAACGGATCACGGCGTGCTGTACGGAGTGGTGGATTTCACCAAGGCGGCCCGGGCGGCGGGAGTCAAGCCGATCGTCGGCATCGAAGCCTACATAACACCTGGTTCCCGATTCGATCGGCCGCCGCGCCGTGACGACATCCGCTATCACATGACCTTGCTGGCGATCAACGACACGGGCTACCGCAACCTGATGAAGCTGGCATCCCGTGCCTACCTGGAGGGCTTCTACTACAAGCCTCGCATGGACGCCGAGCTTCTCGCCGAGCACAGCGAGGGCATCGTTGCCTTGTCCGGCTGTCTCGGTGGCCACATACCCCAGCTGCTGGCACCGGATGTATCGAACGAGGAAGGGAATGTTGGCCAGCAACGCGACTACGACGCAGCAGTTGCCGCCGCCGGCATGTACCAGGACATCTTTGGCCGTGACAACTTCTTCATCGAGATCCAGGATCACGGCATCGCAGCCCAGCAGAAGGTGATGGGCGATCTGCTGCAGATCTCCCGCGATGTCAACGCACCTCTGGTTGCGTCCAACGACAGCCACTACACGTACGCCCACGAAGCCGATGCGCATGATGTCTTGCTCTGTATCCAGACGGGATCGAATCGGTCTGACGTCGATCGGTTCAAGTTCGGGTCGAACGAGTTCTACGTCAAGACCGCGGCGGAGATGCGCGCCCTGTTCCCCGATGACACCTATCCAGACGCCTGTGACAACACCCTTCTCATTGCGGAGCGCGTCGACCACAAGATCGAGTTCGGCAGGATCCTGCTGCCACATTTTCCGGTGCCCGCAGGTCACACCGAACAGAGCTACCTGGAACAGCTGGTTCTCGAGGGAGCCCGCCGGCGCTACGGTGATCCGCTTCCGGCGGAGGTCCAGGAGCGCATCGCCTACGAGTTGGGCGTCATCGCCGATATGGGCTTCTCCGCATACTTCTTGATCGTCTGGGACCTGATTCGGTATGCAGCCGAACACAACATCCGGACCGGCCCGGGTCGAGGGAGCGCCGCCGGATCGATCGTTGCCTACTGCTTGAGTATCACAAAGCTCGATCCCCTCGAATACGGGCTCATCTTCGAAAGGTTCTTGAATCCAGGCCGACGAGAGATGCCCGACATCGACATGGACTTCGATGAACGCTATCGCGGCGACATGATCAGGTACTGCGCAGAGCGCTACGGCTCTGATCACGTTGCTCAGATCATTACGTTCTCGACGATCAAGGGCCGGCAGGCGATTCGCGACGCAGCCCGAGTCCTGGGCCATTCCTACGGGCTGGGAGACAGGGTCGCCAAACTGATGCCCCCACCGATTCTGGGGAAGGAAGCGACTCTTGCGCAGTGTCTCGAAGAACCGACCGCAGGGACGCCGAGCACCGTCCGCGACTGGTACCAGGGTGCCCACGGGTTGCGCCAGGCGTACAACGAGGACGGCGATGTGAGGCAGGTCGTCGACACGGCCCGGGGACTAGAGGGGCTGCGCCGTCAGGACTCGATTCATGCGGCTGCGGTAGTGATTTCGCCCGAGCCGCTCACCGACATCGTGCCCCTGCAGCAAAAGGGAGAAGACAGCGAGATCCTCACCCAGTACGAGATGCACGGCGTCGAGGCGCTGGGGCTCCTCAAAATGGACTTCCTCGGGCTGCGCAACCTGGCAACCATCGAACGGGCTCTCGAACTGGTGGAGGCGAACACGGGATCACGGCCCGACATCGACAACATCCCGCTCGACGATCCGGCAGTGTTCAAGATGCTTCAGGCCGGCGATTCGATGGGGGTGTTCCAATTCGAGGGTGGGCCGATGCGAGCCCTGATGCGCAACCTCCAGCCGGATCGGTTTGAGCACCTGACGGCTCTGAACGCCCTCTACCGACCCGGGCCGCTCGGTGCGGGCATGCATACCGAGTATGCCGATCGCAAGAACGGGCGTGCCGCCGTCAGCTATCCCCATCCAGAGCTGGAGGAGATCCTGGCGGACACCTACGGGATCATGGTGTTTCAGGAACAGGTCATGCAGACCGCGCAGAAGGTGGCGGGGTTCACGATGGCTGAAGCCGATCGCCTGCGGAAAGCCATGGGCAAGAAGATCGCCTCGGTCATGGCCGCCGAAGAAGAGAAGTTCATTGCCGGCAGTGTTGCCAACGGGACCGAGGAGGAACACGCTCGGGAGTTGTTCGGATTCATCGAGCACTTCGCCGGGTACGGCTTCAACAAATCGCACTCGGCCGCCTACGCCCTCGTCGCCTATCAAACCGCTTGGCTGAAGGTCCACTATCCGGCCGAGTACATGGCCGCGTTGCTGACTGCGGTCAAACGCGACAAAGACCGAACCGCGCTCTATCTGCACGAGTGTCGTCAGATGGGTCTGCGGGTACTGGTGCCGGATGTGAACCGGTCCGATACGGATTTCTCGGCGGTCGAGGGCGATATCACCTTTGGCATGTCTGCGGTCCGGAATGTGGGTGAAGCTGTGGTGCGCCCGATCATCGACGAACGGAAGCGCAGTGGACCCTTCAACTCCTTCACCGACTTCATCAACCGGGTCGACCTCGCGGTGCTGAACAAGCGGACCATCGACTCGCTGGTCAA
>JASJEG010000001.1 GCA_030064765.1 Acidimicrobiia bacterium | reverse complement strand
TTGGCCCGCGTACGAGCCGACACCCCGGGTTGTGCCGAGGTTGCGCACTTCAACAACGCCGGAGCTTCATTGCCCCCAGCCGTGGTCGTCGACACTGTTGTCGAGTACCTGCGCGAGGAATCCATCGTCGGGGGCTACGAGTTGGCGGACCGGCGTGGCGACGAGATCGCATCGGTCTATCGGTCGGTGGCGGGTCTGGTCGGTGCGCACGAAGACGAAATCGCTCTGGTCGACAACGCCACCCGGGCCTGGGACATGGCGTTCTATTCGCTCCCTCTTGCTGCCGGCGATCGCATCCTCACGACGACCACGGAGTATGCCGCCAACTTCATCGCCTACTTGCAGGTAGCGGCGAGGACCGGGGCGATCATCGAGCTGGTCCCAGATGATGAATCCGGAACGGTTGATCTCGAAGCTCTCGAAGCCATGCTCGACGATCAGACAAAGCTGATCTCGATGAACCACGTCCCCACCAACAGCGGGCTGGTGAACCCGGCTGCTGCCGTCGGCAGCATCGCCAGGGACGCCGGGGTGCCTTTTCTGCTCGACGCCTGTCAGTCGGTCGGACAGATGCCGATCGACGTCGATGAGATCGGGTGCGACATGCTCTCGGCGACCAGCCGCAAGTTCGTGCGGGGTCCGCGCGGGGTGGGCTTTCTCTACGTGCGGGACACGATGATCGAGTCCTTGGAGCCGGCAATGCTCGATCTGCACGGGGCCCGCTGGGTAGAGACCGGTCGCTACGAAGTCCGGAAAGACGCCAAGCGCTTCGAAACCTGGGAATCGAGCCCGGCGCTGCGGCTCGGCCTGGCTGCAGCCTGCGACTACGCCCTCGGCGTCGGACTCGGCGCCATCTGGGAGCGGGTGGCGTCACTGGCCGCGATCCTGCGAGCTGCCCTGTCGCAGGTTGACGGGGTCACAGTGCATGACAAGGGCACAGTCAAAGGCGGCATCGTGACTTTCGGCGTTGCCGGGGTCGACGCATCGCAAGTGAAAGATGAGCTGCTGCGGATGCGGATCAACACCTCGGTTGCCTCGGTGTACTCGGCCCGAATCGACATGGAGCAGCGCGGGCTCACCGAGGTGGTGCGGGCATCGGTTCACTACTTCAACACGGAGGACGAAATCGACCGACTGGTGGCGGTGGTCGAGGAGATGGCACAGCTCCGGTGAGCCTCGAGGGAGATCGTTTCCCTCCTCAGGTGCCGGGCGTGACCTGTAATATTTGGCAGGAAGGCCACCGGCGCGGTTGCGCCTAGTCGGATGGGTACCGCTGGAACGGATTCCCATGGCAAACCGTTACCTAACGAAGACGCCAATGACAACTTCGGTAGCAGGGTTCGGGTTCGAATGAGGTGAACGGCATGCGCAACCGTTGTGTCGGTTTGCGTGAGTTGTTGGTTGCGACCACGGCGTTCTTGCTCGTCCTATCAGCCTGCAGCGGCGATGAGGACTCTGTTCAGACCACGAGCACCACATCGACCACTGTGGCTGCTGCGCCGGTGAGCAGCACCACTGCTCCGCCTTCACCGAGTGTGACGACAACGACCACGAGCACGGTTGCCCCTGTTGTGTCGGTAGCGGGGATCGGTGAGACCGTACTGGTCACCGCTGATGACGGCGTCTATCAGATCGGCCCCGAGGGCGATGTAACGCTGCTTGTATCGGGACCAGTTGCGTATGCAGTGGATGACACACAGGGCGGGTTGCTTTTTCAGGTCGACCGGGGCCGCAACTGGGACGAAGAGACCGAGTGGTCGACCATCGTGTGGTGGATCCCAGGGGGGGCCTCGAGACCGCAAGAGCTACTGGTTCCTACCCCTGGCGCCAATCACTGGCTGAGTCTTCACGACGCATATGCAACCGACGACGGCTTTGCGGTTCTCTATTCCCGTCACGAGGGTTCACCTCCGGCCGTCGACGACATGATCGATCGGTTGCGAAGATTCGATGTTCCGGCTCGGCAAGTGATCGACCTCTACGCGCAGGGAGCTTGGGAACAGGGCTACGGCGATGTGTCGACCAATGGTGAGCTGATTGCCGGCGTGTGGTTCCAGCAAATCGGCTCGGGATGCTTCATATTCGATCTGGACGGCCAACCGACAGGGCTCGTTCCTGGGGAGGCCAGCGACCCGACGTCGGAGGACTATGTGAGAGGGTGCCGGTTGTCTCCAGACGGCCAGCACCTTGCATTCAGTGTTGCGGAGTTCCAAGACAACGATCTCCAACCGCCCGTGCTCCGGCTCTGGGACCTCATTGCGGATACCGGGACAACCACGTTCATCGTGCCCGGAAGCGTCGGCGCTCTGAGAGACATCGACCTTTCCGCAACTAGAGCCCTGGCAACGTTTGGGGACCACAACAGCCAGCAAACCCTTGTGTTCGACCTCAATGCCCCCGAGTCGGATCCCGTCGCGCTGCCTATCGCCGGGAGGGCGCGCTTTGTCGATACGCCTACGGACATTGCAGTCCCGGTCCAGGTTGGAGACGGACCCAGCTACTACCGGTACGGCGACGATGGGTTGTACCGGGTAGTCGAAGGCGTAGAAACGCAGCTCGAGACCCAGCCGATCATCTGGGCCATGGATGACCTGATGGGCGGTGTTGTGTTCCGTCGGCCCTACGACGTGTCAAGTGACGTTCTTTGGCTCGGGGCCGGTGCGGCTGATCCCGAACTCCTTCCCGTGGAGGGCGTATGGGATGCGTCACTAGTGGATGGCCGGCCGGTGCTTGTTGCCAGCTTGTCCGACCCCGAGTGGGAGGTCTGCCCTGACTACGACTTTGGCGGCCCGGTAGTGCTCCACGACCTGGTGGCCGATGAGCAAACCTTCCTCTTCTGCCATGAAGAAGGGCCCGACGGAGGTCGGTGGTTCACCTCCCTTGGCGGCAACCTGCTCGTCGGCGTGGAGTGGGCCATGTCGACGGACAGACGTCTCGTGTTCCAGGATCTATCCGGCAACGAGGTAACGGTGGGTGCTAACCCGGTTCCAGAGCCTTGTCTACCGTGCCATCTGGGTGTCGAGATTTCAGACGACGGTGCGCTCTTGGCCTACTCCCTGTGGCCGACGGCTTTCTGGCCCCTGCCCGCCGTTGACTACGAATCCGCCTACGAGACCTGGAGAGCGACGGCCGAGAACGTTCCGGTTGAGGTTGCGGTAGTCGACATGTCCAGCGGCAGAGAGCTTTGGAACAAGAAGCTCGATCCTGGGGTCCGACTCGCTGACTTCGACGGGCGCTACCTGGTGGTCGGGCCGAGCTATGCCGTCGACTTCGGGGCAAAAGGGAGCGTTGTCTATGACACCTGGGGGGTGCACGAACCGGTCGAGGTTGACGGCGATGTCGCACTGATCCGACAGACGCCGAACCTTGTCTTGCGCCACGACGGTTTGGGTGTCGTGTCATTTGGCGACCCCGTCGATGACGTTATGGCAGTGCTCACCGAACTGCTCGGCCCACCGGACGTTGTCGAATCCCAAAACTCCCCAGAGGTCGATGTATCGGTGCAGTGGAACCACCCGTTCCTTTACCTGCAGTTCACCTTCTGGGACTACTTCGATGCCGCTCCCCAGCCACCCGAACCGATGCCGGCGGGGCCGGTCTTTCACTATTACTTGGCCAAGTCCGACGCCTACTCCACCGAGGCCGGTATCGCAGTAGGAGATACGGTGTACGACCTCAGGTCGGCCTACCCAAGCGTGCAGCTCTTTGACGAAGATTGCGGCTTTTCTCAAGGCACCTTCCTCATCGATCCACCGGAGGGGTGGTTGCAGCTTCCGATCTGGGGCCTGCTTTCAGGTGAGCCCGCAACCGACGATACGACGATCGTGTACATCGGCGCCGGCTGGGATCGCTCACCATGTTGAGCGCTGCGTCGTCCGGCTGCCGGCCGCGTCGGATGCTCACTTGGCTTCTCATGGCAATGCTGATCGGTGCTGCCTGTAGTACTTCGGCCGAGGACACCGCAATCTCGGCCGCACCGCCACTTCCACCGTCGACCACTCTTGCTGACGCAACGGTTCCTGAACCCACCGAGGCTCCAGCTGACACCCAGTCCTCCACGTCAGCTACCGATGTCGCAGCACCGTCCTATCTGGTGTATGGCTGGGAGGGTGTCACCCGAGTTCACCCCGAAGGACCGGAATTCCTGCTTGCCGAGCCGGTGCGGTGGGCAGCCGACGACGGCGCCGGAGGAATCGTCTTCGAGTCGGTTGCCGCGCAGCCGGGTCAGGCGTGGCTACCTGCGGGCGCCGACCGTCCGACCGACATCCCCAACGGCTTCTTCTTTCTCCTCGACGGTCGACCTACAGCTCTGGTATCGAGAAGCTCCGAGAACATGACTCGGTGCGAGAACCAGGAGTTCATGGAGGAACTCTCGATCCGGGACCTGACGACCGGAGCCGAGGAGTTCCTCATGTGCCGCGAGTTCAGCTCGGACGCGTGGCGCGAAATCACCTCGTTTGGCGGAGGTCTCTTTTTGTCGTTGGGCCGGTGGCAACTCATTGGTTCGGGCACCAGCGTTCTGCGCTTCTATGACCTCGCAGGTCAGGAAATCACGGTGAAACACAACCCATTTGAAGAGTCGTGTCACCCGTGCCGAATGTCCGCACGACTGTCTTCGGACGGAGCGCTCCTGGCGTACTCGCTCTGGCCGACTGCGTTTTCTGAACCGCCGGAGCCATTCGACGGCGATTACACGCGTGCCTATCGCGAGTGGCGGGAACAGCAACAAGACATCCCGACCCAAGTTGTGGTCGTGGACATGGCGACCGGCGTCGAGGTGTTCCGAACCGATGTTGTCGCAGATGCCGAGTTGACCGGGTTCGACGGTCGCATTGCGACGGTGGCTACACGTACGGGCCGCGAGTTGTTCGACATCGAGAGCGGCGAGAGCTTCACTGCACCACCCGCTCTGACCGGACCGTCACCGTTCTGGACGGTGATGCTCGCCTCGCTTGACAACACCACCACGGACTACGACGCGGCCCAGCACATCGCCGCCGAGCTCGCGGCGCAACATGCCGTCGAGACAGGAGTCCTGTGGTCCGATGGGTTTGTCAGCCTGAATCCGGGCTATTGGGCTGTGTTCACCGGGCACTTCCTAACCCAGGATGAAGCCGTCGCATACTGCGAAGCGCTCGACACTGACTGCTACCCCAGGTATGTGGCGACCGCCGCTGTCGACGGACCCAGCTACTACCGCTTCGGCGACGACGGGCTGTACCGCGTGGCGCACGGATCCGAAACTCAGCTCGATGCCCACCCGGTGACGTGGGCCGCTGATGACCTGATGGGCGGCGTCATCTACCGGTGGCGCTCGCAACTCGATCCCGAAACGACCGACTGGCTGAGGGCGGACGGCTCGACCGACAATCTGCTCCACGACTTGCGCTTCGTTGCGCACATCGAGGGTGAGCCAACTGCTGTGGTGATTGTCCCCGACGTGAACTATGCCGATGAGGCCGCGGACATGTTGTTGGTGGGTCTCCGCTCCGGTTACGAGCGACGGGTGCCCGATATCGGGTTCGTTCTGGAAGCCTGGAGCTACCCACAATCGTACGGCGAGGGTTTGTTTGTCGGGGTGGACGGTGTTGCGGCCGGGTGCGGCTACTCGGACAGAGTCATCTCCCTATGGGACGGCGATGGGAACCGCATCCAGCACCCACACAATCCCGTCGCTGAGCCGTGCCACCCGTGTGAACTGAGCGCGGCGATCTCCCCTGACGGCCGTCTCCTGGCGTACTCCCACCGTGCGGATGCCCCATCGGATAGCGACGGGCGTCTGATGTGTGGACAACGGGATGAGTGGTGGAGTGAGACTCAGGAGATCCTCGCCGACGTCGTCGTCATGGACCTCGACACAGGCCATGAGGTGTTTCGTGTCACCGCACCCGCCCGGACCTTCGTCATCGATTTCGACGGTCGTTTCGTTGCCGTCGAGCAGGGAGATTGGGTCGACGCCAAGACTGTGACCATCTACGACACCTGGGGCCTGCGTGAACCTGTCCAGGTGGATGGCGGAGTAGCGCTGATGCGGCAAGAGCCGACGACACCCGCCAGATCCGAACTTGTGCTACGGCCCGATGGTTTGGGAACAGCTTCGTTTGGAGACCCTGCCGAACTTGTCGTCGAGACAGTGATATCGCTACTCGGCTCTCCAGACCGCGACATATTCATAGATCCCGTCGCAGAGCAGACGGCGATGCCGTACGGCTATGGGGCTAATCGCTTCTTCCGACTCGTCGACTGGGACCAGGTCGGTTTGTACTTGGTCCTGAGTGATGGCAACTACTACCGAAGTGACGGTGTTCCGCACTTCGTTGGCTGGGGTGTAACGCAGTCCGGCCTGGAAACTGAGGAAGGGATTGGCGTGGGCTCTCGCGTTGCAGATCTCGTCGTAGCGTACGGTGATCGGGTCACCCTTCCTGACTCATTCCTGTCTGAGTGCGACGGAGGATGGACCTTCCGCGTCGAGCCGGCTGACCCGCTCGACGCCTCCGACTACTACGCCTCCATGCACGGCGAACTCGACGAGGACCCGCGCGATGTGCTCAGTCGAGTGACCAGACTTCATGGCGGGGCGACCGCGACCTGCTGAATCGAGCCTGGCCTACAGCTCGGGGAACACCGTGCCGGCGATGAAGGCATCGAGCACCGAGGTCGCGTCCGGTTCGATCGGAATCACATAGGCGGTGCCGCCCTCAGTGGATCCGGTAACCGGGAGCGTCATCGTGTAGATCTGGCCACGATCGAGCCCTAGCGCCGACCTGCCGAGGTCGAGGATCACCCCCGGGGTGAACCCGGCATCGGCCGTGATCTGCTCCGCAAACGTCGCCGCAAAGCCGGGCAGATTGAAAGCGCTGGAGGGCGAGGTTGCCTGGTCGAACATCAACAGCAGCAGTTCCTGCTGTCGATGTGTGCGGCCGATGTCGCTGCCGTTGACCGACTTCCACGATCCATCGATCAACTCCTGGTAGTTGCGGGAGCGGGCGTACGAGAGGGCCGTTTCCCCATCCATGGTGATCGTGCCGGCGTCGACGTCGAGGCCGGACTTTGCGTCGCGGGCCGGGTGGTCGAACGTCTTCGTCACGCCTCCCAGGGCGTCGACGACTCGGGCGAAACCACCGAAATCGATCTCCACGTAGTGGTGGATCGGGATTCCGAAGTTGTTCTGAACCGTCTGCACCAGCAGGTCCGGACCACCAAAGACGAACGCGGCGTTGATGCGATTGGTCCCCTCTCCGGGGATGGCGACCTTGAGGTCGCGCGGCAGGCTGAGGAGTTGTCCGCCTACGTCGGGAGCGATATGAGCGACCATGATCACGTCGGTGCGTTCGCCGCCGAAGCTGCCGAAGTTCTCAAACCCCTCCGGCAGGTCCTCCCGGCTGTCAGATCCGACGATGAGGATGTTACGGAAGCCTTGTTCGATGTCTTCCTCGAGCGACGGCAGCGCCTCGTCGGGGATCTTCTCGATCTTCGAGTCGAGGTAGTAGATGTAGCCGACCGCGCCGAACACGCCGAGCACGGCCACGATCAACAAGCCGAGCAGGGTCTTCTTCCCGGTGCTCAGTCCGCGGCGCGCAGGGAGGGGTGGAGGTGTGTCGGTAGTCAAGAAAGCCTCGTAGCGACATTGCTTTGGTCAAAGCCACCTGCGAAGCAGGTAGCCCGGCAGTGTAACTAAGCCGTGCCATATGCAACATCGGCCTGTCGCTGCGTGGTTGCTTTGCCGCAGCACGCGGATTGATCGGGCGCCCCCGGCAGGTAGCCTGCTCCCATGGCCGAACAACTCAACCGCACCAGCCGCAGGATCACCCAGGAAGCTTCTCAAGGCGCCTCGCAGGCAATGCTCTACGCCACCGGGCTGACCGAAGAGGACATGGACAAGCCGCAGGTCGGGATCGCCAGCATGTGGTACGAGGGCAACTCGTGCAACATGCACCTCAACGATCTGGCGGCCCGGGTGCGGGATGGAGTCGTCGATGCCGGCATGGTGTCCATGCGGTTCAACACCATCGGCGTCTCCGACGGCATCGCCATGGGAACCGAAGGCATGAGCTACTCCTTGCAGTCCCGTGACCTGATCGCCGACTCGATCGAAACCGTCATGCGGGCCCAGTGGTACGACGCCAATGTCTCCATTCCCGGCTGTGACAAGAACATGCCCGGATCCGTAATGGCCATGGCCCGGGTCAATGTGCCGTCGCTAATGATCTACGGCGGGACCATCCGTGCCGGCCATCTCAACGACGGAACTCCGCTCGATATCGTTTCCGCATTCCAGTCCTATGGGGAATGGATCGCCGACCGTATCGACGACGAGACCCGACGTGACATCGTGCGTCACTCATGCCCGGGTGCCGGGGCCTGCGGCGGGATGTATACGGCCAACACGATGGCTTCGGCAATCGAGGCGCTGGGCATGAGCCTGCCCTTCAGCTCTTCAACGCCGGCAACCGATCCGGCGAAGCTGAACGAGTGCTTCGCCGCGGGTTCTGCAATCCGCACCCTGCTGGAGCAGAACATCACGCCGCGCGACATCATGACGCGGCAGGCATTCGAGAACGCCATGGTGATCACGATGGCGCTCGGCGGCTCCACCAACGCAGTTCTCCACCTGATTGCGATGGCGCGTTCGGTTGGCGTGGGCTTAGCGCTCGACGACTTCCAAGCCACCAGCGACCGGGTCCCGTTCCTGGCGGACCTCAAGCCGAGCGGTCGCTATGTGATGGAGGACCTCCACACGGTCGGCGGAACTCCGGCGGTCCTCAAGCTGCTCCTCGAGCACGACGCCATCGACGGCAATTGCCTCACCGTCACCGGCCGCACCATGGCGGAGAACCTCGCCAATCTGCCCGGTCTCAGCGACGGGCAGCAGGTGGTCCAGCCATGGACTGCGCCGATCAAAGAAAGCGGTCACATCCAGATCGTGCGCGGCAACCTGGCGCCCGACGGTGCGGTTGCCAAGATCACCGGCAAGGAGGGGCTCAGCTTCACCGGAACCGCCCGCACCTTCGATCGGGAAGAGGACATGCTGCCGGCGCTCGAGGCGGGAGCGATCGGACCGGGCGACGTCGTGGTCATACGGTATGAGGGGCCCCAGGGAGGTCCCGGGATGCCGGAGATGCTGACCCCCACATCAGCCATCGTTGGGGCCGGTCTGGGCAACGACGTGGCATTGATCACCGATGGCCGTTTCTCCGGCGGCTCGCACGGTTTCATCATCGGACACATCACCCCTGAGGCCCAAGTGGGCGGTCCCATTGCGCTCGTCGAGGACGGTGACTTGATCACCATCGATGCGACAACGAGAAGTATCTCCGTTGATGTGTCGGACGATGAGTTGGCGCGGAGACGGGACGCCTGGAACGCCCCGCCGCTTAAGGCGACTCGCGGCACCCTCCACCGCTACATCAAGACGGTCAAGTCCGCTTCCGAGGGGTGCGTTACCGACGAGTAGCGAAGCTACCCGGTCACGCGGTCTACCGCCATCGCGATGTCGACGCGCACCTGGCCGGGATGGTGCCACTCGTACTTGTCTGCTCCCAGATACTTGCGGGCCATGTGGTCGATCAGGTCCATCCCGCGCTGCTCGATTTCCACTGCTCTGCCGTAGATCACGATGTTCCGGTAGTCGTTGTCGGGTGCGGTGAAGGACAGTGCAATCCGGGGGTCTCGCCGCAAGTTGCGGGGCTTGGCACGACCCTCTGCAGTGCTGAACCTGATCAGATCTCCGTCGAGGTCGGCCCAGACCACTGAGAGTTGAGGGGACCCATCTGGGTTGGTGGTCGCAACGTGAAAGAAGATCGGCTCGCGCAGCATGGCGCGGACATCGTCGGGGATTGTCGCTGGCATGGTGCTCCAAGCGTTGTGAGAACACGACGCTAGCTGGCGTAACCGCCCGCTTCGCGCGATTCTGGGGCGACAGGCTGAGGAGGCTATGTGGAGCAGGTCGAAGAGTTCAGAGTCAAGGGTGATGAGCTACTGGGCAAGGTGCGGGAACTGATAAGAGAAGGCAACGTTCGTCAAGTCACCATCAAGAGCGGCGACGGGCGCACCATGCTGGAGATACCGTTGACCATCGGCGTGGTTGGGGCGTTGATCGCTCCGGTGGCGGCCGCAATTGGCGCGGTAGCGGCGTTGGTCACTGAATGCACGGTGACGATTACCCGCACTGAGGCTGCAGCGGAGGACGCCGAGGAGCCCGGATCAGACGAGCCCGGAGCGGAGTAACTCCCCGGTCGCGGCGTCGGCCGCGAGGAACGACTCGATCCGGAGCTCCTCCAGGGTGATCGCGTGGGCGTCACTGCTGTTCTTGCGTACATCACGGCGGATATGTGCCGCCAGTTACGCAAGAACGGAGAATTGGGATGGATCGGCCTCAGAGGTCTGCACCGAGCCGAAACGGGTGCCGAGGTTAGGATGACGCCATGAAACTGAGCATCGAGTACTGCGCTGTTTGAGGGTATCGCAACCGTGCCGTGAGCATGGCTGGACAGATACTCGAAGAGTTCGAGCACAAGATCGACGACTTCACGCTGATTCCGTCCGGAGGTGGCGTTTTCGAAGTGATCGTCGGCGACGAGCTCGTCTACTCGAAGAAGCAGACCGGTCGTCACACCGATTATGACGAGGTCGGGCCACTGGTCAGGAAGTTGTTCGACTGAAGCCGCGACCGAAGCTCGGATAGCGGGCCCGACCCCACTAACCTCTTTCATCTCATGAAGAACGGGACTAGTAGGGCCGTCTTGGTAGGTGACCTCTTTCGGAGTGACGGCCCCTTCCTTGCTATCGCCGAAGACTTTCTCACGCAGCGGTGCGGCTTCTGTGGCCACATCGTCGATGAGGATGCGCGCTTCACAGTCGACGGCTATTGGTGCTCCCCGTGCGCCTCTGCGCTGGCTGCCAGCGTGCGGTAGCGCCGCGCTGACAGATCAGCAGCCTCGCTAGTCCAGCCAGAGCGGTTGGGTCCGATCGATGTTCACCTCTTGTCCATCCACGTAGGTCGCAACAACCTCCGTATCCCGAAGCTCATCCGGTGTCACCAACATCGGGTCCCGATCGACAACCACGAAATCGGCGGGGCTGCCAATCGCCAACGGAGTCGGCTCTTCGAGAGCGAGCGCTGCTCCCGTCGTGTACATGGCGAGGGCGCTCGCTGCACTGACCGCTTGACTGAGGGACATTCCGGCTCGGTCCTGTGCCAGCGCCATTCCTGCCCACGGATCGGGCGGCTCGACCGGGCAGTCGGAGCTGCCGGCTAGCACCGCCCCAGCGCTTTCTAGCGAGGCAAACGGGTAGGTCCGTTCCAAGCGGTCTGCGCCCAGACGCTGGCCGAGCCACGACGCCTCGGAGCCCATGAACGGCGGCTGCACCACGACCCGGACGGCGGCTTCCGCGACCCGCACTATGTCGCGCTCGGTCATCACGGATGCGTGCTCCACGCGCAGCTTGGCCGGGTCTGCGCCGGCGGCGAGCAAATCGACATACATGTCGATGAGGTCGCCACACGCCCGGTCGCCGATGGCGTGGATCGCCACTGCCCCGCCGAGACGCAGGCTCTCTTCGGCGATAACCCGATCGAGCCCCGTCAGCCGTAGTGTGCCGGTGCTGTCGACGTCCAGAAACGGCTCATACATGGCTGCGGTGTGGCCTCCGAAGCTACCGTCGCCGAAACGCTTGATCCCGCGCCAGGTCAGGCGAGGCGCAGCCGCGTCGACCTTGGCCTTGTTGGCGGCCACCGTTTCCGGACTGTCCTCGATCACGTAGGCGTGAACCTTGATCGGCATCTCCGGCGCCGCATCGACTGCAATGTCTACTTCGTTACCGAGACTCGCCCAGGCTCCTACGCCGGTGCGAAGCATGGCGCCAATCGAAGTGATGCCGACGGCGGCAAGCCGCTCGAGTGCTCCCAGCAGCTCGACTCGGCCGACCGTGTTGGCTCCTTGCAGCCGTTCTGCCACCAGCTCGATCGCCGTCTCGCGCAGCACCCCGGTGGGCTCGCCGGTCGGATCTCGATCGATAGAGCCGCCGCCAGGATCCGGCGTGGAGTTGTCAATGCCCGCCAGCGCCAAAGCTGCGCTGTTGGCGATGGCGACGTGGCCGCAGTAGCGATGGGCGAGCACGGGCCGATCGTCGGCAGCTGCATCGAGGACGTATCGGTCGGGTAGTCGGCGCTCGGCCAGTGCCTCCTCATTGAGTCTCATGCCCAGTAGTGGAATCGGGGGCGGCGTCTTGGCGGCTTCGGTGCGCAGCCGGGCGGTTACCTCAGCAAAGCTGGTTGCGGTGCCAAGGGTTGCTCCTCGCAGCGCCGCGGCATAGGCCACGGGGTGGATGTGGGCATCCCGCAACCCTGGTATCAGGATGGCGTCTTCGTATCGTGTTTCGGTGTCGTAGCCGGATAGCTGGTTGCGCATCCCAATGGCAGTGACCACACCTTCGGTCACAACGAGTGAGTCTCCGGGAACGCCATCCGGAAGCCGAATTCCGCGGGCGCTGATCAGTTCGGCGGCCACTACAGATGACCCGGTAGCAGCGGCTCGACTATTGACCGCAAGGCTTCATGTAGGTGGAGGTTGGCGGCGACGAAGTGACGGCCCTCCGTCGCAAACGGCTTGCCGTGAACGTCGGTGACGACCCCGCCGGCCTCCGTGACGAGCAGGGCACCGGCTGCCATGTCCCAGGGGCCGAGCGAGTACTCCCAGTACCCGTCGAACCGGCCGGCGGCAAGCCACGCAAAGTCGAGGGCTGCCGACCCGAGCCGGCGCAGCCCGTTGACTTCCGCGAGCACACCCACGACTACGCGACCGTACGCTGCGGCATAGCGGTCATGGTCATACGGGAATCCTGTCACGACCACGGCTCGGTGGAGGTCGGTGACTGTGGACACCCTCACAGGGTTGTCGTTGCAGGTGACGCCCTCCCCCTTGGCGGCGGCGAAGACTTCGTCCCGCATCGGGTCGTGGACGACACCGACGAGCGCCTCGTCGCCGTCGTAGAGCGCAATCGAAACTGCCACATGCGGGACGCCGTGGATGAAGTTGACCGTGCCGTCGAGCGGGTCGATGATCCAGCGTCGCCCGCCCGAAGTTCGGTTGGTTCCTTCCTCTCCCAGGATTCCATCCTCGGGCCGGTGGGTCGTCAGCAATTCAACGATGGCATGTTCTGACGCCCGGTCTACTTCGGTCACCGGATCCAGCCGGCCCTTCTGCTCGGTGGTGCGATGAGCGCCAAAACCGTCGCGTACGATTGCCGCACCGGTGGCTGCTGCCGCTTTGGCGAGTTCCAGATCGTTCATGTGGCAGAGCCTACGACTCTGCGCCGACCTGCCGACGGCAATGCTGCACAGAATCCGTCGCGCACCGGCCCCGGGCCGGGTCGATTCGCGGACTCGTTAACGGGCCGCTTCGCTACTCTCCGGGATTCATGGTTCCCTATGCGGCTGCTGTTGCCGGTGCTCTGCTCATGTGGCTGGCGTTTCCCCCGTTTGACGTGGGCTTGCTTGCGTTCGTCGCGCCTGCCCCCTTCCTGTGGGGGCTCCGTCGCGCCGAGAGTCCGGCAGCGGCGCTTGCAGTCGGCTTCACATACAGCGCGGTCTTCTTCGGATTGTTGCTGTCTTGGATTGCGGTGCTCGGAATGGTGGCGTGGATTCCTCTGACCTTGTGGTTGGCGACGATGGGTGCAGCGTATGGCCTGCTCGTCTGGAGCTTCCGAGCCTGGCCCCCGGGGCGCTGGTGGTTGATCACTGTCGGAGGCTGGGCTCTTTGGGAGCTGGTGCGGAGCTACTTCCCGTGGGGCGGTTTCCCCTGGGGAACCGTGGGATATGCGGCCGCCGGTAACCCGGGATTGATCGGGTCGGTGCAGTGGGTGGGCCCGGCGGGATGGTCCGTGTTGGCCATCGCGGTCGCCGCCGGCATTGTCCTCGTTGTAGAGGACACAGCCAATTGGCGCTTGTTGGTCGACCCTGCGGTCGTTGTCCTGTTGCTGGCGATGGCGGGTCTATTGCTTCCGGCCCGCTCCGATGGCGAGTCGTTGACTGTGGCGATCATCCAGGGAAGCTCTCCATGTCCCCAGGTCCACTGCCAGAACGAGAACCAGCGCATCTTCGAGCGCCATCTCGAGCTTTCGCGACAGATTGAACGGGACACGGTCGACCTGGTGGTGTGGCCCGAGAACTCCTTCGGAACTCCATTCGATCCGATCGGCAATGAAGACGTCGACCAGACCCTCAAAGTCGAATCACAGCGGCTTGGCGCCTACGTGTTGGTGAGCGGCACCCACCGTGTGGATTCCGAGTCCTTCGTCAACGTGAACATCGTCTACTCGCCGATCGGCACCCAGGTGGGCCGCTACGACAAGCAGCACCCGGTGCCGTTCGGCGAGTATGTGCCGCTACGCGGGCTGTTCAGCTTCATCCCGCAGCTCGACCAGGTGCCGCGCGACATGATTCCGGGCACCGAGCCCGTCGTGTTCCCGTTGCAAGACGGGGTGCTTGGTTCGGTGATCTCGTTCGAAGGTGCATTTAGCCGTCACATCCGCGACGGAGCGCAGGCCGGTTCAGAGCTCATGGTCATTGCCACCAACGAAAGCAGCTACGGCCCCGACGCTCCCGCCTCGGATCAGCTGATCGAGATGGCGCGCGTCAACGCTGCTGCGATAGGTCAGGACGTGGCGCTGGCGGCCATCACGGGCAAGTCGACCTTCATCGACGCTGAGGGGCAGGTCGGGGTGAAGACCGAGCTCCTCGAGGAGCGTGTCATTGTTGCTGAGCTGCAGTTCCGTGACGCCGGCCCAACGCTATTCACACGACTCGGCGACTGGCTGGTCTTCGTAGCGGTGGCCGGTGGGGTCGCCGGGATATTCACCCCGGGGCCGGGCCGACCGGAAAGCCGGCGCCGAGCCAGGCGCGGCTAGCCCTCGTAGGCGGCCAGCCCGTCGGCCAGTATGTCGATGCCGCGGTCGAGTTCCTCGGTCGAGACGTTCAGCGGTGGGATGAATCGGATGACGTTTACATCCGGACCGCAGGGCAGGATCAGCAGATCGTGGTCGAGCGCATACCTGCGCACGGCGACCATCGCCTCCTGGTTAGGTGTGATCCCGTCCTCTGCCACGAGCTCGATCCCGATCATCAGTCCGAGACCGCGCACGTCACCGATCGTCTGGAACCGGCCGTGGAGCTCGACCCAGCGGTCAAACGCATGGTCGGACAGCTTGGGCACCTGGGGGATGACATCCTCGAGCGCTTCGATGGTGGCCGCGGCAGCTGCACACGCGATTGGATTCCCTCCAAAGGTCGTGCCGTGCGAGCCGGGCGGCCAGGCGTCCATGACCTCTTTCGAGGCGCCGAAAGCCGACAGCGGGAGGCCATTGGCAATGCCCTTGCCCATGGCGAGGATGTCGGGTCGGATGCCGTAGACCTGAGAAGTGAACCAATCGCCGGTGCGGCCGAAGCCCGTCTGCACCTCGTCCATGATGAGCATGATGCCGTGCTCATCAGCCCGGTCGCGCAGGCCCTGTAGGAACGTGACGCCGCCCGGGTAGTAGCCCCCTTCGCCCTGCATCGGCTCGACGAGGAAAGCGGCCACTTCGCCGGGGGTGATGTCGTGCTGGAACATGTAGTCCAGCTCTTCGAGAGCCCGGGCGCTGGCCGCTTCCTGGTCCATCTGCCAGCGGAACGGCCACGGGTAGGGGGCAACGAACACGGAGCCAACAAGCGGGTGATACCCCTGCCGATACTTTGCCTTCGAGGTCGTGTAGGAGACGGAGCCCATAGTTCTGCCGTGGAATCCCCCCCGAAAGACGATGATGCCCTGTCGGCCGGTTGTCTTCCGGGCCAGCTTGACTGCGCCCTCGACGGCCTCTGCTCCCGAGTTCATTGTCATGAAGGAATCGATGCCCTCCGGAGTTACCTCGCGCAGATTCTCCGCGAAGCGGACGAGCGATTCGTAGCGGAACGTGGCTCCCGAATGCCAGACTTGATCTACCTGCTCGAGGATGGCGCGCTTGACGTGGGCGTGTTGGTGGCCGAGGTTGGATACGGCTATTCCGCAAGTGAAATCGAGGATGCGGCGACCGCTGGCTGTGACAACGATCGATCCCTCAGAGGCGACTACTGGCTCGTCGGTCTCAAACTCGAACAGTGGTGCGATTACTTGCTTCTGACGTGCTATCAGATCGGACATGGGGGCTCCTTGTGCGGGGATGGGCGGACTGGATATGACGCCGGAGCGTCACGGAGCCGCGAAGAGGTGGCGGCGTCTGTCAAGAGGTCGCTGCGTCCGCATACCGATATTGTGACACATGATCGTCCTAGCTGAGTCAGCTCGTGCGCATCCGTCCCCAAATGAGGGTCGGTTGAGCACATCACGCACACCGACGCAGCACGGTGAGCGTGCCGCCAGCCGTGCGATTCGGCTCTCGGGATGCCGCCGTAACGCCGCTACGATCGGCTCCCCCCGAACCGATCCCGATCGCTGAGTTCACCATGCCCAACCAGGAAGCTTCCGGCCCAACGGTCATTGTCGCCCGCCGGGTGCTGCCCGGCCGCGAGGACGAGTACCGATCCTGGCACGAGCGGATTCAGCGTGCCGCAGGCAGTTTCCCAGGGTACCTGAGCAGCGAATTGCAGCCACCGGCTGCCGCCCACCCCGGGGAGTGGGTCACCGTCTATTCATTCGCGACTGCGGCTGAACTCGACTCTTGGCTTGCTTCCGATGAACGGCGTGAGATCGCCGCTGCCGGAGCCCATCTCATCGAGCCGGACGTCCGGGAACAGCACGTGGCCGCGTTGCGGACCGCGCCCGAACCGGTGACGGTGGTCTTCTCCCAGGCGATCGACCGTGACAGCTATCAGGCTTTCACCGTGCTGTATGAAGATGTGGCCGACCGGATGCACGCCTTCCCCGGCTTTCTGGGGTCGGACTTCTTCCCTCCGGTTGACGGTGTGCAAGAGGAGCACGTCATAGTTGCGTCTTTCGCTTCTCGTTCTGATCTGGATCGATGGCTCCAGTCTGACTCCAGGCGCGAGTGGCTCGACAGCGCGACTCGTCTCATCGAAGGGGAGCGCACGATGAATGTGGTTGGGGGATTTGGCGGTTGGTTCCCTGCCGCACCAAGCCTTCCGCAAGGACCCAAGCGGTGGAAGCAAGCGGTGGCCGTCTTGCTGGCGCTTTACCCCACCTCGCTCGTGATCACCGCGGTGCGTTCTCGGGTTGCTCCCGACATGAACATGGTCACGGCCGTGCTCGTTGCCAATGTGCTCGGAGTTGCGGTTCTGTCGTTCTTCTTGATGCCGATCGTCACCCGTTGGCTCGATACCTGGTTGAGTCGCTAGCCGTTGCGGAGGACTTGCTCGGCAAGAGTCTTTGGTGCCAGCAAACAGTACGAGGTGAGGATCCACTCCTCGACGATCTCCCAGCGGTGCTCATCGGCATCGCCGGCGAGTGTGAAGCTGATCCAGCCGTGGCGTCCCAGCCCATAGCCGGCGGGCTGTGTTGTCGGATCGGTGGCAACTACGGCCTGGGCCTCGTCTTGGGACAGCTTGAGCGACAGCGATGTCCCCTCCAGGTTGCAGAAGACGAAGTTCTTGCCACGGACTCGGAAGCTGGGGTGGCCGCCCCACTCCTCGATATCGACCCGCTCCGCCTCTGGGAGGGTGCCAATGATGTCTTCAATGCGGTCCAGGTTGCCCATGTCGGTGAGCCTACGCGGCGGCGGGTCGTCTACGCACGAGTTGCTCCCTGCGGCCGAGGCTGCGGGCTGCGATGCGCTGCAATCGGTGATGAAGGTATCGATTGGTCATCGCGGTCTCTGCCTCGAACGTCGGATGGCCCCACTGCACTGCTTCTTCCAGTACCAGTCGAATCAGAGGAGGCCCGATGCGCGCACGCCGATACTCCTCCCTTGTCCCCACCAGGCCGAACCGAGGACCAGACGGATTCCGCCAGATGCGTGCCAAGCCGGCGTAGACGTCGCTGCTGCCATCGACGGCTACGAGGTAGGCGGCCGGGTCGTCCAGTTCAATGGCAAACCAGGCCCGGTTGCCTTGCCACCCGTCGGTACCGGGGACTCTGTTGCGCACGGCGTTGTCGAGATGGAATAGTCGATCTGGGTCTGCGTCGTGCGCCTTGATGACCGTGAATCCCGGAGGGATTGGCGTGTGCCGCAACCTGCTCAAGGCCGCGGCGAAGGCAATCTCGAACCTCTCGCTCGTCAATGCTGTAGTGAAACCGGCGGCCAGCAAGACAGCACGCAGCTCGGGTACGCCATCGTCGACGCTGGTGTAGATGTCGCATCGGCAGGCTGCTTGGATACTCGCACTCAGTGGTCCCGCTGCCGCAGGTTCCCCTGCATAGCTGACAAAGACTCGGGTGTCGGGTCGTTCCCGCAGTAGTGCCGACGCAACGACCACCCCACCGTCTACTGCGACCCAGCGTTGCGGCCGTTCTGGGGATTCGGCATCGCGCCTTGCGAGTTGAGCGGGAGTTTGGTCATAGAGCGGAGCTATGGCGTTGTACTCGCCGTTGAACCGGGCAACTCGCAAGGGCCTACTTGCCCTCGTACTCGGGCGGACGTTTCTCGACAAACGCCTGGATGGATTCGACGAGGTCATCCGAGTAGAGGAACGCAGCGTTCCACAAGGCAACGTGGTCGAGGTTCTCCTCCACGTCGCGCCGGCGCGTCGCGTTGAGGACGACCTTGCTGCCCTGAACCGCCAACGGGGAGTTGGCTGCGATGGCGTCGGCCAAGTCCAGAGCCGCCTCGAGGGTCTTCTCTGCATCGTCGTGCACCGCAGTGACGAAGCCCATCTCCAATGCCTCGGCCGCATCCCAATCGCGTCCCGTGTAGACCAGCTCCGCCAGCCGGCCAGGATCGATGATCGCGGGCAGCCGCTGCAGTGTTCCGACGTCGGCGACCATGGCGAGCCGGGTTTCCCGCACCGAGAAGACGGCGTCTGATGCAGCGAGTCTGATGTCGCACGCAGTGGTCAAGTCGACACCGGCTCCGATGCAATGTCCATGGATGGCAGCGATGACCGGCTTGGGATTGTCCGCAACGGCACTGAAGGTGCGTTGCATGAGCTTGATCTGATGGTAAGTGTTGATGCGCTTCGCGGCCTCGGAGGAAGAGGTCTCACCGTGGATGGCGGCGATGTCTCCCGTCATGATTGCCGGCCCGAAAGCCATCAGGTCGAGCCCCACTGTGAATGACGGCCCCTTGGCGGCAATCACGATGACTCGGACGTCGGCAGCTGTGCCCAGTACGTCCATGACTGTCGGGAAGTCCGTCCAGAAGCCGGGCGCCATGGCGTTGCGTTTCTCGGGCCGATCGAGCCACACGATGGCTACATGGCCCCGCTGCTCCACGGTGAGTACGTCCGACTCGGGGTAGGTGTTTGCGCTCATACCGTCAGGGTAGGGCTTCAACGCCGGCCGTTGCGGCCGGCTTCAGTGCCTTGCTTCGGCGGCGCGCAGCGCTTCCGGCGTGTCGAGGCTCAACCAAGAACTCCCGTCCTCCCCCCACTTCGACCAGGTGTCCGATCCGACCATCGTGGGGTCTATCAGGTCCGGCAGCCTGCGCAGCTTCGCCTGTCCGCTTGCGAGCATTCCTTCGAGCGCGCTCCGGCAGGCTGCTCGGTAGAACGCACAGGTCACCTGCGGGTGGGAGTTGGCGACCGGTATCACTGCGTCACCCGGTGTGTCCAGCAGGCCGCGAACCGTTTCTGGTCGCAGTAGCGGCTGGTCGACGGCCGCCAAGAACACATCCCTATCCGGGTGGTGAGCAAACGCAGACAGCAGCCCGACGGCCGGCCCCCCGCCCAATCCCGGCAAGTCTCTGACTGTGGCGTAGTCGCCTATCGGTTTCTCCCGGCCGATGACGACCACCTCCAGCCCGGCCGAAGTAAGGGCAGCTGCCACGTGGTCGAGCAGCGGTCTGCCTCTGAACTGCACGCCGGCCTTGTCCCGGCCCATCCGGCGGCCGCTGCCTCCGGCAAGCACCGCTCCAATCGGGTCATTCATGCCGTCAGGCTATCGGGTCGTCGCCGGCCGCCGAAGCTTGGTGATTCATCAAGATATAGCCGAGGTGCGTCGATAATGGCGGGGTATCCATCTTGGGAGTCCAGAAGTGAAGCGCTATTTACCCCTACTCACGGTTCTCGTACTAGTCCTGTCCGCATGCACGATCCGGCTCGATGTTGGGCTGACGGTAAACGAGGACGAGTCGGGTACCTTCGCCCTCTTCATGGGGTTCGACGAGGAGTTCCAGCAACTCATGGAGCAAGGGGGCGGCGAAGGGTTCGACATGACCGAGGGACTAGCTGATGTGCCCGAGGGTTGGAGCGTTGAGGACGTGGTCGAAGACGGATTCGAGGGCATCAGGATCACGACCGATTTCACAGACTTCGAAGACCTGGAGGAGAAGCTCGGTGAGCTCGGCGAAGGCCAAGACGCCGGGGTTGGCACCGACTTCCTGGGCGACTTTGGGCTGACCCACGAAGGTGATGAGTTCCGTTTCGAGGTTGATGCCTCCGGAGTTGATGAGCAACTGAGCGGGGCGGTCGGCAATTCCGGTGGCGAAGACCTGCTGTCCGGGATGGATCCGGCAACTTTGTTCGAGGATCTGTTCGAGATCCGGTTCAGGTTGACACTGCCGGGGGAGATCCAGAGTCACAATGCCGACTCTGTTGACGGCAACACCCTGACTTGGAACGTGGCCATCGATGAAGAAGACACGACGTATCGAGCAGTCTCATCTACCGCCGGCGGCAGCTCGTCGATGTTGCTCATCGGAGGCGCTGCTGCGGTCGTTCTTGTGGCAGGAGTGGGCGTAGTTGCGATGCGCAGCAGAAGGAAGAATGCGGCCGTTGCTGCGGTAAGCGCGGCTCCGGCGTCCCTTGATGCTCCACCGATCGACCCCGTCAACTGAGTCGGATCGACCTGCCAATCGATTGACTGCGGGTGCGTCGAGGGCTCGGGCGCGCTGGGCGGACCGTGATCGTCCTCTAGCTCGATGAGACCCGCTCAAGCCTCGGCTGAGTCGAGCTGCTCGTGCATCACCTGCCGGAGCAGGTCGACTGCCTGGATGATCTTGGGCGAAGTGAGCGAGTAGTAGGCCCACTGTCCGTCGCGACGCGATGACACAAGACCCTTGTCGCGGAGTACGGCCAAGTGTTGCGAAACGTTGGCCTGGGGAATCTCGAGAGCGTCGACGAGGTCGGTAACCGTGACCTCGCCATCCCGAAGGGCGTCGATGATCAGAAGCCGCTTTGGGTCGGCCAATCCCTTGCACACATGGGCGTGCAAGCGGATCATCTCATTCGCTACCGAACTCATGGCGCACATATTGCGATCCCCGCGCCGCGATGGCAAATCTCTTCCCAGCTGGGCCAGTACCAAGGCCCAGGTCGCGAAATCTGATGGTGCCGACTCTTCGTGTTGGCATGTTGCCGCCTAAGCTCACAGCGGATCGGTTGGGTACGACCGGCCCAAAAGGAGGATTGGGGATGAAGAGGTTCAGTTACGCACTTGCCCTTCTGCTGAGTTTGTCGCTCGTTGCTTCAGCTTGCGGGGGCGACGATGAAGGCGGCGAGTATGACCTCGTGTCTGCAGACAAGCTCACGGTGTGTTCGGAGATCCCGTACGAGCCGTTCGAATTCGAAGTCGATGGTGAGTACACGGGGTTTGATTTCGACGTTATGCAGGCGGTAGCCGACGAGCTGGGCTTGGAGATGGAGTTCGTGAGCACCGGGTTCACAGCAATCACCAGCGGCAGTGCGATGGCAGCCAACCAATGTGACATAGCGGCATCGGCAATCACGATTACAGAAGAGCGTGAAGAGGCCGTCGACTTTGCGTCACCGTACTTCGATGCTGATCAGTCGTTGCTGGTCAAGGTCGATTCCGGCTACACGACCCTCAGCGACCTCGTCGGCAAGAACCTTGGTGTGCAATCCGGCACCACAGGCGAGGCCTACGCTCAGGAGAATGCTCCGGACGGGGTGGAAATCGTCTCGTTCGAGAATGGCGGGGAGCTCTTCATTGCGTTGGAGGCTGCCAACATCGATGGCATTCTCCAAGACCTACCGGTGAATGGATACCGCACGACGCAGGACAGCACGGTCACCGTCGTGGAGACGTACGAAACCGGCGAGCAGTACGGTTTTGCACTTCAGGAGGAAGGCAAGGACGCATTGCGGGAGGCTGTCAATGATGCCCTCGCAACCATCCGGGACAACGGCAAGTACGACGAGATATTCGCCACGTGGTTCGGCTCCTGATAAGTAGCTGATCCCAACCGAGATTCGACGAGGGAGACCCATTAGGGTCTCCCTCGCTAGTAGATGGAGGGTTCGTTGAAGCGGAGTACACGACAGAAAGTCATTCGCTATTCCCTCTACGGCGTGTTGGTGCTGGTGGTAGCTATCTTCGCCATATTCGCCGATTGGGAGAGGATCGGGCGGTCGTTCTTCAATGTCGAGATTGCGGTCGACATGTTCCCCGAAGTTCTGACCGTTGCCGCACGCAACACGATCACGTACACGGCGCTGGCGTTCATCTTCGGCCTCGTATTGGCGCTGGTTTTGGCGTTGATGAAGTTGTCGTCGATAAAGGCCTATCGCTGGCTGGCAATCGTCTACATCGAGCTCTTCAGGGGGCTGCCGGCGTTGGTGACAATCATCTTTGTCGCGTTTGCGATACCGATCGCATTCCCGGGCGTGAGTATCCCGGGTGGCGCACTCGGTCAGGGCACGATTGGGCTTGGGATCGTTGCGGCCGCCTACATGTCTGAGACCATTCGGGCGGGAATCGAAGCAGTCCCCAGGGGCCAGATGGAGGCTGCGCGATCGCTCGGTATGAGCTGGGGGAAGGCAATGACGTACATCATCCTTCCGCAGGCTTTCCGGATCATCATTCCCCCGTTGACCAACGAGCTCGTGCTCTTGATCAAGGACACCTCTCTCTTCTTCGTCCTTGGCACGACGCCTGCTACGAAGGAGTTGACCAAGTTCGGTCGAGATCTGATGAACAGCAAGTTCAACGGTACGCCCTTGATTGTCATCGCATTGGTCTACCTGGCTATCACCCTGCCGCTCACCTACCTTGTGGCGCGGCTCGAGAAGAGAACGGCGGCGGCACGATGAGCATCCAACGCGACGAAACTGCTCCCCCGATCCAGATACGGGATCTACACAAGTACTTCGGTGAGCTCGAAGTACTGCGCGGCATCGACTTCGAAGTCAAACATGGAGAAGTCGTTTGCCTGATTGGCCCTTCGGGTTCGGGCAAGTCGACACTGCTGCGCTGTGTCAACAAGCTGGAGGAGCCTACCGCCGGGAAGGTGCTCATCGAGGGCATTGACATCACCGACCCGGAGACCGATGTCGACGCGGTTCGTACGCGGATTGGGATGGTCTTCCAACAGTTCAATCTGTTCCCGCACCTGACGGTGCTGCGCAACTTGAGGATCGCCCAGCGCAGGGTTCTCGGGCGCGATACAGCGGAAGCGACTCGGGTTGCTGAGGAGATGCTGGCCCGGGTTGGGTTGAGCGAGAAGATCGACGAGCATCCATCGCGGCTGTCGGGAGGTCAGCAACAGCGGGTGGCGATCGCCCGAGCGTTGTGCATGAACCCGGACATGATGTTGTTCGACGAGCCGACGAGCGCGCTCGACCCCGAGTTGATTGGTGAGGTTCTCGACGTAATGCGGGAGCTCGCCGAAGCCGGAATGACGATGGTTGTGGTGACCCACGAGATGACTTTCGCACTTCAGGTAGCGGACCGGGTGATATTCATGGACGGCGGGGTGATCGTGGAGGAAGGTCCGCCCGAGCAGCTTCTACGCAATCCAACTCACGAGCGAACCCAACGGTTCCTGCGCGCTATCGAAATCGAATAGCTTCGCCCGTTCTCGCGACCGTTTTGGCGTCGCTGAGCGGAATATGTTCCGGTCTGGGACGCCAAAAGCACAGGGCTAGCCGAACGCCGCCTTCATCTCGGCGATATCGGCAGCCGAGACGTTGCCGCCGCACAGCAGCAGCACGACGCGATCATCCGGCCCAAAGCGCTCGGCCACCGTCTCGGCCGCGGCGAGGGTGCAGGATGCCGCCAGCTCGGGAGCAACCTTGGCTCGCTCCATGATCGTAACCATCGCCCGGAACGCAGCCTCGTCTGATACAACGATAGGGGGCGCAGCCAATTGCCCGGCGAGGTCGATGGCCGTCTGGGCGGCGTAGGGGGAGCCGAGAGTCTTGGCACGCGAGGTTGGCGTCATCCGCACCTGCTCACCGGCCTCTACCGAGCGGGCCAACACATCCGCGCCTTCCGCCTCGACCGCCCAGACCCGGGTCTGCGGTGCCATTCCCTTGACCGCGGTGAGCACCCCGGAGAGCAGCCCACCACCGCCGACGCTTACGAAGACGTCGGTCACGTCGGGAACGTCCTCCACGATCTCGAGTCCGACCGTGCCGTTGCCGGCCATCATCGCGGGATGGTCGAAGGGGTGCAGCAGCGTGCGCCCGGCCTTGGCTCGTTCCTCCGCGGCAGCAAACAGCGTGTCGATGCTCGGTTCGAACTCGACCGTGGCGCCATAGCCTCTGGTTGCACTCACATAGTTGGTCGGAGTGGTTTCGGGCATGAGAACCAGCGTGTCCACGCCAAGGGTCTGGCCGGCGTATGCCATCCCTTGAGCGAAGTTGCCGCCGCTCACGCCTACGACCCCGGCGGCCCGTTCCTCATCAGTGAGTGACAACATCGTGTTGAAAGCACCGCGGGGCTTGAACGACCCCGTTTTCTGGAACAGCTCGTACTTCAGGTACACGTTGGTGCCGAGCATGCGACTCAACGTGGTGCTCCGCTCGAGCGGTGTTCTCCTTGTGTACGGCGTGATTCGAGCGCGTGCCGCCGTTACGTCACTTAGGTCGAGCATGGTTCTCCTTTGCCGGCAGGATGTTACGTGGCGCGGTGCGAGGCGGCGTCCTGAGGAACAACCCGGCGCCCGGAGACGTTTTTAAGTCATACCCGTTAGATATGGTCGGGTCATGGAGTTGATCATGAGTGCGTCAGATGACATGGATATCGAGCGGCTGCTTGCGGCGGCCGGTTTCGACTTCGCCGTTGTTCAGCGGTGCCCGCTTGTCGGCTGCGAGATCTGCGACGCCGACGAGGTCCCGGCCGCTGCCTAGTGGCTCGTTCTCGAGTGTCACGTAGATATGCCGCCTGGCGCAACGGGCCGCGGCGGCGCCTGGTGCGGCCGCGCGTAGCGCATGATTGGTCGATTATCCCGGCTGAGTGATCGGCTTTGCGGCGATGTAGAGTCCTTCTTGGTTCGAGCGTGACTCGGATAGAGCGCTCAAGGGGCCTTCCCGACCTTCCGATTCCATATGGATACAACCCCGCTTGGTAATCGCTGGCAGGAGGAGGCGTAAGTGGCACGCAGACGCCGGCGTCGTAAGAGCTCATATGAGCAGCAGAGGTCAGTCGCTCATGGATCGGACGCGATTGCCATGGACGAATTGTCACCGCGCGCTCGTCGACTCGTCGAAAGCGGCCTCATCGATCTAGACACCATTGTCGGCTCCGGCGAGGGCGGGAAGTTAACGAGCGGCGACATACTTCACGCAGCACGTCTCATCGAGGTGGAGCAATCGGTGGCTCGCATCGAGGCAACCCAGCCCTCGAACAACGGAGATCAGGATCCGGCACCCGGCTTGGAGCTCCCCGTTGTCGAGGAGGAACTGCCTGTCGTGGACGAGCTGCCTGCCGTCGAGGAGCTGCCTGCCGTCGAGGAGCTGCCCGCCGTCGAGGACGAGGTCCCTGCCGTGGAGGAGGCGCCCGCCGTCGAGGACGAGGTCCCTGCCGTGGAGGAGGCGCCTGTCGTAGGGGACGAGGCCCCTGCCCTGGAGGAAGAGCTCCCTGCCGTGGAGGAAGAGAACGAGGGCGAGATCACCCCGCCGTTAGCGGACGAAGGTTATCCCGAAGTAAGTGAGCACCTTGCCGAGTCGTTGGAGGAGGAGAGCGGCGAGTCGGTGGAGGACGAGAGCGAATCGGCTACCTTTTCTGCAGTCGATGTAGGCGGTGAACCGATAGCTGTTGAACCAAGCCCGTGGGAGGACTACAACGGTTCCACAGACGGCTTCAGTGAGCGAGCTCGTGAAGGCGCCGAGCAGTCGTGGGGAGAAGCGGAAGCGCACCTGGCAGCAATGGCCGAACAGGCTGCCGCCAATGTGGATGAGCCCCCTCTGCCCGAGCCACACATACCCGCACCCGGTTCCTCCGAGTATCTACCGCCGATGCCGATCACTCCCCAAGCCACTCCTGCCGCCGTGCCACCGGTAGCAGAAAGTGATCTGGAGCCCGTGGCAGAAGTTGCTCCCGAACCGGTGACCGTTCCCGAGAGCGTTCCGGTGCCAAGTGGTGAATATGAGCAGGCCCCGACAAGCGACGGAGCCGATGCGCCAACGGAGGTAATGATGGATTTTGGTACGCTCGAGCTGGTTGACCCGGAGAGCGTCTGGGCCCAAGGGGCCGAAGACTTCGCCCCGTGGTTTCTGGCGCATTCGCAGCAGTTGGGCGATGTGCTCGGTCTGCAACATGGCTTGTCGGAAGCCCGTCAATTCACAACCAAGAGTGCTACCGGTGTGCTCGGACGTGACGACAACGGCGAAGACGTCGTTGTGGTGTCATCGAAGAGCGCCATCGCCGATGATTCCGATTTGGGCCGGGCCCTCGGCATGGCGGCGTCCTCGGGAGCCGCTTCGGTAGCTCTGGTATCAGCCACGCTCCATGAAGATCAACTCAAAGCACTCGCCTGGCTCAACAACCAGACCAGAAGCGGTGTCAAGTGGTACGGGATCGAGATGAAGGTCGTCCGTATCGCCGACTCCCCGGCCGCAATGCTCTTCGATCTCGTCGCTTCCCCGCCGCCCGCTGCTCCGCAACAGGTTGGAGGCTGACGCCGGTTCTTCGGAGCAGGCGAGCAAGTCGCTGGTGCGCAGGAACAGAATCGCTGGTGCACGGAACAGAATGTGGAGTGACTTCGCCTGTCCCCGCTAGACGACCTGGCGGTCCTCTTCCTCGGCGGACCTGGCGCGGAGCCCCGACATCTCAGACAGCAGGTTGTTGGCGCTGTCGCCGATGCGCGGAAGCTTGCGGCCTCGGCGCTTCGAATAGATGCTGGAATCGTCGGATCCGGCGGCCTCTGCCTCCTCGCGCAGGCGCTGGGCCTCTGCCTCTGCCTCGGTACGAAGTCGCTCCGCCTCGGCGGCGGCTCGCTCCGTCTCGGACTGCGCAATCTCGTGAGATTCGGCCTTCTCACCCTCGGCAATGGCGAGTAGATGCATTGCCTGTTCGCGGATCTGGGCGGCCTCCTCGTGGGCCTTGGCGATTATCGCTTGAGCTTCCTCGGTCGCCGGCGCGACCCCGGGGACGGCTGCGGCCAAGTTGGCACCCTGCGAGATCTTGAGGGCGTTCTCAGCTTCGAGAAGCGCAGCCCAGCGTTCCGCCATCTCCTCTTCGCGCGCTGCGATCCGAGCCACCCGCTCCCGGGCATCCTCGAGTTCGTGCATCGCCTCGTTGCGTACCCGCCTAGCGAGATCGCGCGCCGACTTGAGCTGTTCCACAGCTTCGGCGCGCATGTTGGCGGCCGCCTCGGCAGTCGCCTGGATGTCGCTATGAGTGTCCACGTCGTGGTCCACCTATCGGTTGCCTGCGGGCAGGTGTATCAGCCCACCTATCCACTTGTCTATGTCTGTCGGCACCAGGCGACCAGACTTAAACACCACCTTCGAGGTGTCAGCACGGACTAGTCACCGCGATAGCGGAGACGGAGAGCCACAGCGGCTGCTCAGAGCACCGCCAGCATTGCGAGTACTGCGATGAGGATCGCAAAGGAAACGATGGCGCGCATCCGGCGTGCGTCTTCGCGACCGGCCGCAAGCTGCTCCCAGAGGAATGCCACGACGATGCCGGTGACGAGTCCACCCAGGTGGGCGCGCCAGTCGATGTTGGGAATGAACAGCGGCAACGCCATATTGATGAGGAGAATGACGCCTAGCTGGTTGAACATCGCGCTGCCTGCTGCCGTGCCACGTTGCCGGTAGGCCGCATAGAGCCACGCCCCAAAGAGGCCGAAGAGTGCACCCGAGGCGCCAACGCTGAGAGCGTTGGCGGGTCCGAATAGATAGGTGGCGAGGCTCCCACCGGCCGCACTGGCGAGGTATATGCCGGAAAACGCAACCGACCCCACCTGACGCTCGAGTCGTGGTCCGAAGATGTAGAGGAAGTACATGTTGAACAGGATGTGCATGGTTCCACCGTGGAGGAACGCTGCGGTCAAACCACGCCACCACTCGCCGGCTTCGAAGGCGCGGCTCGAAGCCGCAAAGTTCACCAGCAGGTCAAACCTCAAGCTGGATGAAGCCAATCCGAGGACGTAGATCACGACGTTTATTGCGATCAAAGAGAACACCACGGGATTCGTTTGGAACGAGGGGCCGGCGTTGATGGCTCTGGCGTTGACAACGCGCTGTCGGCCCGCCTCGCGCACGCACTCGGGGCACTTCTGCCCGACGGGAGCGTCGTGGGAGCAGTCCGGGCAAATGCTCCGACCGCACTCGCTGCACGCAAGGTAGGTCGGCCGGTCCGGGTGCCGGTAGCAAACGGGCATTGTTGTGGCGTCGCTCATGACCATTACAACCTACTTCATGCCCCTTTGTAATCCCGAAGTCTTCGGCCCACCGCTGGGTGGTCGGCGGTGCGTCGGCTGGGGCGCTGCGGTAGATTCGGAACAACGCAGGAGGACGTATGGCCAAGGAGACTTCGCTCGAGGCTGCCAGCCACCGCCAAGTTGCGATCGAGCTATTCAATCGAACCTGGGAGCTCCTCGACAAGGATGTGCGGACCGACGCCGAGGATGCCGAGATGCTCACCGCGGCGTTTGCGTCGCGCTATCACTGGCGCGAGATAGGCGAGGCGAAGAACTTCTCGGTCAGCGATTGGCAAGTATCGCGAGTAGCGGCCGTGCTGGGCCTTCCCGATCTCGCCGAGCGTTACGGAAGGCGTGCTCTCGAAGTGGCCGCTTCGGCCGACCTCGACGCGTTCTACGTCGGTTACGGACATGAGGCGCTGGCGCGGGCAGCACAGCTGGCCGGAAATCGTGAGGAGGCTAGAAGCCACATCGATCGTGCCAAGGAGTTGTTGGAACAGGTCCAGGACTCGTCGGCCCGCGATCTACTCGCAACCGACCTCGCCGACCTCGAGCACTAGATGCTGCCCGATTCGGCCCCAGAAACGGCGAATCCGTGGGGGGATGCACCGTCCCCATATGAGGAACTCGGTGGGGAGACCGTGCTGCGAGTTCTCGTCGACCGCTTCTACGACCGCATCGCAGCCGACTCGCCTGCGCTCCGCGCCATGCACCCTGCCGACGACAGCAACTCGCGGCGCAATCTGTTCGAGTTTCTCAGCGGATGGATGGGCGGACCGCAGCTCTACATGGAACGCAAGGGACACCCTCGCCTCAGGATGCGCCACATTCCTTTCGCCATAGGTTCCAGTGAAGCTGAGGAGTGGCTGCGCTGTATGCGGGGAGCACTGGCCGACGTGGCCGTGGCCGAACCACTCCGGAGCTACCTCGACGCGCGATTGACCCAGACCGCCCACCACGTGGTCAACACCAATTAGCTACCGGCGCTTGCAATACTGCTGGCTATGTTTCCGTATCGATGGGCGCGCTCGCTGACTCTGGTGACGGCACTGCTGGCGCTGCTGGCACCGACTGCCGCCTTGGCCGATCTTCCGCCTGGCGGTTCCTTCGTAGACGACGACGGGAACATCCACGAGGGCTACATCGAGGCCATCAAGGAAGCCGGCGTCACCACGGGTTGCAACCCGCCTATCAACGATCGGTACTGCCCGACTGCCTTGGTTACTCGAGGGCAGATGGCAGCCTTCCTGGTTCGCGCGCTCGGGTTGGCACCGGCTAGCACCGACTACTTCATGGATGACAACGGCTCACTGTTCGAGGGTGACATCAACGCCCTTGCAGCCGCGGGCGTGACCCGAGGCTGCAATCCGCCGGCGAACGACCGGTACTGCCCAAATGGCGACGTAACCCGTGACCAGATGGCGGCCTTCTTGGTCAGGGCTTTCGGATACGACGACCCGGGTGCCGGTGACTGGTTCACGGATGACGATGGGTCGATCTTCGAACAGGACATCGATCGGTTGCGAAATGCCGGAGTCACACTGGGCTGCAACCCGCCGACCAACACCCGGTACTGCCCCTCCGATCCCGTGCGACGCGACCAAATGGCCTCGTTTCTGGGGCGAGCACTTGGACTGGCACCCCTGATCCCTCCATCAACCGCATCCAACTGTGTGCGGCCGGACTCCGGTACCGTGCCCAACCGCCAGATAATCGTTCGTCCTGGCGAATCACCCACGCTTGGTGAGGCCTTTGCCGATGCGCGTCCCGGGGACCATATTGTCCTGGAGGCTGGTGTGCATCGTCCCGGTGGCAACGTGGCAATTACTCAATCCGGTCTTCCGGCGGCCTGGATCCACATCAAGGCAGCTCCCGGCACAACCCCAATCATCGATCTGAACGGCGCTGGCGAGTTCCGAATCGGCGCTTCGTACGTTTCACTGCAAGGAGTCGACATCCGCAATGGAGGTGGCAACAACCTCCACATCGCCCCAGGGTCCGAAGACGTCCACCACGTCCACGTTGCCGACACGGTCATTCATGATCTCGCCTGGGGACCGGGGGCCGCGATCAAGATCAACCGCAACAATCCCCAAGGCGCCGGTGTTGGCACAATCTGCCTAGAAAACAACGATGTCAGCGAGGCCATCAACAACGCAATCATCGATGGTGTTGGTGTTGCCGGCGCGGTTGTGATTGGGAATGACATCCACGACAACGCGGCCGGAAGTCACGGCATATTCTTCAAAGGTGGCTCGTCGGACATCCTCATCGAGGGCAATCTCATCAGGGGCATTCGGGCCAACGCGGCCTTGCAGCTCGGTGGCAATACGGGCGCAGCCTTCTGGGATCCGGCCCACCCGGCGTGGGAAGGCGTCAATCAGACCGCACGCAACAACCTGATCGCAGACTTCGACGACTCCGCGGTCGAGATCAGGGGGGTCGACGGTGCATATGTCTACAACAACACGATTGTGACCCAGAGCGCCTTTGCGGTGTTCCGTCTGCAGAACGGCAACAACTCTTCCGGCGGCTCGAGCGGCAACGACAACGTCCACATCAGCAACAACCTCGTTGTGGGCACCGGAGGAGATCCGCAATACGCCAGGAATGACGGAGGCGCAGCAACGATCAGCTTCGGTCCGCAACTATGGGCTGGGGCGTTCCACAACTCGGGAAGCGCGACACCGGGCATTCCCCCATTCCCGCAGCCCACAGATATTGTCGTCGGCCCCGGCGAGCTCGACAGCGTCGTGGTCTCACCAAGCGTCACCGGGCTGGGTGGCATCAGCGATGCCGTGGGTCGCTACCGGCCGGCACCGGGGAGTCCGGCGCTCGGGAACGGTGAGTCGCTACCCGGTGTCATCATCGACTTCCTTGGCTTCACACGTTCAGCGATCGCCCCCAGCTTGGGCGCAATCGAGTCGGCCTCATGAGACACGCAGACTCTCAGGACCGCCGCCGATTCCTAGCGATGCTGGGAGCTGCGGCCGTTGCGGTCGTTGCGGCCGCCTGCGGCGTCAGAAGCGACCAAGCTTCGGTTGCCCAGACGTCAGCTGTACCGACCACAGAACCGACCACGAATCCGGCCGCCGCGGCGACGACTTCCGCGCCGACCACTACGACTACAAGCACGACTACGACGACCAATCCTCCCACCGACGCGATCGAAGTCATCTGCAAGGAAGCATGGAGGGCCCAACCAGTTGCCGGTGAATTCCGCGAACACCAGATCGACCAGATCACCGTGCATCACACCGCAGTGTTGCTGGAAGACAACCGGGATGCTCCGGCCCGGGCTCGGCAGCACCAGGCCTACCACCAGAGCCTGAGCTGGCCCGACCTGGCCTACCACTACCTGATAGATGCCCGCGGCAACGTGTACGAGGGCCGGCCGGTGACGGCTATCGGCGACACTGCCACCGAGTACGACACGACGGGTCACCTCCTGATTTGCTGCGAGGGTCACTTCGATGAGCAGACTGTCCCGGCTGACCAGTACACGATGCTGGTCAGGATGTTGGCGTGGGGAGCCGCCCAGTACGGCATCGATCCGACGGCGATTCGAGGGCATCGCGACCTTGCCAGTACCACCTGTCCCGGCGATGCCCTGCACGCAAAGCTCGCCGATGGAACGCTGTTTGCGGATGTAGCAGACGTGTTGCGCAGAGGTGCCGTGCAACTCGCGGTCGTATGTGGGGGCGAGGGGGAGGCTCGGGTCGCCGCAATCGAGGCCGGAACCGTGTAGCCGCCGGAGAGTACGAAGAGGCCGATTGCGAGTAGCCTTTAGATATCACTGGGAGGTGACGTGGTGAAACGGTTTCTCCTGATCTTTGCGGTCCTGGCACTCGTGGTTGCTGCTTGCGGGGGAACCACGACAGAAACTGAGCAGGCCGATGATGACGCGGCTGCAACGCAGCAGGCCCAAACCGACGGAGAGGATGGCGGCGATAATGAGACGCCGCCGCCCGCAACCGGCGGTAGCGGTGACGACGCCGAGCTAACGCTCAACGACTTCATCCCTGGGTTCGATCCAACCGCCTTCGAGGAACAGGATTGGCGCGCCCAGGAGTTGCAGGCGCAGCAGATGGTCGCAGAGTGCATGGCGGCCGAGGGCTTTGAGTACATTCCGTTCGTACCGAGCGATATCGGTGGCGGCTTCGGCTATGACGATTGGGATGAAGAGACCTACGTCAAGGAATACGGCTTTGGTATCGCCACCTGGGTTCTCGAGGAAGAGAACTTCATGTACGACGAGGAGTCCGACCCCTGGGCCAACGATCCGAACCAGGACATCGTCGATGCGATGGACGACGCCGAGCGCGAGGAGTACTACCGGCTACTCCACGGCAGTGAACCCGAGATCATCCAAGACACTCCTTGGGAAGAGATCGAGGCGATGACTCCAGAAGAGCAGGAAGCCTTTTATGACGAGGCTTATGCCAACTGGGAGCCTGACGGCTGTTTCAACGAAGCCTACGAGACCCTGTGGGGCTCAGGGGAAGCCGATGCCTTCTACCAGGAGTTTGGCGATGACCTGGACGCTTTCTACGAGCGAGCCCAGTCCGATCCGCGGATCGTTGAATCCCAGAACGAGTGGTCTTCCTGCATGGCGGACAAGGGCCATGACTACGCCAACGAACAAGAGATGTACTCATACTTCTACGGTGATGAATACGGCGTGGGTGAGTTCCAGCAGCGAGTCGACGAGATCGTAACTTGGCCCGAGCCCGACCCGTCCCTCTGGGAGGACCTGGAGGAGGGCGAAGAGCCGGACTTCGATCCGAGCCTCTTTGGTCCGCAGTACGACATCGAGTTGCTGCAACCGCTGATCGATGAAGAGATTGCGGTGGCCACAGCAAACTACGAATGTTCCCAGGACATGTACGAGCTGTGGGAGGAGATCTACAAAGATCTCGAACGTCAGTTCATCGAGCAGAACATGGACCGACTACTTGCATTCAAAGAAGCGAACTCGTAGTTGAGCAGCGGTATCGTTTCTACCGGTGAAACGAGTTGATCGCAGGGGATAGAGCTTGAGCCGTCGGATCCTGCTGGTAGTGACGTTGTTGGTCGTTGTGGCCGCAGCCGCAGTGGGGTGGGTAGCCGGGAGCCGGATCAAGTCTCCGGCGCAAATCGCCGCCGAGACCGAGCCGCCCGAAGCCTCCCTGATCACCGTCGAGGTTGCTCGCATGGTCATTGCCAACGATGTGGTCACCAGGGGTACGGTGCGCTTCGACGAACCCGAGGCGGTGATGACGCCGCAGCTGGCAGTGCCCGAACTGACGCCCGTCGTTACGTGGGTCCCCGACGTCGGCGAGGAGCTGGACGAGGGTTCGCTTCTCTTCGAGCTGGCCGGTAGGCCGACATTCGCCCTGCAAGGAGATCTTCCCCTGTTCCGCACGGTGCGTCCCGGCGATCGCGGCGAGGACATCGCTCAGCTACAGACGGCGCTTGCCGGGCTGGGCCACGATCCAGGAGTCGTTGACGGCATCTATGGCCCCGACACGGCGGGCGCCCTCCGCGGCTTCTATACGGCTGGCGGCTACGAGCCGATCGGGCCGGATGACGCGTTGCTCGATCAGGTAGAAGTGAACGAGGAGATTGTCGATGGTGCTCGGCAGGCCTACAACGCGGTCAAGGCGCACAACGCAGCCGTGGAGACCGCGCAACGTGCAGTCACCACGGCAGCGGCAGACTTTGCCGCTGCCGAAGAGAATCTCGAACTTGCCCAAGAGCGTTTGCAGCTAGCGCTCGAAGGCACTCACCCAGATACCGGTCTGCCGCCAACTACCGATGAGATAGCGGTACTGGAGGCGGCTGTATCCGACGCCGAAGGGGCTGTGGCGACCACCGCTGAGGCCCTCCAGGTCGCCCAGGGCGAAGCCGCCGCAATCGGCCCGACACAGGACATCGGTCCCGAGCGCAAGGCATTGAACAAAGCTCTGGAGGACCTGGCCGAGGTCAAGAGCCAACTGGGGCCGATCGTTCCCGACGGTGAGTTCCTGTTCTTCAAGGTCTTTCCGATCCGGGTCGACAGCGTTGCGGTGCAGCGTGGCGATGTCGCCGGCGGGGAGTTGATGCAGGTCTCCGGATCGCGGCTCGCGATCGACTCGCAGGTGTCCATCGATGAAGGCGAGCTAATCGAGGAAGGCGACCGGGTGGTCATCGAGCTGAGTCGGCTCAACATCGAACTCGAGGGCACGATCTCAGTAAAGGCGAGCACACCGGGGACTAATGGTGTCGCCTTTGATGAGATCTACGTCGAGATTCTGCCTGACGAGGTCCGCGCCGAACTGAACAACACCAATGTGAAGATCACAATCCCGGTTGCGACCCGCTCATCGGGTGGCGAGGTGCTTGCAGTCCCTGCTGCGGCGCTGTCGGCTACGGGAAGCGGTGACACCATCGTCACCGTCGAGAATCCCGATGGCAGCACTCGCGACGTTGCAGTCATCCCAGGCTTGTCCGCTCCGGGTGGAATGGTTGAGATCAGCGTCGTTGACGGCGAACTCGCCGAAGGCGACCGTGTTGTTGTCGGGCTGAGCCGGGGCGGCCAGCAGAGTGAGGGCACCGAGGAGCCTGAGGACGCATGAACCGGGTGGTCGAACTGGAAGGGGTCAGTAGGACCTTTCCCGGGACACCCCCGGTGGAAGCCGTCAGGCACGTTGATCTCGATGTGGAAGCGGGAGACTACATGGCGATCGTCGGACCCTCCGGCTCCGGCAAGTCAACGCTTCTCCACATCCTCGGTTGCCTCGACCGACCTACCTCCGGCGTCTACCGACTCCTTGGCCTCGATACGGGTTCGCTCAGCGATGGGTTGCGTACCTCGCTGCGAGGCAGCGAGGTCGGCTTTGTGTTCCAGGCGTTCCACCTCCTGCCGTACCGGTCGGTTGTCGAAAACGTCATGACCGGGCTCATCTACAACCGGACGCCGCGCCGGGTGCGGCGGCGGTGGGCTCGTGAGGCACTCGAGCGGGTGGGCTTGGGTCATCGGATGGATTTCACGCCGCGACAGCTCTCCGGCGGAGAGCGGCAGCGAGTTGCCATCGCCCGCGCCATAGCAACCCGTCCCACCTTGCTCCTTTGTGACGAGCCAACCGGGAACCTCGACTCGAAGACGACGGAGTCGCTACTGGATCTGTTCGACGAGTTGCGGACCGACGGCCTGACCCTGGTGATAATCACCCATGAGGAACTCGTGAGCCGGCGGGCCGAGAGGCGCGTCCAGATGATCGACGGCACACTGATCGAGCAGGTCGCCTCGTGAGTGACGCCAAAGTGCAGCCAGCGCATCGCATCGTTCGCTCCCGGTTGTCGACGCGGGATCTCGTAACGGAGGCTGTCTCCGGCATGCTTGCTCGGCCCGGCCGGACGATGCTGACAATCCTCGGCACGGTGCTTGGTGTCGTCGCCCTGGTTGCCACGCTCGGATTGACGAAGACATCCGGCAATCAGATCGTGTCGCGGATCGATGAGTTGCAGGCGACTACGGTCTCGGTCTCCAACCGGTCGGAGGGCGGGTTCTTCGGGCCGCGGACTGGGATCTCCGTTATCCCGTGGGATGCCGAGGAACGGATGGTTCGCCTCAACGGCGTGGTGGCGGCGGGGACGCTGACTCGGGTAGACACCGCCGGAGAGCTGGTCAGCTCGGTTCCGATCAACGATCCACTGGGCCAAAGCGAGTTCGCCATGGATGTTCTTGCGGTGTCGCCGGGCCTATTCGATGCGGTGAACGCAGAGCTGGCAACCGGAAGGTTCTTCGATGTCGGCCATAGCGAGCGCCACGATCCGGTTGCAGTACTCGGTGTTGGGGCGGCGACTCGCTTGAACGTGAACAGGGTCGAGCAGCAACCGGCCATCTTTGTGGGGGAAACGACCTTGGCCGTCGTTGGGATCGTTGATGACGTGAGCCGGGAGGCGGCATTGCTCAACAGCGTGATCATCCCCGATGGCACCGCCCGTGCTCTCTTCAACACGGAGGCTCCGGCCGAAGTCCACATTCGAACTGAGCTCGGTGCCGCCCAGCTGATCGGAGAACAAGCGGCCCTTGCTTTGGCCCCCAACACCCCCGAGCAGCTGCGGGTGAGTGCGCCGCCGCCGCTGGGTGGGGTGCGGACGGATGTCAGTGAGGATCTCGACTCGCAGTTTCTCATTCTGGGAGGGATCGCCCTGCTCGTCGGCGCAATCGGTATCGCCAATGTGACCTTGGTGTCTGTGCTGGAGCGTGTCGGCGAGATAGGTCTCCGCCGGGCTACCGGGGCGCGACGCCGCCACATCGCCGCTCAGTTCCTTGCCGAGTCAGCGGCAATGGGTTTCGTCGGCGGGATTCTTGGTGCGAGCCTCGGCATCCTTGTAATCGTCGGGGTTTCAGCGCAACGGCAATGGACCCCGGTGCTCGATCTGTATGTGCCTG
This sequence comes from Acidimicrobiia bacterium, assembly GCA_030064765.1. Lineage (GTDB taxonomy): Bacteria > Actinomycetota > Acidimicrobiia > Spongiisociales > UBA5794 > JAAETI01. Next base: position 21,555 of record JASJEG010000001.1, on the reverse strand, counting down.
TGCTGGCGGTCCCCGGCGGAACACTCATCGGTCTCGTGGCTGGTCTTTATCCCTCATGGCGGGCGAGTCGCCTCGAGCCGGTGGACGCGCTGCGCGCCGGTACCTAGCCGGGTCGGGGCGACGTATCCCCGCCCGTTCTTGCGTAACTGGCGGCCGAAATACGCCGTGATTTACGCAAGAAGGGTAGGGAACGGTCGTTGCCGTGGCTAGATCTCGATCTGCTCGAGCCGGTCGAAGATGACGCCGCTGTGGCGGAGGAAATGCTCTGGGCTGAAGCACCGGTCGAGCACGTCAGGGTGCAGTGCGACGTCGATGTCTTCGGCGAGGAGGTCGCGCAACGGAAGGCCTTCGTCCCAAGCGCGCAGCGCATTGCGTTGCACGATTCGATATGCCTCGTCACGAGATAGGCCTTGTTCCTCGATGATCGCCAGCAGCACTGCCTGGGAGAATACGAGTCCGCGGGTCGCCTCGAGGTTGGACAACATGCGAGCTTGGTCGACGACGAGGTTGTCGATCAGCGTGGTCATCCGAACCAGCGCAAAGTCCAGAATCAAACATGCGTCCGGCAGCGCCACCCGCTCTGCCGACGAGTGCGATATGTCCCGCTCGTGCCAGAGTGCGACGTTCTCAAACCCGGCCGACGCATAAGACCGCAGTAGACGAGCCAGGCCCGTGACGTTCTCGGATGCGATCGGGTTCCGCTTGTGCGGCATCGCCGACGAGCCCTTCTGGCCCTTGCCGAATGACTCGCGGGCTTCACCCACCTCGGATCGCTGCAGATGACGGATCTCCGTAGCAAAGCGCTCGAGGGATGACCCAACCAGTGCCAGCGTGGCCAGAAACTCGGCGTGACGATCGCGGTGAGTTATCTGAGATGACGCTGGTTCTACAGCCAGACCGAGCCGGTCGCACACATAGGCTTCGATATTCGGCGGCGTGTGGGCGTAGGTGCCGACGGCACCAGAGATCTTGCCCACGGCTATCGACGATGTCGCAGCCCGCAGCCGGGTCCGATCACGGTCGATCTCGAAAGCCCAAGTCGCCAGTTTGAGTCCAAACGTCGTTGGCTCCGCCCAGATGCCGTGGGTGCGCCCGATCATCACCGTGTCGCGATGCTCGACAGCCCGGCGGATGACAACACGCAGCAAGTCATCTAGGCGCTGCTGCAGCAACTCCGCTGCGTCCTTGAGAATCCGACCTTGGGCGGTGTCGAGCATGTCCGAGGAGGTGAGTCCGTAGTGCACCCACTCTCCGCCGGTTGCGAGCGATGCCGCAAGGACATCAACGAATGCTGCCACGTCATGATTGGTGGTCTCTTCCCGCGTCTTCCACTCCACCGGGTCGACCTCGGGTGCAGCGCGCAAAGCTGTGGCCGCGTCGGCCGGAGCGACCCCGGCTTGCGCCCAGGCCTCGACCACGAGTGTCTCGACCTCTTTCCACACCTCGAGCTTGCGGGCCTCGCTCCAGATCCGGCTCATCTCGGGTAGTGAGTAGCGGGGGATCATGAGTCGGCGATATCGCGGCGGTAGTGAATTCCCCCGAAGTGGATGTGCGACGCAGCTTCGTACGCTCGAGTTCGCGCTTCCTGCAGGCTGTCGCCGGTCGCGACGATGTTGAGCACCCGACCACCGGCGGTTACCAGACCTTCTGGGGTGCGGCGGGTGTTGGCGTGGAAGATCTGCACATTGGGCATACTGCGGACTTCGTTGACTCCACTGATGGCGCGCCCGGTCTCAGCGTTGTCGGGGTATCCGGCTGCGGTCAGCACAATGTCGACCGCAGCCCGGTCATACCACTGCAGCGGGCCGTCGGGCAAGTAGCCCTCCGCCGCCGATGCAAGTATCTCCAACAAGTCCTCATCCAACCTGGCCATGAGTACCTGCGTCTCTGGATCGCCGAGGCGGCAGTTGAATTCCAGCACCTTGGGACCATCGGGTGTGAGCACCAGGCCGGCGTAGAGGAAGCCCCTGTACTGGATACCGTCGTCGGCCAGGGCAGACAACACCGGCTGAATGATCTCGTCCAGTGTCCGATCCACCAGATCATCTGGCAGCCTGGACGCCGGCGAATAGCAGCCCATACCACCCGTATTGGGGCCCTTCCCGCCGTCGCGATGACGCTTGTAGTCGCGCGCCGTGTCCATGGCCAGAGCCCGAGTGCCATCACAGATGGCGAACACGGAGACCTCCTGACCCGGCAGAAAGTCCTCGATCACGACGGTGGAGCCGGCTTCCCCGAACTCGCCACCGATACAAAGGCGTGCCCAACCCTGGGCCGCGATGAGGTCCTCGGTGACGAGAACGCCCTTCCCGTAAGCGAGCCCATCCGCCTTGACGACGTACGGCCCGGGGACAGTCTCCAGGTATTCGATCGCTTCCTCAACGTCGGTGAAGGTACGGGAGTCAGCCGTTGGCACACCGGCGCGGCGCATGATCGACTTGGCAAAAGCCTTGGAGGACTCGAGCTGGGCCCCCGCCTTGGTGGGGCCGTATGCGCGGATCCCTGACGCAGTCAGGGCATCGACGACCCCTGCCGCCAGTGGAGACTCGGGGCCGATGACGACCAGATCAATAGCGTTGGCCAGCGCAAGATCGACAACTGCGTGCGGGTCGAGGATGTCAATGCCGGGGATGCAGGCACCCAATTGGGCAAAGCCCGGATTGCCCGGTACTGCGATCAGGTCGGTGATAACGCTGCTTTGAGCGAGCTTCCAGCCAAGAGCGTGTTCGCGACCACCGCCTCCCACTAATAGGACTCTCATGCGGTCCTCTCCACGGTTGCGTCTCTGGCGGGCCCGACGCCGATCGTGGTCACCGGAATCCCGATCGCCTTCTCAACGTACTCTATGTACTGCCTGGCCTCCCCAGGCAGGTCGTCGTACAGCCGAACCCCCGAGATGTCTGTATTCCAACCGGGGAGCTCCTCATACACCGGGTTGCAGTTGTAGAGGATTCTTTGCTGACGGGGGAACTCGTCAAACCTCTCACCGAGCGAGTCATACGCGACCGCCACCTTGAGGGTGTCGAAGCTAGAGAGGATGTCCAACTTGGTCAGGGCCAGCTCTGTGAGGCCGTTGACCCGAGTTGCATAACGCAACGCAACCAGGTCGAGCCATCCGCAGCGTCTCCTTCGTCCGGTGACGGTGCCAAACTCGCCGCCGAGTTCGACCATGCGGGCACCAGTTTCGTCGTGCAGTTCGGTTGGGAAGGGACCGGTGCCGACGCGAGTGATGTAGGCCTTAGCGACTCCGATCACGCGGTCGATCGCCTTGGGCCCAATCCCGCTCCCGGTGGTTGCGCCGCCGGCGGTCGGGTTGGAGGAGGTCACAAACGGGTATGTGCCGTGGTCGATGTCGAGCAGGGTCCCCTGGGCCCCCTCGAAGATGATCTGCTTCCCGGCCTGATGTGCCTCGAACAGAAGAAGCGAAGTATCTGTTACGTGGTCGCGCAGCTTGTCGGCGTAGCCCAGGTACTCCTCGGCAATCGGTTCGGGGTCGATCGGGAGCGAGTTGTACACCTTGGTCAGGATCTTGTTCTTGTCCTTAAGCGCGATCTCGAGCTTCTGTCTGAATATCTTGGGGTCGAACAAGTCCTGTACCCGGATGCCATGTCGCGAGTACTTGTCCATGTAGGCCGGGCCGATGCCGCGTTTGGTGGTACCGATCTGCTGCTGTCCCAGGAATCGTTCCATTACGGCGTCGAGTTTGCGGTGGTAAGGCATTATGAGATGGGCGTTTCCTGAGATCCGGAGCCGGCTGGGATCAATTCCCCTCGAGTCGAGTTCGGCCATCTCCTTCACCAGCACTGATGGATCGATAACGCAGCCGTTACCGATGACCGGGGTGACTTGCGGATAGAGCACCCCGCTGGGGATCAACGTGAGCGCAAATCGCTCATCGCCAACAACGATGGTGTGGCCTGCGTTATTGCCACCCTGGTAGCGCACGACAACATCAGCTGTCTCCGAGAGATGGTCGGTCACCTTCCCCTTGCCTTCGTCGCCCCATTGGGCGCCAATCAGAACAGTCGTGGGCACGCGATCCCTCCAGACAAGTGTCACCGGTCGGGCGGATTGTACCGGGTCTGGCCCGCCCGAGACCTGGTCCGTGCGCCCCGTGACGGGCTACAGGAAAGATGTGGGAAGAGAACCGAGCCGTACAATTCCTCGCGATGCCGAAGATCAATGCTCCCACCATCGACGAGCACAAGACACTCACGCGCAATGCTTTGCTCGAGGCGGGGGTAGAGGCCTTCGTCGCTTACGGGCTCGCGGGTACCTCGATCGGGATTCTGGCCGACACGGCGGGGATTGCCCGGACCACCGTCTACGAGTACTTCCCAAACAAGGAGTCGGTGCTTGCGGCCCTGATCAACGACAGGCTCCCACCAATTGTCGATCAGGTGCTCGCCGATCTTCCGGCAGGGAGCGCGCGCGACCGTATCGCCAAGATCCTGGAGAGATCCCTCCGATTCGTTCTGGAGTATCCCGACGAGGCGACGCTGCTTTTTCGGGTGAGCCGGGAGTTGCCCAAGCCGGAGCGCGACGCAGCCTGGTCGGTCTTCGACCGGGTACGCCAGGAGGTGGAACGACTATGTCGCGAGGGCGTGGCTTCCGGCGAGTTCCCTGACGTCGATCCAGTCTCGCTGGGCCGCATCATCGCCGACCATGTCGTCGGTGGTATCGATGAGCTGTCGGTCCGGGGCCCGGAGCGGGCCGAGACCGTGCTCCGCTCGCGAGTTGCATTCCTCAAAACGGGCCTCAGCGCAACCGACTAGCGACGGGTCAAACGTATCAACTAGTCTCGCTCGCCGAGTATCGTTCTGGCGCTCGAGCCATTCGGAGCAGATCACCCTTGAATGAACAAACTCCAACGAGGCAAGCGACCCGCCGCCCTGCGGGTTCGTTGACCGTATTAGCTGAATCCAAGAGCCCTGCGATTCGTACCGAGGCGCTGCACTTCTCCTCCACCCAGCCCCTCGAGTTCTGGGATGTCACAGACTTGGCGCGCGAAGTTGTCGCCCGCTCGGGAGTCCGCCACGGCCAGGTAACCGTTTACAGCCCGCACACAACCACCACCGTCGTGATCAACGAATCCGAAACCGGGTTCCTCAACGACTTCCGCCGGCTCATCAGCGCAGTGGTTCCCGAGGATGTCTACTACGAGCATGACGACCATGCAGTGCGCACGGAGAATCTCCAGGAAGATGAGTTCATCAACGGGCATGCCCATTGCCGGCAGATGCTGGTGGGCCAACCTTCGGTGACCGTGCCCGTCGTGGACGGTGAGTTGCTTCTCGGGCAGTGGCAGCGGATTCTCTACGCCGAGTTGGACCAGGCACGCGACCGGCGAATCTTCTTCCACGCTCAGGGAATCTGAACCAGACCGCAGGCGTTTGCGCACTTCGCCATGGGTGTCATTTCCAGGAACCGTTGGCGCGCACCGCCCAGCGCCGCTATGTTCGCACACACGCATCCCCCCAGGATGTGCATTTCGCAAGGAAAAACCAATTAGGGAGGGCACTCCATGATCAAGCGACTTGCAGTACTGCTAGCAGTACTTGCGATGGTTGCTGCGGCTTGTGGTGGTAGTTCGGAGTCCGAAGACACCACCAGCACCACCGCCGCAACGACTGATGACACAACGGCCACCACCGCTGCTAGCGACGACGGCGGCGGCGACGCCGGTCAGGCCGCAGAGGGCGGGACACTGGCCGCAGTCCAGCAGCGTGGCACACTCAAGTGTGGCGTGAGCGGCTCGTTGCCCGGCTTCTCCGAGACCCAGCCTGACGGTACGGCTATCGGCTTCGACGCCGACTACTGTCGTGCGATCGCAGCAGCGGTTCTCGGCGATGCCAACGCAGTCGAGTTCCGGCCGCTGACCGCAGCCGAGCGCTTCGACGTTCTCAAAGCCGGCGAGATCGATGTTCTCGTCCGTAACACCACGTACACCCAGAGCCGTGACGCTTCGGGTGAGGGCGGTGTGAACATCGACTTCGCACCGACCACGTACTACGACGGCCAGCAGCTGATGGGTCTGTCATCGAGGTTCTCGGCGGACTCCGGTCCGGCCGACGTCGACGGCGCCATCCTCTGCACCAACGCCGGTACCACCACCGAGAAGAACATCACCGAGTGGGCCAAGATCGGCGGAGCGACCATCGGTCTCGAGACCGTTGAGCAGTTCCCTGAGGCTCTCGAGAAGTTCATCGCCGGTCAGTGCGACCTGGTAACCACCGACGGTTCCGGTCTTGTGGCCAACAAGGTCACGAAGGAGCGCGAAGGTGAGATCCAGCCGGGTGAGTGGGTCGTCTTCCCGACGGCTCCGATCTCCAAGGAGCCACTCGGTCCGGCGTTCCGCCAGAACGACTCCGAGTGGGGCGACATCATCACCTGGGTCGTCTATGCGACGATCATCGCTGACGAGAAGGGCGTTACCTCGGCCAACATCGACGAGCAAAAGGACGTCGATCCCGAGGCGACCCGCCTGTTCGGCGGCGAGGGTGAGGTACAGACCGCTATGGGTCTCAATGCCGACGCCTTCTACCAGATGGTCAAGCAGGTTGGAAACTACGACGAGATCTTCGCTCGTAACCTCAACCCGCTCGACATCTTCCGCGAGGGTACGTTGAACGCTCCGTTCAACGAAGGCGGCATGATTTACGCACCGCCTGCTCGCTAGATCGACTCGCTACGAAGTCAGCGGAGGGGCGCCCTTGCGGCGCCTCTCCGCTTTTCTTTTCCGCCCGCGGCGTTGCGGTGACCAGCTGTCGGGATTTGGCGTTGGCAATCAGCAGGTATAGGCGACTATGGTCGACGAACACGTTAGGGAGAACTGAGGGAGTCAAGGCGTGGCAGTGACAGTTGCGACGCATGAGCGTCCGCCGTTCTGGCGCAATGCAACCGTCCTCAAGTGGGCGGCACAGCTGGTGCTGGTCGCGTTCTTGGCGATCGTCATCCTCACTCTGCGGGCCCAGGCCGCCACCAATATCGAAGACCGCGGCATCACCTTTGGTACCAAATGGCTCGACGATCCGCCACTCATCTCTATCAGAGAAGGTATCGACCTGCAGCCCGATAGCGGTGCTCGGGCTCTGTATGCCGGCATCGTGAACACACTGCGAGTGTCGATCTCTGGGATCTTGGCAGCGACCATTCTCGGCACGATCATCGGTGTCGCCCGCCTCTCGCACAACTGGATCGTCAACAAGATCGCCACGGTCTACATCGAGACGATTCGCAACATTCCGCTCCTGGTTCAGATCCTCTTCTGGCTCGCAGTGATCCAGATCTTCCCGGCGCTCGATGAGGATTCTGTTGGGGAGAGCTTGTTCCTTGTGACCGCCAAGGGCGTATCGATACCCTGGTTGTTCCCCGCCGGCGGTTTCTATCAATGGCTCGTCTTCTTGATAATCGGGGCGGTCGTGGCCGGGTTCGTCTATTTCCGATTGTCCCGGCTCAAAGAAGAGCGTGGTGGGGAGACCTATGCGTTCTGGTGGTCGGTTGTTGCGTTTGTTGCTATCGCCGTCATCGGCTGGTTCATCCATCCTGTGATGGCCTTCTGGGGCCCGATATTCGACGGTATCTCTAGCTTCTTCGGTGCCATCCCGAGAGTGCTGGTTCAGATCTTGCTGGCCGCGGTGGCGGTACTCGCCGGAACCCTCTGGATCAGGCGGTTCCTCGAAAGCATGCGGACGCCCGCAGGGCTCGCCAAGCTGACGGATGACGACTGGTTCCGCATGATCTTTGTTGGATTGATGGCGCTAATCGGCGCTGCGCTCTTCGTATTCCTGCCGGGGATCTCGCAAACCATCCTCAACATGGTCGAGGCCTTCTTCAACTTCCTCGGGGCCAAGTTCTCGGGCGAATCGGTTGCGCCGCTCACATATACGACGCCGGCGGTCGAACTGCGGGGGACGGGCGGGTTCGCCCAGCTGTCGGATCAGGCGTTGGTGATTACGCCTGGGTTCTTTGCCCTGTGGGTCGGCGTCACGCTCTACACCGCAGCGTTCATTGCTGAGATCGTTCGTGGCGGAATCCTGGCCGTCAACAAGGGGCAGTCCGAGGCCGGTCTGGCCGTGGGGCTGACCCGAGCCCAGCTGCTCCGCTTCGTTGTGCTTCCCCAAGCGTTCCGGATCGTGTTGCCGCCTATCGGGAACCAGTACCTCAACCTCTTCAAGAACACCTCGCTGGGTATCGCCGTGGCCTTCCCTGACATAGTCCAGGTAGGGCAGACGATCTACAACCAGACTGGACAGACGTTCCCGGTTGTGATCCTGTGGATGGCCTTCTTCCTCACCGGAAGTCTTGTGCTGTCGTCGATCGTCAACTACTTCAATCGCAGACTGAAACTGGTGGAGCGGTAGATGGCTGAGAAGAAGATCATCCTGCCCGAGATCGAAGAGCTTGCTCCGGAGCCACCTCCGAAGGGCCCTGTTGTCTGGATGAAGGACAACCTGTTCTACTCCGTCTCGAGCACAATTCTGACTTTGCTGGGCTTGTTGATAGCGGTGCTCTTCATTCGCGGCATGGTCGGATTCATCCTCGCCGACGAACGCAAGTGGGAAGCCATCACCACCAACATGCGATTGTTGATGGTCCAGGCCTATCCACAGGAAGCATCCTGGCGGCTGTGGCTGGCGCTCGGGATCATCTTCGTGTTGCTCGGCTTGTCACTGGCCTTCTGGCACGCCGGCGGCAAGGCGGAGCCCCGCAAGGTTGGTCGCGCCGTTGCCGCTGCGGGTGGCTTCGTAGTGTTCGTAGTCCTCGTTGCTCCGTTCGAGACCAATGCCCGGGTGTTTGGGTTGATAATCGGCGGCGTCCTCATTGTTGCCGGCCTTGGAGCCGTCAGGCTGCTGGGCGAGCGCGCCAAAGAGGCGACGGTGCCCGTACTGCTGATTGCGGCCATCCTCGCCGGTGTGGCGGTTGCGGCCCTCTGGTTGATCCAGGTACCGGTTCCCGATCCGGAGGGCGGCGTCGGTGAGTCACAGCTCGCCGGCATCGCCACCACGACAAGCGGGCCGTGGACCATTCTCTATCTGGTCACTATCGCTTCATACTTCCTGGGCTTGTTCCTGCGCAGAGTCATCCCGGAGCGAGCCGGCCGACTCGCCCTGGTCGTGTTGTGGACGATGGCATTCCCGATCATCGTGCTGCACCTAGCACGCGGTGTCGAGTTCCAGAATGTCGGTCAATACCTCACGATTGGAGTGGCCTTTGCTGCCGTCGGCAGCTTGATCATCTGGTTCCTGGCTGATCCGGCTCGCGGTGAACTTGGCCGTGGTCTGGCAGGTCTGCTGTTGGTGATCGCCATCGCATCGTGGGTGGTTTCGGCGCTCATCCTGATTCGATTGATGTTGTTGTTGCTGGCGCTGTTTGCACTAGGTGGGCCAACATTCGCCGGCGGGGAGAGAGCGACCAGGATCCGCTACGTGGGGGTGTGGGTCGGCGCGGTGGTCATCACGGTCTACATGATGCTGCTGGCAACCGGTGTAAGCCTCGTGCAAACCTCGAACGAGACCGTCTTCGGCGGGTTCTTCCTGACGTGGATTCTGGCCATCGGCGGTATCGCACTCTCGTTCCCGATGGGCGTCGTGCTCGCGCTGGGTCGCACATCGACCATGCCGATCTTCCGGCTGCTTTCGACCATCTACATCGAGCTTGTCAGGGGCGTTCCGCTGATCACCTGGTTGCTCGTCTCGATTGTCGTCTTCCCGATCCTCTTCCCGCTGGGGGTCAACTTCGTTGCCCCGGCCAAGGTCACTCTGTTCATTGCGTTCTTCTCCGCCGCTTATCTTGCTGAGAACGTGCGGGGTGGTCTGCAGGCCATTTCCAAGGGTCAAACCGAGGCCGCCAACGCACTTGGGATGACGACGCTGCAACGGACCGTGTTCATCACCCTGCCGCAGGCACTGCGAGCCGTTATTCCCGCCCTCGTCGGACAGGTGATCGCTATCTTCAAGGACACCTCGCTGGTGGCGATCGTCGGCTTGTTCGACATCCTTAAGATCGGCCGCGACATCATTCCAACCCAGACCCAGCCCTATAACTTCCTCGGTTCGCTGCGGGAGTCGCTGCTGGCGGTGGCAGTGTTCTACTGGATCTTCACCTTCATTTTCTCCCGGATCAGCTTGCAGCTCGAGGAGCGGTTGGGCGTCGGCAAGCGCTGAGATTTGAGTCAGGAGTAACCATGCAAATCGAAAACGCCAAGGACATCATCGTTTGCGATGGCGTCAAGAAATGGTTTGGCGACTTCCAGGCGCTCAAAGGTGTAACCACGACTATCAAAGAGCAGGAAGTGGTCGTCGTCATCGGTCCATCGGGGTCGGGCAAGTCAACTCTGATCCGCTGTATCAACCGTCTCGAGGCGCATCAAGAAGGCTCGATCGTCGTGGACGGGATCGAACTGACCAACGACCTACGGAACATCGAGAAGATCCGTTCGGAAGTCGGCATGGTGTTCCAACAGTTCAACCTGTTCCCCCACCTCACGGTGATGGACAACATCACCCTGGCGCCCATGTGGGTTCGCAAGAAGCCACGCGATGAGGCCGAGGAAACCGGAATGGAGTTGCTGGAGCGAGTCGGTATCCCCGAGCAAGCCAACAAGTACCCCGGGCAGCTATCGGGTGGTCAGCAGCAGCGGGTGGCGATCGCTCGAGCGCTCGCAATGAGGCCCAAGATCATGTTGTTCGACGAGCCGACGTCGGCACTCGACCCCGAGATGATCAAGGAGGTGCTCGACGTGATGAAGGAGCTCGCTCTGTCCGGGATGACGATGATCGTGGTCACCCATGAGATGGGCTTTGCCCGGGAGGTCGCCGATCGGGTTCTCTTCTTCGACTACGGCACGATCGTCGAGGACGGCACTCCCGAGCACTTCTTCACCAATCCGCAGCACGACCGCACCAAGCTGTTCCTCAGCCAGATCTTGTAGAGGATTTCGCTCGAGGCAGGCCTCGAGCGAACCAGGGCGACTCTTTGTTCTTGCGTACATGAGCGTCCATATGGACGCTGAGATCCGCAAGAACGGCTAGATCCCGATGGCGGCGATAGTTGCGTTGGTGAAGGCGATGTAGTCCTGTGGCTTCAACACGAGTTGAATGCCCTTGGTCCCTCCGGAAACGGCGATTTCGTCGAAGATCTCGGCGATCTCATCCAGGTACACCGGTAGCTCCCTCTTTGCTCCCAGCACGGTCACCGATCCCCTCTCGTAGCCGGTCAAGGGAAGAACCTCCTTCAACGAAGCCAGATGCGCCTTGCGATCGCCATGCGCCGCTGCCAGCGCCTTGAGGCTGAGGTCGGTGTTTGCCGGGATCACAGCAAAACAAGGTCCGTTGCGATCGCCGATCGCGACCAGCGTCTTGAAGACCTGATCGGGCTCCATACCGACGAGTTCGGCGACCCGCTCCGCGCTGAAGTCGTCCATAGAGAGGGTGTACTCGCAAACCTCGAACTCGATCCCGGCCTGCTCCAGGAGCCGCATAGCGTTGGTCTTGGCGGCCACTACCCACCTCTCACCCGTTCTTGCGTAAGCCACGGCCGATATACGCCGTCAGTTACGCAAGAACGGTGGTCTAATTCTCGATCTTGCGGAGTTCGTCCCAGCGGTTGCCGGCAGCAATGTCGATGACCGTCCCTGCCATGGCGATGGCTCCATCGCGAATCGCCTGGTCGCCGGGGGGCAGAATGGTGGCTGCGGCGAACTCCTTCTGATGATTCACTGCGGGGAAGCACTTGATGTCGAGCATGGGGTGAATCGACGGCACCTCATGGCTGACGTTGCCCATATCGGTGGATCCGGCGGCTGCCGGATCCCGATCGGCGCCGCGACCCATCGGCCTCCCCAGGCCGCTCGAGTTGGCCTGGTATAGCTCAACCATCAGCGGATCCGAGATCAGATCGGTGTAGGTGTGCCCGAGCGGCTTCACCTCGTAGGTGCATCCTGTGGCGCTGGCGGCAGCTTCGAAGCAGGCCAGCACCTTGGCTTCGAGTTCGTTGAGCCGCTCCGTGGTTGCCGCCCGGATGTACCAGGACATCGCGGTATAGGCCGGGATTACGTTGGGGGCGCCGCCACCGTACGTGATGACCCCATGCACCTTGTCGGTGGGGTACATCGCCTGGCGGAGCGTGGAGATGTTGACGTAGGTCTGCACCGCAGCATCGAGCGCGTTGACGCCCAGTTGGGGGGCAAAGGCAGCGTGCGATTCCTTGCCAAAGAACTCGACATCGACATGGGCAACTCCGAGGAATGCCGGATCGACTACATCGGATGTCGATGGGTGAATCATCATCGAGAGCGCCGCGCCCGCGAAGGCTCCGTTGTTGATCAGATCCACCTTGCCGCCATAGGACTCCTCCGCCGGCGTTCCTTGAACCCGGACCCGGAACCCGAGCGCGGCGGCAGCATCAACCAGCGCCACCCCAGCACCCAGCGCGGCAGCGGCGATGATGTTGTGCCCGCAAGCGTGACCGACTTCGGGCAGGGCGTCGTACTCAGCGCAGATGACGACTTCGGGTCCTTCTGTACCGGCGCGAGCCGCAAAAGCGGTATCGAGTCCAAAAGCCGGGTACTCGACCTCGAACCCGTTGCTACGCAGAAAGTCAACCAGCCGGGCAGATGTGTTGTGTTCTTCGAACGCGATCTCGGGGTTGCGGTACATCCAATGAGAGATCTCGCGCAGTTCGGATTCGACTGCTGCGAATCGCTCGGCGGCGGCTTGCTTCAGATCCACGCTCGACCTCCTCAGATCCCGAAACGTCGTGCTCGAATATGACCACAGGCTAATCGCTCGTAACATATGCGGATCGACATATGTTTGTTCCGTCGCAGGAGGAGCAAGTGGGCAAATACAAGGACATTCTCAAGGAAACTCACAAGGGAACCTCCGGTGTGCGGTCCCAGATCCCCGGTGTGTACGACGGCTTCGGCGACCTCTATCGCGCCGCCTACGCCGATGGGGAGCTCTCGTCCAAGACCAAGGAGTTGATAGCCGTCGCCATCGCGGTTCACGACGGGTGCGACGGTTGCATTGCCTCCCACGTCCGCAGCGCGATACGCAAGGGCGCCAGCTCCCAAGAGATGGCCGAGGCGATCGGGGTGGCCATCCAAATGGGTGGCGGTCCGGCATCGATCTACGCGGCCCATGCCTGGGAAGCATTTCAGGAGTTCTCCGAAGCCCCTGCCTAGTCGCCGCCGCAACGGTCGGGTTGGCTCAAGCCAGCCGCAATTGGTCCGATACGACGGTATGGCATCAATCTGTTCGACGCGCCTAAGTTCTAGTTTGGTGAATGCTCGACGCAAACCGGGGAGTCGGTCGTGACCACGCTTTCGGTCATCATTCCGTGCTACAACGAGGAGTCACGGCTCGGACCCACGTTGGAGGGTATCGGTGAGTACCTCGCCGAACGCGTCGACGAGGTAGAGGTGATCGTTGTCGACGACGGCTCGACAGATGCCACGGCCGCTGTGGCTGAACGGAGTTCATGCCCGAACCTCGCAGTACTCCGAACCGAGTCCAATCGCGGCAAGGGCCATGCGGTTCGCGTCGGGATGCTTGCCGCTTCGGGAGATCTTCGTCTCTTCGCCGACGCAGACGGGTCAACACCTATTGCGGAGTTGGCAGCATTGGAGAAGGCGCTCGACGAATTGGGAGGCACCGGCATCTCCTTTGCATCGATCGGGGTCGAGGGAGCATTTGTGACCCAGGCGCAACGCGGGTTGCGTCCTGCAGCAGGTCGCTTGGGCAACCGCGTGATTCGGCTCATTGCGCTACCCGGCGTCATGGACTCGCAGCGGGGTTTCAAGTTGTTCTCCGGCGACGCGGCCGAGGCCATCTTCTCGCAAGCCGTCGTGGACCGGTGGGCCTTTGATGTCGAGGTGCTGGCGGTTGCCCGCCATCTGGGATATCCGATCGCGGAGGTGCCGGTCACGTGGGCTCACAAGGATGACAGTCGGGTAACTGCGCTCTCGTACCTATCGACTCTTGCCGACGTGCTTAGAGTTCGCTGGCGACTGATGCGGGGGCGGTATGGGGCCTGATCGGGGCACATCTGATCTCAGAACAGATCCTGCGGGCCGCAACACGTTCCGCATGAAGGCCTACCCGATCGCCGTCCTTGTTGCCTTGGGACTAGCCGTGGTGCTCGGGGTCATCGGTGCAGCCGAATCAAGCGCGCCGCCTGATGGTTTTGGCGGCGACTATCCCGCGTTCTACGGAGCCGGCAAGATTGCGGCAGATGGGGATTGGGACTCGCTTTACAGCCTCGATCGTCAGATCGAGGCGCAGCGCGGGCTCCACCCCGTCAGCGACGGTGAAGTTGCGCGCTTCTTCGCATACCCGCCGCAAGTAGCGTGGTTGTACCAACCGTTGGCTGGGATTGACTACTACTGGTCCTACCTGATCCACGTGCTTCTAATGGCCGCTGCTCTCTGCGCAGCTGCATTCTTGGCTCAGCCAATGATTCCGTGGCTGCGTGGCCGAATCTTGCCTGCAATTGCGGCGGCGCTGCTCTTCTGGCCGATGTTTCGCACCATCACCGGCGGCTCGAATACCGCGTTCACGCTGCTGGCGCTGGTGGCGGCGTGGCGGCTCATCCATGATGGCCATCCGTATGCGGGCGGTCTCGTGCTTGCGGTGCTTCTCTACAAGCCTCAGTTTGCGATACCGATGATTGGGTTGTTCCTACTGCAGCGGCAGTGGCGGGTCGTTCAAGGAGCAGCCGTTGGCGGCGTTCTCTTCTACCTGTCAGGCGCTGTCATCCGAGGTTGGGGATGGGTTGGTGAATGGCTTGACGTCGCCAGCGAGTTCGGCAGAGTCGATGCCGAGCTGAATGGCCACTCGAGCATTTCTTTCATTGGCTTTGCGGAGAACATCTTCGGCGTCGGATTGTCGGTTCCCGTCCTGATCGCTTGGGTGCTGGCGGCGCTCACCGTTGTCGTGCTGAGTTGGCTGTGGTGGCGAACTCCAACCGCAGACCTTGCTCCCCTCATGGCGATCACGATGCCCGGCGTGTTGCTGCTCTCTCTGCACGCTATGTCGCACGATGGAGCACTCGTCGTTGTCACCGCAGCGGTTGCCGTAGGAGCTTGGCCGCGCCGGGCGTGGCTCCCTTGGCTGGCTGCGATATGGCTGCTCGGCGCAAGCCAGGCGTTCATCCAACAGCTGGGCTTCTCGCCGGGGCTCCCAATGCTGCTGATTGCCTTGACGATGGGGTGGCGACTCGTGGCTAACGGCAGGTTCGATAGGGGAACTGTTCGTCCGCACCGCGAGGTCAGCGAACTCGCGTCTGCGACAGATTGACGTTCTCCGGTCAAGGCGCACGTACGTAGCGGCTCACATCTGTAGGCTGTTGCCCCGTTGCCTTGGCGACGTGACCAGCCCGATGGAGCAATGAGCAATGTTGACCCTGGCGTCAATCCCTTCACCACCGCAAAACACATTCGAGATCGGTCCACTGACGATCCACTTCTACGGGATCATGATCGGTATCGGCGTTCTCGTTGCCGCCATCGTCACGCAGAAGAGGTACGAGAGATTCGGTGGTGATCCCACCATTCTCGATCGAGTGATCTTGTGGACAGTCCTAATCGGCTTTGCGGGGGCCAGGCTCGCCTACGTTTCGACTCATACTGCGCGCTACCAGGGGCGCTGGTATGCGGTCTTGTTCATCTGGGAGGGCGGTCTGGCTCTCTACGGGGGGCTGACCGCCGGAGCGCTCGCCGCGGTCTACATGATGCGCAAGCTCGACGGTGACTTCCCGATGTTCACCGACGCAGTTGCGGTTGGCTTACCGTTGGCGCAAGCGATCGGCCGCTTCGGCAACTATTTCAATCAGGAGTTGTTCGGCACGCCGAGCACGCTGCCTTGGGCGGTCGAGATCGATCCGGCGAACCGGCCTGCCGAGTACGTGGACTTCGAGACTTTCCACCCGACCTTTCTCTACGAGGCCTTGTGGAACGTATTCATCACAGTTCCGGTCATTCTGTACGCCGAGCGCCGTTTCGACCTACGCAAGGGAGCAAGCTTTCCGATCTACATGATCGTGTACGGAACGGTCCGGTTCCTCACGGAGCTGTTGCGGACCGACACGACTTTCCGACTGCTGGGTATCTCGAGGAACGGCTACGTGTCCATCGGGGCAATTCTCGGCGGGGCCGTGCTGCTCTACCTGATCCAGACGAGAGGGACTCCGCGGGAGCCGGCCGCCACAGTTGAGTCACTCGACGGTTGACGGTTTGTCAAGTGTCGAGAATGTCGAGGGGCGGGCGTTTCAGCTCGCTGAGTTCGTCCGGCTCGAGGCACGATGTGTATATGTCGCTGACGGCAGCGTCGAAGGCCACCTCGTCATACAGCCATAGCGGAAGAGATTGCGCTTCTAGTGCTCGGGTTCCCAGGTTTTCGATGTACAGGCCGTATGTGAGCACGAAGCAGTCGATCGACTCCTCCGAAATCCCGAGATCGCGTAGCACCTTCGCCGTGTACATCAATCCGCAGCTGGTTGTTGCGAGGTTGAGCTCGGTTTGCTCCAACGCGGACATTTCTTCGACCATTCGCTCGATGCTCGCCATGTCAATCGTCTCCGGCGTGAAGCCGGCGGCAGCCAATTCCTCTGGTCCGATCGTTGTGACGTATGCGACGGCGAAGCAGCTGGCTAACCCGGGGACGCCGTTGGGTCCATTGTCCAGCTGAGGAGCGAGTTCCGAACGGAGTGCGCCGGCGAAGGGGTCGATCGTATCCGGTCGCAGCGTCGTCGTGGTGGGCGAGCCAGAAGTCGTTGTTTGAGACGGGAGCAGCGTGGTGGTGCTTGGGAGCTGAGATGAGGTGGACGATGGCCCCGTGCCGTCGTTTCCCGAGAAGCAACCCGCCAGCAGGGCAACCAGCGCCAGGAACGCCCCGGCACGAGAACTTGCCGCAGCCACCATAAGTTGATCATCGACGCCTGCGGCGAGCGCTGCTCAGAGCACTAAGGCCCTTTCCGCACCGCAGGCGACCCTTTGTCGATCCGTGCCTGAGTCAAGGTTCCGGGCATAGAAGAGGGGCGGCACCTGCGGCGCCGCCCCTGTTGTATGAGTAGGTAGATGGACTACATCTGGCCTGGAGTCATCGGGCGGTCGGCGGAGCGCCGGACCTCACCATCGTCGTCGCCGTTGAAGAGCTCGCCGATGGCTCCGATTGAACCGAGGATCCCGCTCATCTCCATCGGCAGGAAGATCTTCGTCGCGTTGCCGTTGGCAATGCCCTGCAGAGCCTCCAGGTAGCGAATCGCGATGAGGTCGTCGGTCGGGTCACCTACGTGAATTGCACCGAAGACTCGCTCGATTGCCTGACCTTCACCTTCGGCCACCGTGAGCTTCTGGAACTTCTCAGCCTCTGCGACCTGCCTGATGGCTTCTGCCTGGCCCTCGGCCTCGAGGATTCGGGCCTGCTTGACGCCCTCGGCCTGAAGGATCTGCGACCGCTTGTCACCCTCTGCCTCGGTGACGATGGCGCGGCGGTCACGTTCGGCCTTCATCTGCCTGTGCATGGCCTGTGTAACGTCCGCCGGCGGGTCGATCCGCTGGATTTCAACACGGACCACCTTGGTACCCCAGACGTCGGTTGCCTCGTCGAGGATCTCACGCAGCTGGGCGTTGATTCGTTCCCGAGAGGTGAGCGCATCGTCCAGGTCGAGGTCGCCGACCACGTTACGGAGGTTGGTCTGTGCCAGCTTGGTGGCTGCCAGAACGAAGTTCTGCACGTTGTAGACCAACTTCTGCGGATCGGTTGCCTGGTAGTACACGACGGCGTCGACGGTGACGACAACGTTGTCCTTGGTGATGACCTCTTGCGGAGGAACATCGACGACGATCTCACGCATGTCAACCCGACGGAGCCGGTCGATGAACGGCACGATGAACTGGAGACCTGGGTCCCTCGTGTCCTTGTATCGGCCGAAACGCTCGACCAGGCCTTGTTCGTGCTGCTTGACGATCTTGACCGCAAGTGCGACATAGACCACGACAAGTGCGAAGAAGGCAATGATTCCTACTGCAGCGAGTTCCATGGTTCACTCGTCCTTTCTGTCTTACTGTTCTGAAAACTGATTCGGCTGAGGTGTATCGGCGAGTTATTCCATTGGCTCAACTACCAGTCTGGCCCCGGTCACGTCGACCACGCGTACCTCTGTGCCCGGTTCGATGACCCCATCGAGTTGCGTGGTGGCACGCCATTGCTGCATCTCGAAGCGCACCCGTCCGGTGCCTGCGATCCGGTCGATGGGCTCAATGACCGTTGCCTTGGCATCTATGTAGCGCTTGGCTCCGATTGCGTGGATCGGTTCCTGGGATCGCCAGGCGAACCGCTTGAGGCCCCACAGCGAGAGGATGGACGCGCCGATGAAGACGCCGACCTGGACCGGGACTATCACGTTGGCAAACGCCAGGATGGCGGCGGCCACTGCTCCGATCGCAAACGGCAGCAGGAAGAAGCCGGCTGTGAGCATCTCGCCTACGCCCAGCGCGGCAGCTCCGATGACCCATATCCAACGCCAAACTTCAACATCGTCCACGGTTGCCTCCTTTGGTCCAAAGATTGCGAGAAGTGCCACAACCCCGAGTGCGATCACCGACCATCCATAGGCGGAGATGATTTCCCGGCGCGTTGTGGCGGGATCCCCGGTGTTGTGCCATGCCTCCAATGAGGCGGGGCCGCGGTACTCGCTGGCCCAGGCCTCGGCGAATTCAGCGAGATTGTCTCCGACGACGGCTTCGGGCGTCTTGCCCTCGGCCGTGGCTTCGAGGAGGTGTGACTGGAGTTCGGTAGCCATCTCGCGGACCCGCGAGCGGGGTACCTTGGTGTCGAGCCAGTAACGCTCGCAGTCCGCGATTATCGTCTTGATGCTCAGGCGTTCACTCACTTGAGTCTCCATTCAACACCTCTTCCACGCCGACAGACAATCTTCTCCATTCGGTTTGCCAATCAACTAGCTGCTCTCTGCCTTTCTCGGCGATCCGGTAGTACTTGCGAGGGGGACCGCCGGTCGACTCTACGAAGTAGCCCTCGATATAGCCCTGCTTCTGCAGCCTGCTCAGCAGGGGATAGATGCTGCCCTCACTAACGAGCTCGAGACCGTTGCGCTGCAACTTGTCGACCATCTCGTAGCCGTAGCTCGGTTCTTGATCTATCAATGCCAGCAGGCACATATCGAGAACGCCCTTGAGCAGCTGGGAGCTATGCCCCACGCGCTTCCTCCGAGTCAGATCACTATCTTGCTGTACCGGTTACCCTGCTTTCCAGGGTACCTTGTGAAGCACACTACCATGGAATGCCCGGTAATGCAAGGGTGATTCGGAACCTTTGGGGGGATTTTGGGTCAAAGAGATGGGGGAAACGACCGAGGAAGTGTCATGGCCGAATCGCCACGAAGAGCCGGATCGATTCTCATCGTTGCCGTATTGATCGCTGGGGCGTTCTTTGTCATCGCCAACGTGGCGAATTGGGGGCCGTTCAAAGGCCTTGGCGGCGAGCCTTACACGCAGGTCGGTCCCACCGTCGTGGAGAGTGTGCGCGACGTTGCCAAGCTGACAACAGTCGAGGTAGTCGAGTACACCACGGTTCAAAAGGGCAATGACTTCGGCTGGTTGAACTGGGCAAGAGGCGACCGCATCTTCCTGTTTGCCGTTGCCCGGATCGGTGGGGGCGTCGACATGGAGCGAGTCACAACCTCCAACTTCGAAGTCGACGAGGAGACAGGGTCGGTCACCGTTCAGTTGCCGCCGGCGGAGATCATCTTTGTCGAAGTGGATAGTGAGGCAACCCAGGTCTATGACCGGGATACGGGTCTCTTTACCAAGGGCGACTCGCAGCTCGAGACCGAGGCGCGGCAAGTCGCCGAGGAAATCCTCGTCAAGGCCGCACTCGAGCACGGCATCCTGGAGAGGGCACAGGCCAACGCCGAGGCCACCATTGAAGGCTTCCTCACGGGTGTCGGCTACTCCGAGGTCAGTTTCGTGGCTGCGGAGGCCTAGTTGCCGAGAGCAGCGAACGCTTCGGCGATCAAGTCGGGCAGATGACGCCGCCCATCCTCCGCCTGCCAATGCTCGATAGCCGCGCCGAGCGCCGCCATGCACGCTCCGGCGTGCACGCTGGCTTCGAGGTTGGGTCGTTCCCTTCCCCCGACGGCGGCAAACGCGGCAGCTAGTTCCGCCTGATCGGTCAGCTCTTGCTCGATGGCGGCCGCGTGAACCTGCGGAGTGGTATAGATGAACTGCACCCTGCGAAGTAGGGCCTTGGGGTCGGCTATGTCGCCAAAGGCAGCGAGTAGCGAGTCACGCACCGCCGCAATTGGCTCCTGATTGCCTAGTCGTTTGCTGAGTTCGGTTGTGATATCCCGATCGCTCCGGTCCCAGACTACGAGGCGCTCTTTGGTGCCGAAGTAGCGATAGATGGTGGAGGGGGAAACCCCGCCGGCTGCCGCAATATCCTCAACCGTTACCGCGTCAAAGCCACTTCTGGTGAAGAGATCGAGTGCGAGCTCTTGTAGTTCCCTCATGGCGCGGATCTTGTTGCGCTCTCGTAGGCTGGCCATGGCCCGATGCTAGCAGCCTTTAAAGTGAAAGTCACTTGCAGTTTGGGAGGGAATGCCATAGGGTGGTGCCATGACCACGGCTGCGTCGACCAAGACAAAGAGAATCATCGGCCTCGATATTGCCCGCGCCCTGGCAATCGTGGGAATGGTCGTCGTCAACTTCAACGTAGTGATGGCCGGAGACGTGTCTGCACCGGGCTGGCTGCGATTCCTGGTCGTGTCGCTCGAAGGCCGGGCGGCTGCCACCTTTGTGGTCCTCGCCGGCATCGGTGCCAGTTTGGGATCGCGCCGCCAGCGACTGTCCGGCGATCGGAACGAGCAGAGACGTTCCCGGATCACGCTTGCCAAGCGTGCCCTGTTCCTGTTTGTCTTCGGATGGCTGTTCTTCCCGATCTGGCCCGCCGACATCCTCCACTTCTACGGCGTCTACCTCGCGGTTGGGGCGCTGTTGCTCTTTGCGCCCAATCGCACGCTTCTGTGGACGGCGGTTGCCGCTGCCGCAGTCTCGTTCCTCTTCATCCTCGCGTTCGATTTCTTTGCCAATTGGAATCTCGACGATCTGTCCTATCGCAATCTCGCTACGCCGGTGGGGTTCGTTCGTAATCTGTTCTTTGACGGACTTCACCCCGTGTTTCCGTGGCTTGTGTTCTACCTCTTCGGCATGTGGCTGGGCCGGACGGACTTGCGTGACCCGGCCTGGCGGCGGCGGATAGTGCTCGGCGCAACCGCCGCGCTGGTTGTTGTCGAAGCAGCAGCTTGGGCCGTCCTCGGTCCCAAGGGTTCGAGAGCAGAGGGTCTGAGCGACGAGGCGTGGCAGTGGTTGTTTTCCGTCGAGATGTTGCCTCCTATGCCGCTCTATCTGATTGCCGGGATGGCCACCGCGAGTCTCGTGATCGTCGGTTCGATCGGGGTGGGGGAGAAGGTCCGCGAGTCCATCACGTGGCCCCTAGTGGCAACCGGTCAGCTGGCACTGACTCTCTACGTAGCCCA
>JASJEG010000190.1 GCA_030064765.1 Acidimicrobiia bacterium | reverse complement strand
GTCTCGATCTGACGACCATCGGGTCGGCGTCGGCGTCGGCCGTCGGGAACATCGGTCCCGCACTGGGGGATCTCGGCCCCACGTCGAACTACGCCGGGCTCGGCATCGATAGCAAGCTGCTGCTCTCGTTCTTGATGCTGGTGGGGCGTCTCGAGATCTACCCGGTCGTGATCCTGCTGACTCACCGGTGGTGGCGGCGCTAGGAGCCGTGGCGCCGGGGCGGCTTTACCGCCCCGGCAGACGGACATCGGCTTGTCACACCTGCTGCGGCGCCGCGATGATGGCGAAGGCTCCGCCCAGGGGATCGGCCACTACCGCGATGCGGCCCGCTCCCGTGTCCATGGCCGGAGCGATCACCGTTCCCCCTAGCTCCTCGACCTTGGCGGCGGACTCATCGGTGTCGGCTACCTGGAAGTACACCATCCAGTGCGCCGGCATCTCCGGCGGGAAGTTCTCATCGAGGGTGAGCAAGCCACCGTTGAAGTTGTCCTCGGCGAGAGGGTCGCCCGGCTGCCTGCCCGGCACCGTGATCAGCCAGTAGACCGGATGACTTCCCTCAAACGGTTCGAACTCCCAGCCCAGCGCCTTGCCGTAGAAGTCACGGGCTGCGGCGGCGTCTCTGGTCTGCAGTTCGTTCCAAGTCATCGAGCCAGGGAGATTGAAGACCTGCGCACCAACGTGATCACCCGCTTCCCACAGACCCACGGTGGCCCCCTCCGGGTCGGCTACGAAAGCCATTCGCCCCGAGGTCATGACGTCCATTGCCGGCACCATCACCGAGCCACCGGCGCTGGTCCACCGCTCGATCGTGTCATCGACGCTGTCAACCGAAACATACGAGTTCCATATCGGGGGAACTCCCTGTTCGGCCATCTGCGGCGGCTGCGGCCCCATGCCGGCGGCAGTCTTCCCGTCCTTGCTGAACATGATGTACATGAGCGAACCGTCGGGGAAATGCTGGTCATCGGCATCCCAGCCAAATAGGCCCATGTAAAACGCTCTAGCTGCAACAGGATCCGGGGAGGAAAGGTCCGCCCAAGAAAACAAGCCGTGGGGATAGGTCATTGATTCTGCTCCCTCCATCTCGTACCCCTGCCCGAGGGGTCGTCTTCCCGACCCTACACCGCAGGTACGACAGAAACGCGGGCGCTGGGGTAGATCTTGAGCGAGTGGGGGGACCGTCCGACCGCTCTGCTCCGCCCGTCTGTCCGCCTCCAGCGGCGCAAACGTGCCCTTGGTTTCGGCCTACTCGACCTTGGCCGTGCCCTTCACCCAGTCGGCGTACAGCGCCGTATAGACCCCTCCTGCCGCCAATAGCTCCTCGTGGCTACCACGTTCGGCCAGGACGCCCTGGTCGAAGACGAGGATCTCATCGGCCGCCTCAGCTGTTGACAACCGGTGGGCCACGGTCACGCTGGTTCGTCCGGCTATGAGTCTCTCCATGGCGCGCCTGGTTTGCACCTCGAGTGCCGGGTCAACCGCCGACGTCGCCTCATCGAGCACGAGCACATCGGGTGAGCTGATCCACGCTCGTGTCAAGGCAACGAGTTGTCGTTCGCCCGCCGAGAGTTGACCACCCCTTTCCCCGACCGGGGTTGCCAAACCGCCGGGTAGGGACTCGAGCCACGAATCGAGTTCGAGGTCGGTAATCGCGCTGCAGATCTCCTCATTGGTGGCGTCCGGCTTCCCGTACCTGATGTTGTCGGCGATCGTGGTGTCGAACAGAAAGCCCTCCTGGGGCACGTATGTCAGCCGCTGGCGCAGATCCGCAGTCGTTACGGATTTCAAGGAGACCCCACCAACCATTATCAGCCCGTCCACTGGATCGTGAATCCGCGTCAACAGTTTGGAGAAGGTCGACTTCCCAGATCCGGTTTCGCCGACCACCGCAACCCTCGTTCCCGGCTCGATGTGGACGTTGAGATTCGAGAACAAGGGCGCGTCTTCGGCGTAGTGGAAGTCGACATGAGAGAACTCGATGTCCAGCATGCCGTCGGGGAGAGGCACCGGCACAGTTGGATCATCGATCTCGATCGGGCTGTCGAGGATTCGGAAGATGCGCCGCACCCCGGCCCCGGCAGATTGAGCCTGATTCAGTGTCTCCACCAGCGTCTGAATCGGTTGCACCAGCAGGTTGACCAGGAATAGGAACGCCAGCAGCGTGCCTGCGCTCATGTCTGCACCGGTGCCGGTGACGACCCCAATGCCGATGACGGCCGCAGTGATCAAGCCGGCAAACAGCTCCGCGCTCGAGAATAGGCCGGCACCCAGCATTGCGGTCCGGTACTCGCTCTTGAATTGCGCATCGAGAGCATCGGCAACCTTGACCCGGGTCTCGTCCTCGGCACCGTAGGCCCGGATGACGGGTAGCCCGGAGATGGCCTCACCCATGGCGCCGAGGCTTTGGGCAACGCGCCTGCGCACTTTGTCGTGGGCTCGACTGAGGATCCGCTGGATCCAGAACAGCAAGACGGTATAGACGGCCACGGCACCCAGCACCACGAGCGCCAGGTCAAAGCGGTACACCAGCATGGCAATCATGGCGACCACTATCTGAGCGACACCAATCAGCAGGCCTACGCCACCCCAGTCCATGAAGTCTTGGATCGACGCAATGTCGGAAGTGACCCTCGCCACCAGCGCCCCACGGCGCTCCGATTCCGTGACCAGTATCGACAGCCTGTGGAGATGTTCGAAGGTACGGACCCGCAGCTGAGATAGGCCGGTTGCCGACGCTTTGGCCAAGCGCACCAAGGCCTGGCGCCGCACCAAGAACGCAGCAAACATTGCCAACAGCGCAATTGCACCCGTGGTCACGACACTGCCGACGTCGACTTCCTCGACACCCAACAGGTCGTTGTCGATGACTTGCTGGATTGCGATCGGTACTACCAGTTGGATGAGGGTGCCGAAACCGGCCAGGGTAACCGTAAGCCACAGCCCGTTGCGCAGCGCCGGCGTCTCAGTTACAGCGCGACCCAATGCCCGAGCGGTACCGGCGCGGCTGAGCGGCTCTTCGCTCATGATTCCCTCCGTGCCTCGGCGTCATCGGCATACGCCTCGACGATGCGGGCGTAGCCGGGCACATCCCTCGTGAGATCACCGTGGGTACCGTGGGCGACGATCTGGCCTTCGTCCACGAAGATCACCTCGTCGGCCAGCGCGATGCTCGACGTGCGGTAGGCAACAATGACCACTGTCGACGGCAGCTCGGAATCGCGCAGCCGCTCGAGAATCCGCGCCTCCACGGAAGGATCGACTGCCGAGGTGGCGTCATCGAGAATCAGCAACCGCGGCTTGCGGACCAAGGCCCGCGCCAACGCGATGCGTTGCCGTTGTCCGCCCGACAAGCTGGTGCCGCGCTCGCCGAGGATGGTGTCGTACCCATCGGGTAGCTCCAGTACGAAGTCGTGGGCTCCGGCCAGCTTGGCGGCGGCAATGACGTCGCCGTCGTCGACCAAGACACCGAATGCGATGTTGCCGCGAACTGTGTCGTCGAAGAGGAAGGCCTCTTGGGCCACATATGCCACTTCGCCCGGAAGGGCGGAGCGGGCGAAGCTGCGCAGATCTCTGCCATCAATGGTGATCGAGCCGGATGCTGGATCCCATAGTCTGGCCAGCAAAGCTGTCAGCGTGGACTTGCCGGATGCGGTCGGGCCGACGATCGCAACAACTCGCTCGGGTTGGATGGCGAGGTTGAGGCCCTCGATGACGGTCTGGCCGTCGTCGTAGGCGAAAGAGACGCCTTGACCGGCGAGATGGGCGCCGGATTCCTCGGTATCGGGTAGCAGTTCCCCGTACGGCACCAGATCACGCACGTCATAGACGTCCTGCACCCGCTCCCAACCGGCTCGGGAGGACGCAATGGACCACAGCACGAACCCGATGATGCGAATCGGGATGAAGAGCAGCGAAAGCAGATATGTGATTGTGATGATGTCGCCGGGGGTAACGCTGCCGCTGTTGATGCGTATGGCGCCGGCCACGAGCATGATTACCGTGATTGCGGATAGCAGCCCCTCGACACCAACCCGGTAGGTGGCCATCATCTTCAGGACGTGAATCAGCTTGTCGCGCAACCGTTCCGAGGCAGTCTCGAAGCGTTCTGTTTCGAGGCCTATCCGACCCAGGGCCTTGATCGTCAACGCACCGTCGAGGCTCTCGTGAGCGATGGAGGACACATGACCGCGCAGCTCTTGAACCTCACGGAACGCAGTGAACAGGCGCCAGGCTCCGTGCATGTTGACCGCAACGATTGCGCTCAGGCAGATCAATGCAATGAGAGCGAGCCAGCCGTCGATGAGGATGATAAGGACTACGGTCCCGAAGAGCAGCAGCAGGGAACCGATGCCGTAGGGGAGTGGTGCCAGGATGAACGTCCCCTGGCGGACGTCTGTGTCGCTTACGGCAAGCAGGGTGCCGGTGGACTGGCGTTGATACCAAGCTAGTTCCAGCTTCAGAAGGTGATCGATGAGATCGTGGCGGGCATCGGCCTGCACCCGAAACTGCAAGAATCCGGCGGCAGTACGACGGAGGACGATCGCAGCCGCCTTCCAGATTGCAACCCCGATGACGGCCCACATTGCGGGCCACAGGATGGTGTCATAGTCGGCGCCCTGGTCGAGGACGGGAACGATCAGCTCGTCGGTGACCCGGCCGATGACGACGGCCGACGCAACGATCGCGGCCACAAACAGCGCCGCACCGAGAACCGCGAGCAGGAACGAACCGGTTCGGGCCTTGGCGAACCTGACCGCAATGGCGCCACCTTCGCGCAGCATCGATCTCGCAGATGTCGGTTGGGCAGTCACCCGTACCTCGCAATCCAGCCCGGAGGGGATGGTACCCGCCCGTGGGCCGCCCGGCGCAGCCGATACCCCTGATCGCGGCGAGCGTTGCTGGCCGCTGCTCTACCCGGAGTAGTTGCTCGAGGCGCGAAAGGTTTCGTCGATGTGCACGTTGACGAGCGCGGGGAGACCACTCTCTGCGGCGCGTTCGAGGGCAGGCAGGAGCTGATCGGGACTGGTCACCAACTCCCCATGGCCACCCAGGGCCTCGACCATATCGTGATAGGGGCGCCGGCCGAGGTCGGTAGCGACGAGCCGATCCGGATAGAACATACGGTGGAAACTCTTGATGTTGTTCCACACGCCGTCGTTGCCGACGACACCGATGATCGGCATATCGAGTCGCACGTAGGTATCGAATTCCATCCCATGGAAGCCAAACCCGCCGTCACCAAAGACGATGCCGACGCGCTTGTTGGGATAGACGGCCTTGGCGGCCAGGGCGAAGCCGGGGCCGGTTCCCAGGGTCCCCGCCGGGCCCGGCTCGAGAACGTGGCCTGCGGTCGACACCTGAAGCCACTTGGCGGTGGTGGCGACGATATCGCCACCGTCAACGGCGACGATCGAATCGGTTCCGAAGAAGTCGCCGATAGCGCGGCCGAAGAACTGTGGGCTGACCAGCTCGCTGGGTGCATCAGCTTCAGCATTGGCCATCGCCAGCCGCTCAGCCTCTGCCGCCTGCAGCTGGTTGGTCCACTCTCGCTGTCCCTCATATGCGATGGTGGCGTGAGCGACCAGTTGCTCTACAAAGCGACCGGGGTTGGCCACGATCCCGCGATGAGCCGCCCGATTCCAGCCGATTCTGGTGGGTTCCGCATCCACCTGGACGACGGTGGCTTCCGCAGCGATCTTGCGTCCGTAGCCGGTGCGGAAGTCCCAATCAACCCCAAGAGCCAACACCAGATCGGCTCCGGCAAAGGCTTGCGACCGGGTTCGATTGCCGAGCAGTGGATGTCCCCGGGGAAACGCACCCCGGGCTCCTGCATTGACGTAGGCCGGCGAGTTGAGTGCATCGGCCAGAGCCACGAGCGCCTTGGCGCCGCCGGAGCGGAACCCGCTACCGGCGAAAAGGACTGGTCGCTCGGCAGCAGCGAGCAGCTCAGCAATCTCGTCGATGGTGGCTGCGTCGGCACCGCTCGGCTCGGTCGATCGGTAGTGCTCGGGAAGCGGCGTGGTGTTGGCTACGAGAGAGGTTTGTACATCGAGGGGTATGTCGAGGAACACCGGGCCGCCGCGACCCGCAAACGCGTTTCTGACCGCCGCGACTAGGTACTCGCCGAGCCGGGTCGTCTCCCAGGCGGTGGCGGCGAAGCGGGTCGTCGACCTGAAGAGCTGGGGGTGGTCCATCTCCTGCAGGCCGCCGGTGTGCTCCTGCTGAATCGGGTGGCGTCCGCCAAGAACGAGCATTGGAGTCCCGGAGTGCTGGGCGTTCATCACCGCAGTGAGCGTATTGGTGACTCCGGGACCGGCGGTCACTGCAACGACTCCGAGTTTGCCCGTCAACCTCGAATATGCCTCGGCAGCGTGGGCCGCCGTCTGCTCGTGGCGGACATCTACCAGTCGGATTCCTTCCTGCACGCACCCGTCGAGGATCCCGATGATGTGACCACCGGTCAGGGTGAAGACGGTATCTACGCCCTCGTTACGCAGCGCGCGCGCCAAGAGCTGACCACCATGGATCTTGTCCACTACAGCTCCCAGTTGGTGAACAGGCGGGGCTGCAGCAAGTAGGCCAAGGTTCCAGGCGCTTGGGGAGCGTGCTCCCACCGGCCTATCGCCATGTCGATCCCGGCGACGGTAGCGGTCTTCATACTGACTTCTGCCCCGGTCAAAGCCCGCACCAGATATCCCCAAGCCGGCTCGTGTCCAACCAGCATCAGGCGTTCGACCTCATCGGGCGCCGCGGCCGCGATCCGAATCGCCTCGCCGGCGGATGTCATGTATAGCTCGTCGACTTCCACTGTCTCGCAATCCCAACCGCCCGCGTCCACCGCCAACAGCGCGGTCTCCCGGGCGCGGGTCGCAGACGAAGTAAGGATGAGGTCCGGCGCCTCACCCAGCCGGGTCAGGACCCGGCCCATTGTCATCGCCGCACCCGTGCCGCGACGGTTGAGGGGCCGGGCATGATCGCTCGAGGCTCCGGCGTACCAATCCGACTTGCCGTGACGAAGAATGATCAGTCGTTTCATGTCATGCACGATACCGTGGCGGCGCATGAGGAGTTGGAACCATAATGCAGCAATGGCGCCACCTACCACCGAGGAAACAGATCTCACCGATCAAGACCCCGCAGGGCAGGTGTGGGCCCCGCAACCCGCCACCTATCGAGTCGAGGCAACCACACGTTCTACGCCGAGGCCGGTCGGATGAG
>JASJEG010000189.1 GCA_030064765.1 Acidimicrobiia bacterium | reverse complement strand
CGTCCTCAGTTGCGCCGCAAATGACTCGGAAGTCCTCGACGCCGGCTCGGTTCAGGTTGGCTTGGAGGTCGCTGGCAGTTGTCGGATTGATCTCGATCCCGATGACCCGGCCGCTGGCCCTGCCGGCGGTCGCCGCAAACAGGCCGCCTCCCGCGTAGGCATCGAGCAAGGTGTCATCCTCGTCCAAATCTGCGGCTTCCGCGACCAGTTGGACAAGGGCCTCGGCACCAGCGGTGTTGTTCTGGAAGAAGGCATCGCCGGTAATGCGAAAGCTGAGCCCAGCAACGTCTTCCTCTATGGTCGGGGCGCCGCGAATCGGTTGCAGGCCGCTACTGCGGATCTGCGCAATCTGGCAGTCCCATGCGCTCGCCTGTGGCGGTACCTCCCCCCGAATGACCACCAAGACGTCTCCGGTAGCGACCGAGGTGCGCAGGGTAAGGGCCTCCACTCCGTCGAGGTTTCCGAGGTCCGGGAAGAGGTCAACCAGGTTGGGGTGGAGCAGATCACACTCGATCAGCGGCACCAGCTTGTTCGACTTGCGCCGATGCAACGCGGGGCGCCCACCATCGATCCTGAAATCCATGCGATTTCGGTAGTTGAACGGATCGCCGGGAGCGAGTGTCTCTCGCACCACCGGATCCTGCAGCCCCCCGAGATGGCTGAGCTGGCCGAGAACCGTTGACCGTTTCCACTCCAGCTGCGCTTCATACGCGGCGTACTGCCACTGGCATCCTCCGCAGGTATCGAAGTGACGGCAGCGTGGCGCTACCCGCTGCTGCGACGGCTCGAGAATCTCGTCCAGGCGGATTCGGCCCCATGATCCCTTGTCGAGCTCGATCTCGCCGGACACCAATTCACCGGGCATTGCTCCATCGACGAAGAACGCCTTGCCATCAATGCGTGCAACCGCGGATCCACCGTGAGCCATGTCGACGGGCGTCAACTCCATCCGGGAAAGCTACTCCACTGCGGTTCTCAGGCGGAATCGGGCGTTCCGGGGTTGACTACGCTCCCCCCGCATGATTGCCTTCCACCAGAACTGGTTCTGGGTTGCCGTTGTTTCCACGGGCTTGGTCGGGGCGTGGGGCCTCATCCTCGCGTTGCTGAAGCGAAGCGCCCCTCGGTCGTTCATCTACGCCCGTTGGGTGGCCATTGCGAGCATGGGATTGCAGGTGGGCGCCGGTCTCGTGCTGTACGGCCGGGGGATAAGGCCCGGCAACGGTTTTCACGTGTTCTACGGGATTGTGATCCTCTTCACGTTCTCGTTTGCGTACATCTACCGGCTCCAGCTGGAGCGCCGTCCGGAACTCGGATATGGGTTGCTACTGCTGTTCGTGATGGGACTCGGGCTACGTGCCTGGTCCAATGTCGGTTGACACACATTCGGCGCAACCGGGCGTTACGATGGCGCACCGTCTTGCATGGAGAGGGAGCTCGTGCTGCTCGCAGGGAAGAGATTGGTCATCACCGGTGTCCTCACCGATGACTCGATCGCGTTCCAAGCAGCCCGGGTAGCCATCGAACAAGGCGCCGAGGTCGTTCTAACCGGCTTTGGTCGCGCCCTGCGCCTTACCGAGCGGACTGCCAAACGTTTGCCGGTTGTCCCCGATGTACTCGAGCTCGACATCAATGACCCTGAGCACATGCAGGCCCTGGTGGCCGACCTAGATGGGCGCTGGGGTGCTGTCGACGGTGCCCTCCATGCAATTGCGTTTGCCCCGGAGGACGCACTGGGCGGCAACTTCATGGACACCCCGGCGGAAAGCGCGGCCACGGCATTCCTCACGTCGGCATTCTCATTCAAGACGCTTGCGGTTGGTCTCCGCCCGTTGATGATTGCAGCAGGCGGCGGTTCGATGGTCGCTCTTGACTTCGACAACAGCCAGGCTTGGCCGCTGTACGACTGGATGGGGGTTGCCAAGTCCGCCCTGCAATCTGTGACGCGCTACCTGGCGCGCGATCTCGGGCCCGACAACATTCGAGCCAATGTCGTTTCGGCCGGCCCGCTGGGGACGGTGGCGGCGAGGTCCATCCCGCACTTCCAGCTGTTCGAAAAGGAATGGGCAGTGCGCGCGCCGCTGGGCTGGGACGTCGCAGACGCGACTCCCGTTGGCGAAATGGTGGCCTTGTTGCTGTCAGATTGGACGAGGATGACCAGCGGCGAGATCGTCCACGTCGATGGCGGCTTCCACGCAGTTGCCGCGGGTGGTGAGCCCCCATCGTGAACCAGCACACCCTCGAGATACCTCGAGTTGCCAACCGTTATGCGGTTGCGGCAGGCGCCGACCCTTCCTGACGCAATCGCACTACCTTCGGGAGGGCGATAGTGAAAGTAGCGCCGCCTCCGGCGGTGGGCTGGAACCACACCCGACCGCCGATGACCTCAGACAGGCCGCGAACGATGGACAGCCCGAGACCAGTACCCCCTGCGGACCGCGTGTAGTGCGGTGCCAATTGGGTGAACCGATCGAAGATGTGGTCGTGCAACTCGTATGGGATACCCTCGCCGTGATCGATCACCGATAGCCATATCTCGTTCCCGTTCACCATGGCGACGATATCGATGGGGCTCCCGGGTGCGTATTTGAGCGCGTTGCCAACGAGGTTCACCAGAATGCGCTGCAGGTGATCCGGATCGGTCTCGACGAAGTCGACTCCAGGTCCGGCTTGCACATACGTGACTTCCGCTGCGTCTGGGATGTGGGCCACCGTGTCCTCGATGAACTCCTGGAGGTGGATGAGCTCCGGCCGCACCGGCAGCGCCTGATTGTCCAGACGAGAAACGACGAGAAGGTCCTCGATCAGCGAGCGCAAGCGATTCGCCTGCCGGCTTGCGGTGTCGATCAACTGTTGCGCATTGGAATCCGGGTGAATCAGCTGCGGGCGCTGGAGTGTGCTGAGCGATCCAATGATGGCCGTCAGCGGGGTACGCAGCTCGTGGCTAACGACGCTCACGAAATCGGTCTTGAGCTGTGCTAGCTCCATCGCCTTCTGGCTGGTCTCCTGCGCCTCCTCGTAGCGAGCCAGCTGGTTGAGCACTAGAGCCGAAGGGCCGGCTAGGGACTCGAGAAGTGCCAGGTCGTTGATCGTGAAATGACTGTCGCGCTTCTCGGCTGCAATCAGGACCCCAATCGGTCGTGATTCGATCCGGAGCGGTACTGCCGCCAGTTCGTGGCTGCCGAGCTCGAGCAAGAAGCCGTCGGCTTCCTCTGCCTGTTCGGCGAGGTCGTTGAACACAGCGGGCTCTCCGCTGGTGAAGACCTGCTGTGCGATGCTCGGTTCCGAGAGTGGCAACGAGTAGCCCTCAGCCCGCAGCGTTTGCCCGGCGACCCATATCGGGGACATCACCTCGAGCGCTTCTTCGTCGCGACGGTAGAGAAGCACGACGCCTACCCGGGCCTCGAGGGCGTTGGCGACGCGACCTACCAGTTCAGGGAGGACTTCGGAGAGGTTGCTGCCGACGCCGATGGTGCGTGACACGTCGTAGAGCCGCTGTAGCTCCTGCTCCTTCTCAGACAGGTATCGCTCGCGCTCTTCGAACGTGTGGACTCGTCGAGCGGCAACCTCGACGTGGCGGTGCAGGTTGCCGGCACCGGCTGCGAGAAGCGCTGCGACGATCCCGAACGCAGCAATGCGAAATCCGGCTACGTTGTCGGGCAGCTCTAGTGAGGCCGTGATCGCGGCGAACGCCCCCGTCGCAGCCACCGCAATGCCGGCCACGTATATGCCCCGCAGCGACACAACGGTTGGGAGGATTACCGCACCCAGCAGAGATGCTGCAACAACCGCAGGATCGGCGTCTCGGCCCAGTACCAAGACAGCCATGATGATCAGCGTCGACCAGAAGAGGATCACCAGGTCCGCGACGATGGAGCGCAGCACGCGATTCCACGGCGTGATCGACAGCAAGATGAGCGCCAGGCCGAAATAGATGAAGCCGTCGCCACCGATGCTCTTCCCAGCCCAGGCTCGGGCAATCGTCACAGCAATGAAGGCTGCCCAAGACAGCAGCACCGCGATGTAGACCGCGCGCACTCGGTGTCGAATGGGGGGAAGTTCCGTGGTCAAAGCAGCCATCCCACGTGATATGTAAGTTGGTCTGCAGTCACGGTAACCTCTTCGGATGGCTCGTGTGTTGTTGTTGTTCGGCGGACGGTCAGCCGAACATGAGGTTTCCTGTACATCATCGGTCGCCGTCTATCAGGCTTTGAGAGAAGCCGGTCACCAGGTTATCGCCGTTGGCATCGATCGTTCGGGAAAATGGTTCTTGGCCGACGCCTCGCGCAACCCGATGGTGGCAGCCGGGAGGCCCGTTTCGATCCGGGTGCCGGAGGGTCGACTCATGTCGGGTGGCGATGAGATCGTCTTCGATATCGCATTCCCCGTCCTGCACGGTCCCTACGGTGAAGACGGCACGATCCAAGGTCTCTTCGAGATGATGAACATGCCCTACGTCGGGTGTGGGGTCACCGCGTCAGCGCTCGCCATGGATAAGGACCTCGCCAAACAGGTCTTTACTCAACAAAGGATTCCAACGGCGCGTTGGGTTGCGTTGCGTGAGGAAGACTTCGTGAACGAGACCAAGGTCGTGGACTTGATCGTGCGCCGACTGGGACTACCCGCCTTTGTCAAGCCTGCGGAGCTGGGTTCGTCGGTGGGAGTCGCCAAGGCGGAGACCGAGGCCGAGCTCAAGGATGCGATCCGGGCGGCTTTCGACTTCGGCGAGAAGGTGGTCGTCGAAGAGTTTGTCAACGGCCGCGAGATCGAGGTTGCCGTGCTGGGTGGTCCCCGGTCGTCGGTAGCAGGAGAGATCGTCATCGAGGGGGATTGGTACGACTACGACTCGAAGTACAACGATGCGACGAGCCAGTTTGTTGCTCCGGCGCGGCTCACACCTCCTCAGTCGCGGGTCGTGCGGGACCTGGCAGAGGACGCGTTTGTTGCATTGGGCTGTAAGGGACTGGCCCGCGTCGACTTCTTCTTCGAAGAGAAGGGCCGTGGCTTCGTTATAAACGAGGTCAACACGATGCCCGGCTTCACACCCATATCGGGCTTTCCGACGATGTGGCAGGCGAGCGGATTGACCTACGGCGAACTCTGCGACGAGCTGGTCCAGTTGGCTCTGCGCGGCGAATAGCCTGCCGATCTAGATCGACAGAGCCACTGCGCCTAGAGCTTGACCACCGGACAGGTCAGAGTACGAGTTATGCCTTCAACGGCCTGGATCCGGGCGACCACTAGTTTGCCGAGCGAGTCAACGTCTTCGGCTTGTGCGTGGACTACCGCATCGTATGGTCCGGTGACCGCCTCGCTCGATGTGACGCCGGCGATCTCGGCGATCCGCTGTGCCACCTCGGCCGCCTTACCTACTTCGGTCTGAATAAGGACGTACGCCTCGACCATGGGCCCTCCTCGTAGAGTTCACCTAAGCCCGATGATACCGGGCGGAGTGAGACGTGGCACTACTTGCCATCCGCACCAAATCGCAAGTTGCTTGCGACCAAGGTTCCGTTGTCTTCGGTGGCGTCGAATACGACCCGCTGGCCTTGGCGGAGCATGCGGAACAATGAGCCCTCTAGAGAGCCGGGGCGGAGCATGACCTCACCTGTATCGCCATCACCCAGGATCACCCCGATACCCGTCGCTGCGTCGTAGACCTTGACAACACCTTGCATTGCTATGCCTTTTCGACCTTGCCGGCCTTGATGCACGACGTGCACACCCGGATCCGTCTGGAGTTGCTGCCGTGGCGCACCCGAACGCGCTGTATGTTCGGCAACCAGCGACGGCTAGAGCGCTTGTGCGAAAAACTGACTTGCTTGCCGACCCACGGCTCTTTGCCGCAGACCTCGCATCGATATGCCATTAGCGGTAAACCTCCTGAGGCGGCGGGGGAGTGTACCAGCGTTCGCTCCACCGCAAGAAAGGCCGCACACGCCAACCACGGCGCTGCATTGCGGGAGTTCCATAGGGTAGCCCCTGCGAGCCAACGATGAGAAACAGGGTGCCTCCTTGCGGGCCGGCCCTGCTGGTACGGTCTTGCCCATGGCAGGGCGCTCTCTCGCATATCTCGCCGGTCTCCCTACCGACATGGTCAAGGGAATCGGGCCGGCAACCATGAAACGACTCGCGGAGATGGGAATCAACTCGGTTGCCGATCTCCTGTTACACGTGCCGCGCCGCTACCTCGACAGGTCGCAACTCTTCGATCTTTCCGACGTACCACTCAACGAGGAAGTAACAATCGGCGGAACAGTGCTCAGTGTCAGGCAGCGCCGGCTTTCGCGCAATCGGGTCATGACGGACGCCCAGATCACCGATGGCACCAACGTCATCACCGGTGTCTGGTTCAACCCGTACGTCAAGATCGCCGAGGGCTCAGAGGTCGCCCTATCGGGGAAGGTCGAGCGCTTCCGCGGCAAGCTCCAGATCAAGAACCCGGACATGGCTCGTCTCGACGGCGATGACGACTCGTTGTTGATCGGCAGGGTGGTGCCGATTCATCCGGCCGCCGGTGGGCTGCCTCCCAGCAGGATTAGGACGGCGGTGGACAACGCTCTCCGTAGGTCCCGACCGGTTGCTGAGGCGTTGCCCGCCACGATGTTGGAGCGACACCGGCTGGTTTCACGGGATCAGGCACTGGGTGATATCCACTTCCCCGATTCGAATGATGCCGTCGGGCCGGCGCGGCGTCGGTTGGTATTCGACGAGTTGTTCCGGCTCGAAGTTGCCCTAGCCCTCCGCAAGCGCGCCCAAATCGACGAAGCGACGGGGATCGAGCATGACACCACCGGGGCGATAGTGGGCGCCTTTGTGGATGCGCTGCCGTACGAACTGACCGGCGCCCAGGTCCGCGCCATCGCAGAGATTCATCGTGACCTTGCCTCACCACACCCAATGCACCGACTGCTCCAGGGGGAGGTCGGCTCCGGCAAGACGGTTGTGGCCGTCGCCGCTCTACTCACAGGCGTGCAGAGCCATTACCAAGGGGCGGTAATGGCCCCAACCGAGGTGTTGGCCGAGCAGCACTACCTGGGAATTCGTGAGTTGCTCGAGGATGCCGGGCTGTCCCCGCAGCAACTCGACCCCGCTGATAGCGCGGGCACGGAGAGCCTTTTTGCCGGGGACCCTGTCGGGTCCGAACCAGGGGTGAGTATGGCGCTGCTGACGTCGAACAACGCCGAAGTCAACTTCCTGCCGCCAGGTACCGCAAAGCGAAGCGAG
>JASJEG010000188.1 GCA_030064765.1 Acidimicrobiia bacterium | reverse complement strand
TCGGTATATCCGTCGGGTTGATCCGGGCCCTCCGGGAGCACGACGCCCAAGCCATCCTCGTCGCCGTCCCGTATCGCAACGCTGGTGTAGTAGTTGAGCCCGAGAAAGTCGAGCGGGGCCGCAATCGTATCAAGGTCGCCGGGTAGCAGAAACGGCAGGCCGGGCTGCTCGAAGACCCCGCGCTCGTCGCACAAGGCAACAACGTCCGCGGGATAACCCTCGCCGCAGACCGGGTCGAAGAACCAGCGGTTGCGGAAGCCATCGTGCGCCCTGTTGGTAGCGACATCCGCAGGATCGTCTGACGCAGGGTGGGAGGGGCGGCAGTCGAGCGCAATGCCTACCTGGCATGACAGCGAGTTCTCTCGGATGACCCGTACCGCCCGCCCGTGCGACAGCAGGATGTGGTGGGCCGCCGTCAAGGCAGAGCCCAGGTCCGCAATCCCCGGCGCAAAGGCGCCGGTGCCGTAGCCGAGGTGTGCGGCTACCCACGGTTCGTTGTGGGTGATCCAGTTCTTCACCCGCCCACCGAACGACTTGGCAAGGACATCGGCGTACTGTGCAAACGCATCGACGGTGTCCCGATTGAGCCAGCCACCCGCATCCTGGAGAGCCTGCGGCAGATCCCAGTGGTAGAGCGTCAGCCAGGGCTTGATCCCATTGCGCAACAACTCGTCTATCAACTGCCCGTAGAAGTCAATGCCCGCTTCGTTGGACCGCCCGACGCCGTCCGGGATGATGCGAGTCCAGGCCGTGGAGAATCGATATGCCGTGATCCCGAGCTCTGCCATGAGGGCGATATCTTCCCGCCAGCGGTGGTAGTGATCGCATGCCACGTCGCCGCTTTCAGGCATCCGTCCGGTGTCGGCGAACCGATCCCAGATGGATTCCCCTTTGCCATCCACATAGCGCCCGCCCTCGATTTGATAGGCAGAGGTCGCGACTCCCCAGCTGAACCCGTCGGAATAGGTAGTGCTCACGGCCGCGATCATAGGGTCGACGGCCGGGCGCATGATCTGGCTAGGGCGCAGGCTCCATGGCGTAGAAGTACGCTCCCTGTGGATCGCGCAGCAGCGCGAAGCTACCGACCCCGGTGACGTCCATCGGCGGGAACTCCACGCCACCTCCGTGGGCAGCCGCGTAGTCACAAGCGACCTGCGCGTCGGCAACCCCTATGTAGACCGACCAGTTGGGTGGAACCGGGCCCCACTCGGGTTGGATCGCCATCATGCCGGCCACCGGTCGGTCGCCGAGCATGAAGCTCGTGTATTCCCCACCGGCCGGCATCTGGCTCACCTGCGCCGACCAACCGAAAACGGCTTCGTAGAAGACTGCGGCAGCGGCCGTGTCATAGTTCTGTAGTTCGTTCCAGATGAGGGCACCGGGCTCGTTGGCTCGCTGGGCGCCGATGTGACCGTGCGGTTCCCAGAGGGCGAACACGGCGGCTGCCGGGTCCTGAACTGCAGCCATCCGACCTGAGCCCGGTATCTCGTGGACCGGCTGCACGATCGAACCACCGTTGGCTTGTACCGTGGCCAACGACTCCTCGACATTCGCTACGGTGATGTAGGTGGCCCAGTGGGGGGGAATCTGGTTTTCGATCATGTCGGCGCTCATCTCGTACGCCGCGGCTACAAGCGCTCCTTCTTTGCTGAACATCGTGTAGATGCCCTCTGGGCTGGGCGTGTCGGCTGCGGTCCAACCAAAGAGACCCACGTAGAAGCCCTTCGCAGCCTCGAGGTCGGTGGTCGCCAGGTCGATCCATGACGGCGTTCCCGGTTCGTACGACGTGAATTCAGCCACAGCTCCTCCTCTGCGCGATGTCGCCAAGGCTATCCAGCGGTTCCTCCGCTGGGGTAGAAATCACTCACTTAGCGCATCCGATCCACATAGGCTTCGCTCGCAGAAACCTGTTGCGGTTTCCGAGGGAACATCTACGCTGCGTGGCGAGCGAACCACAGAACGTAGCGTCAGGTGAAGGGGATAGCCTATATGGGACTGCAACGAGTACGCCGCCCGATCCGTCTGTTGACGGCACTTGCCGTTCTTGCGGCACTGGCCGGGCCGGCCACCCTGCTGGTATCACCGCAGGCGGCACAGGCCAGCCAGGGGTTCAACGACGACAACGGCAGCGTGCACGAGCAGGCCATCGAAGCCGTAGCCAGCGCCGGCATCACTTCCGGCTGCAACCCGCCACTGGCCACCAACTTCTGCCCCACCCGAGCCGTGACCCGCGGTGAGATGGCGGCATTCCTAGTCAGGGCACTCGGACTCAGCCAGCAAGATCCCGCCTACGACTTCACCGACGACAACGGCTCCACCTTCGAAGCGGACATCGAGAAACTCGCTACCGCCGGCATCACCCGAGGCTGCAATCCCCCGGCCAACACCAGGTTCTGCCCAACCCAGCGGGTCACCCGCGGACAGATGGCCGCCTTTCTGGTGAGGGCTCTCGGCCTCACCGCCAGTGACCCCGGGATCGACTTCGCCGACGACGACGCCTCCACCTTCGAAGCGGACATCGAGAAACTCGCTACCGCCGGCATCACCCGGGGGTGCAATCCCCCGGCCAACACCAAGTTCTGCCCGGAGAACTCCGTCACCCGGGCGCAAATGGCGAGCTTCCTCGTGCGCGCCCTCGATCTGCCGCTCTCTCCCGAGCCTGGGTTCGCAGTTGACGACAACGACAAGGCCCTGGTCGCCCGCTACCACGTCATACGCAAGGACGACGGCGTCGACGTCATCTACACGAACAACATGCGGTACTGGCCGCGCAGCATGGCCAAGGGTCTCGACATCGAGCCAGATCCAGACTACGCCGACAAGGTCGACAGCCCGGGCCGGTATACCGGTTGGGATGTGCTCTCGCCGTCGACAAGATGGGAGTTCAAGAACATTGGACCCCGCAATGATTGGATGAACTTCACACTCAACCGACCGGCGCGCGTTGCCGTCGTGTGGCGCGACGACTTCCCGCTACCCGGCTGGTTGAGCGGCTGGGACGAAGGCGGCTCGGTCGCAATAGACGGCGACCTCCACCCCGTCTACGAGAAGGACTACCCAGCCGGGCCGGTGAAGCTGGGAACGGTCGAGTACTCGAGCGAGTGGCGTGAGATGTATCTGATACTCCTCGCCGAGGCCGACGGTCGACCGACGCCGGCACCGCCTGCGCCCGCTGGCTTCAGCCCCGCCAAGCCCAATGTGCCGTGCCCGGCTTGGGTACACGGGTTACACACCACAACCGGCCCTGACGGCGCCCGTTACGAGACGTGGCACCCCCAGATCGACCCCGTCTACTGGTGCTACTTCGGGCACGAGCACGGATCCAATCCCGCGCTGATCCCAGGATCCCCGATGATCCCCTATCAGTACGTCGCCTCGAATGTGCCTCAAGACGAGCCGAACATGGGCTTCAAGGAGTTCATCTTCAAGGACATGAGCGGCAACCACTGGGTGCGGTTTGTCATCCACGCCGGTACCGCCTCCGATCGACGTATCTGCGCTCAGTTCCACACGCTCTACGTGTCCATCTACGACCTGGCCGGCAATGAGAAGTTCGCCGCCGGGTTCAAAGCCGACTACGGGGCTGCGTTCTCGACCGGTGACACGGGGAACCAGGTGCTCCTGCCGACAGACTGCGGGTATAGCATGCCGGGACTCGCCGACCAGGTCGATAATCAACAGCGGCGCCGCATCAATGTGGGTTCGGGCGCGAACAACTACGAGACCTGGGATAGCAGGGAGGAAACATCCCAGGTCCTCAACCTAGGAATGGTGCAGTTCGACCATGCCTTCGACATTCGCAACCCGATGTCGCACTGCGTCGATCGAACCTGCAATTCGGTCGTAGTGCGCGATCCCGAGCGTCAGAATGCCACTAGACGTACGATCCAAATGGCGAGCTGGCGGGCCGATTTCGAGTTTGATGCCGACCACGCTCTCGGATCAGGTGAGTACTACACGGATGCGTACGCCAACGGACTCCTCGACCCAGGCAATTCGCTGGCAACCCGCCAGTTCGTCGAACCGGGATTCCACCTCGAGTTCAAGAAGAATGCGACGGCAGACCGCATCGACTGCTCTGCACAGGACCCGTGGCTGTTTGCGTACACGTGCTACCAGATTGGGGGCGCAGGCAACCGGGAACATCTGCCCCACATCCCGGACATGAATCTCGAGTACTCGCTATGGCGTAACTAGGACCTGTCAAGAAGATCGGCAAAACGGCCGATGCGGGATACTGTTGTCGAGCTGCGTTGGAAGGTGCACCGCAATGCGCAAGATCCTCATCGTTGCCGCCGTGGCGGCTTCGCTGGTGACAATGACCGCA
Source organism: Acidimicrobiia bacterium (assembly GCA_030064765.1). Classification (GTDB taxonomy): domain Bacteria; phylum Actinomycetota; class Acidimicrobiia; order Spongiisociales; family UBA5794; genus JAAETI01. The sequence continues at coordinate 2,898 of JASJEG010000188.1, read as the reverse complement.
CCGGTCCGGGCCGTGGACGGCCCCAGGCCATTTGCCGACTCGCCAAAGATCCCGGCAAAGACTGACGCAGTACTGCCGACCATCGTTGAACCCGCCCCCGGAACCGAGGCAATCGGTGACGAATTCGACGGGGACCCGCTGCAGTTGGTGGTTTGGCCAAACGACGTGCGGCGCTACTCAGCAGGGGTGGACCAGATCGGGGTCTACGTCTGCTCGTGGGACGGTGCCCTCGGTGGTTTGAACATCAACGCAGTGACCGCAACTCTGAATTCGACTGTGACCCCGTTCTATGACGGACTGTCCGGAGGTGCGTACACGCCGGTGTTCATCAAGAGGACCGTTGTGAACCTCGACGCACCGGGGTACCAGGCCTGCGCAGATGCGATAGCGGCGGAGGCGGCGGCTCACCCGTTGTGGGATGACGCCGGAGCAATCGCTGCGCTCGACAACCTAGCCAACGGAGGCAGGGGCGGCCCCGGGCTCTACTGCGGCAACTGTGCCGTGCTGGCAGCCGACACCTTCCCCACCAATCAACGGTGGGCCGTAGTCGACGGTGCTTCGGTGGCAAGTATCGGCGGCGAACCCGTGCATGTCACTACAGCTGCTCACGAAATTGGTCACATGATCAGCTTCCCCCACTCCTACTCGGGAGAGACCGAATACGAGTACGACAATCCAATCGACTACATGAGCGGCAACCTCGGAGAGTTCCTGCTGCAACGTGCCGACGAACCATACGGATCGCTTGCGTTCAATCGCTATCGGGCCGGGTGGGTCGAACCATCCGACGTGGTCTTCTACAGCGGCGGGGTGACCGAGATCACCCTGGCGCCACTTGGTATAGATGGCACCCAGATGGTGATCGTTCCATCCGGTTACGAGTATTCGTTCGTTGCACTCGACACCAGGCTCAGCTCGGCGCTCGATCCTATTCCGGACAGCTTCGAGGGTGTAACCGCCCACTACATCGAGCAATGGTGTCGCGACACATCTGATGCGGTTGTTCCTTGCGGCGGCCTGTCTTCCCGCCCCTATAGCTACCCGCCGTCACCCAACTCGCTTACCCACGTCACCCCGGTTGGCGGCGAAGCCCGGTTCGACATCGACCAGGGGGAGCTGCTGCTGGCCCAGGGGGCTCGGCTCCGAGTTCTGGAAGAGACCCCCGATGGTTTGGTTATCGAGCTGATTGGTTTCGACGACACCTGGGGTTCCATCTTCATCGACGACATCATCTGGCTGGCCGAGTCGGGTATCACGCGAGGCTGCACCGACACGAGCTATTGCCCAAAGAGCAATGTGACCCGTGGCCAGATGGCAGCCTTTCTCGTGCGGGCGCTCGGTTACACGGACAACGGTGGGGGCAACCTGTTCACCGACGATGACGACAGCACGTTCGAGCTGGACATCGACAAGCTGGCAACCGCCGGGGTCACCCGCGGCTGCAATCCACCTGTCAACGACAACTTCTGTCCCGACAAGAACGTGACCCGGGAGCAAATGGCCGCGTTCCTAGTGCGGGCGCTCGGGCTCACCGACGATGGCGGCGGCAACACCTTCATCGACGACGATGACAGCATCTTTCAGGACGAGATTGCCAAGCTGGCGGCTGCAGGAATCACCACCGGCTGCAACCCTCCCGACAACGACATGTTCTGCCCGTCAAAGCCGGTTACCCGGGAGCAGATGGCGGCGTTCTTGCGTAGGGCGCTGAGCTAGACCAACTCTCAGCCTCGGACGAATGCGAGCTGCACCTCGATGGTGCCGACCTCTTCGATTGTGAGCACCGAGAAGCCGGTCGGCGCCTCGATGTCATAGTCGGTAAGTGTCACGTCTGTCGAGCCGACCACGACAACGGTGCCTGCGACCAGAGAACCCTCGAGGTCCAACGTGACGCTGTTGGTGACACCGTGCAATGTGAGGTCTCCAATCGCAGTTGCGGTGAACGCCGCACCCTCCTCAGGAATGCTCCCCAGATCGATGGCCTCGGCCAGCACGAAGGTGGCGGTGGGGAAACTTGCCGTCTCCAACCCCCTGGTGCGTAGTGCACTATCTCGCGTCGAGCGGTCGCTCTCGAGCGATGTCATGTCAACGGTCACAGCGAGGTCCGTAACCTGCGAGCCGGCGAATTGGAGTGAGGCTTCGACGTTGCTGGTTCGGCCGACTGCGGTAACGGTGCCGATGTTGGCGAGTTCCTCACCGATGCGATACCCGGCAAAGGAGTTGGATTGGTCAATCACCCACCCGCCATCGAGTCCGGCCGTGCTGGACGGCGCGCTCGTTGTATCCGGACCACTCGTGGTCTCGGGGGCGGTGGTGGTCTCAGGTGCAGACGTGGTTGCCGTCTCGCTATCGGATGCGGCCGTGTCATCTGTTACCGATGCGATGGCATCGTCTAGCGCCACCGGTGGTGGGGCGTCGCTGCGGAGCAAGAAAAACCACACAGCGCCAACCACGGCAACGGCGCCGACTACCAGTCCGATCATCAAGTTGCGTTTGCTCATAACAGTCCTTCGGTGCGGCCTCGCCGATAGGATTCACTTGCTACGGCGCTGCAACCATTCCTTCAGCAAGCCGTCAACGTCCAGAAGCGAGAGATCATTCCCCTCCGAAGTGCAAGCGTTGTGCTCGTTGATCCTGGCGTTGAGGGAATCGAGGCCGGCCCTGACCTCGTGCTCGACAGTTCCAGACAGGATGCGGGGCAGCTCACGTTCGATGGCCCGGGCCAGATCGACACTTGCCTGCCGGTCGCGCTCGCGGGCAATGAATCGGCGGGCCCACCATCCCGACTCATATGGCTGATCGATGTCTGGGATTGGTTCGCCCGTACCAGCGACGTTGTCGAACTCGCCCGCCTCCTGGGCCTCACGGATAACGCGCTCGATCCATGGCTCGTGCATC
>JASJEG010000021.1 GCA_030064765.1 Acidimicrobiia bacterium | reverse complement strand
GCCCGCACCAAGAACGTCGCCATCTGACCCCGCGACACAGAATCCTCCGGACAGAACCTGTCATTGACCGGCGGATTACACCCCACAGTTATCCCCTCATCAGCAATCGCCTCGATCGACCGCTCGTGAACGGAGTTGTCATCATCGATGAAGAATCCGGAGGCCCCTGCGACACCCGTCGCCCCCAAGATCAGCAGCGCCGCGGCAAGGGTGATCAACCGTTTCCTCATTAGCTCCTCCTATCCGATGGTGATGACGAACGCTTCGGTGACGGTGATGGACTCGGGAAGTGGGATAACGGTTGGCCCGGTCGTATCCATCACCTCGAAGCCATATCTGGATGCATCCGGGGTGATCTCGTTCGGCCATGCCCCCTCGCTTGGGTCGATGATCACGTCGTACAGGTCGTGCAGCACGACTGTCGAGGCAGTGTCCAGTGTCACGATCAGGTACCGCAGATCGCCGGGATCGCCGCCCGGAACATCAAACGACACAAGGGATCCATCCCTGTCGTAGGTAACTGGAGTCTGTGCGAAGTCATCGGCGAACGCAGCTGCCAGGTGCCCGGCGGTGCCGGTACCGATGAAGTCGCGCAGCACGTTGCGCTCCGCAATTTCGAACACGACCTGCTCGCTGCCGGAAACGAGGGGTCGAGCCGCGTCCGGAATCGGGTGCGAGAAAGTTGGCAGGAAGGTGGCGTCCTCGAACAAGGGACCGAGCTTGTTACGGAAGAACAACCCGAATGAGTCGTGGATGATGGCGGTCGGCGAGCTCGACAGCTCCGGCCGGGAAGGACTGGCGTATGTCACCAGCGGCCGACCGACGATGGTGATCGGCTCCACCGTCACCACGGGGTCGACGCCACTGAGAGTCGGGGTCACGTCGTTGTAATCGATGACCCACTCGACATTGATCAAGCCGGCCAGGTCTCCCTGTCGGCTCGCCGGACTGCTGACCAGATCGAGCTGATCCCAGACGCCGGGGGCGGCCGCCGCGGCAATCAACTCCGACCCGAGGGCCTGGCCGGTTCCGTTCCAGTGGGTGTCGTGCTTGAAATACAGCCGGTCAGAAGACGCCAGGAATGGATCCCACAACTCGATACGCGCAGGGTCGGCAGCTGATGCGAGCGATTGGCGAAGCCGGTCGGAATTGGCCTCAGCGCAACTGCCGTCCCAGCCGGGCACGTCATCGCTGTAGATCGCAGCCTTGTTGGGTACTACCGCATAGACGAAGCTGCGACCGGATCGGGAGACGACCTCCTTGGCCTTCGCGATCTCGGCGAGCGCCCGATCGTATGCGCTCTGCGGAACACAAGCCTGCTCAACGGTCTCGGTGAAGTAGAGCCAGTTGCTGGTGCCGATTGTGACCAGGTCGTTGGGGCTTTCAGCAGGAAGCGGGTCCGGCGGATCCAGTGGCGTGAGGTCGAGGGCGCGGGTGAGGAAGGTCGCCATCTGCGCCCGCGTCACCGCCTGACCGGGACAGAACCTGTCATTGACCGGCGGATTACAACCCTGAGTAATCCCCGCCGCCGCCAACGCCCCAATATTCGCCTCATGCACCGAATCCGCCGTATCCACAAACGAAGAAGCAGCCGCCGGCAAACCCAACGCCCGCACCAAGAACGTCGCCATCTGACCCCGCGACACAGAATCCTCCGGACAGAACCTGTCATTGACCGGCGGATTACACCCCACAGTTATCCCCTCATCAGCAATCGCCTCGATCGATGCCTCATGCACAGATCCGTTGTCGTCTACAAACGACCCTCCCGGCTCGAGTGCAGCGACTCCGGGTGACATGAGCCCGATTGCGATCACAGCTACGAGGGCGAGCTTGGTAATACGTGCTGGGCGAAGGTCTTTCATCAAATCTCCGTACGGCTCCGCCTGTCGAGGTTAGTTCTGGACGGTCCGCTAGAGCGGTCTTGTGTTGCCCCTCAACAATCAGGTTGCACCGCCGACTGTAAGGACGATGAGCGGCATCACCGAGATCCAGGCGCGCATCCAAGCGATCCACCAAAGGGTGACGCAACCGGCAGTGCCCGGGGGCTTTGGCGCGCTGCTTGCCTCTCAGCAGACCGCCAGCACCACACACAGCGATTCCGTCGAATCGGGCCACGCCCCCGAGGATCATTTCGTTGTCACCCCGCAGGCCCAGATGGCCACTGCGCATGAGGTGAGGTCCTCTGCGGTCCAGGGGGTCACGCTGGGTGTGATGCTGGGCATCGCATCCACACCGGCTCCCCCGCAGCCGCCAGCAACGATCGCTCTCAAGAGCGAGCTGGCTGAGTACTTGCAGGTCCACGGAATCGAGGCCCGCAACGGGCGGCTCGACCGAAGCGAGCTGACGGCCGTCTCGGGCGGCTGGAACGGATCGGCCTACCTGCTCCCGCCGGCTGCCGCCGCCTGGGAGGAGATGCGGGCAGCTGCCGCCATGGACGGGGTGAATCTGCAGGCAATCGATACCTACCGTTCTTGGGAGGTCCAAGAAGGCGCTTATCACGCCCACCTCCGTGGTGAGAAGAGAGCCAATGTGCTGCCACCCGGTCACAGCGAGCACGGCAACGGGCTGGCCGTCGACGTCACCAACGGACACATCATCGGTCACGATGACCCGGAGCACACGTGGCTGGAGATCAATGCCGCCCGCTTTGGGTGGTATCCAATATCCAACGAAACGTGGCACTGGGAGTTTCGGGGCGTAGACGCCTAGATCTTGGGCGGTTCACTCCACTATCAAGCCGGGCACTTCTGGCCACGGCAAATAGTGTTGGAAATCGCGACCCATTTCCTGAACCTTCCTGTAGTTTGGATGGAGCGAGTCCGGCGGATCGCAAGATTCGACCGGATTCAGGGGGCCCCGACGTATGTCGGATCCACAGATCTGATGGGGGATCATCGGCCCGGAGTTGGGAGGGTCAACACCCTCCCAACGGGCCGTTTTCTTTGCGCCCGAGTCCGGCCACACCGTGGGTAGGATCCCCGTCAGAGCGGGCCCCGAGGCGCCGGCTCTGGAGGAGACCAAATGACCGCGCTCAACACCGCCGCAATCCGCGCTCAGTTCCCTGCTCTCCGTCGCGAAGAGAACGGCACCGCCGTTGCCTGGTTCGACGGCCCGGGCGGGAGCCAGGTACCACACAGCGTCATCGACGCCATAAGCGGATTCCTCGCTCATGGCGGGTCCAATCATGGAGGCGCGTTTGCAGCCAGCCGGGACTCCGAGGAAGCCCACGAGACGGCGCGCGGGGCGGTAGCGGATCTGTTTGGGGCCCGACCCGACGACTACGTCGCATTCGGCATGAACATGACGAGCCTCAGCTTTGCGCTCAGCCGTGCCCTAGCGGCGACTTGGGGTCCGGGCGACGAGGTCGTTGTCACTCGCCTCGACCACGATGCGAACATCGCGCCCTGGCTGCGGGCCGCGTCGGATCGCGGCGCGACCGTCAAGTGGGTGCCGTTCGACACCATCAGCTACCGACTAGATCTCGAGGCACTTGCAGACGCCGTCGGTCCCCGCACCAAGGTTGTCGCCATCACTCATGCCTCGAATGCAATCGGCACGATCGTTGACATTGCAGAAGCAGCTCGCATCGCCCACTCCGCCGGTGCCCTGATAGTTGTTGACGCGGTTCACTACGCCCCCCACGGGCTCATTGACATGGCCGCCACCGAGTGCGACTTCCTCATGGCATCCGCATACAAGTTCTTTGGGCCACACATCGGAGCCTTCGCCGGCCGGTCGTCATTGCTGGAAGAGCTCGATGCCTACAAGGTCCGGCCATCCCCGGCCTCCGGCCCCGGCAAATGGGAGACGGGCACCCAGAGCTTCGAGGCGCTGACCGGCGTGACTGCGGCAGTCGACCACATTGCTGGTTTGGCGCCCGGCGAACCGACCCGGCGTGACCAGATTGCCGTGGCATTCGCCGCAATCCAGGATCATGCGCTGGCTCTGGGGGAGCGCTTTCTTGCCGGGCTGCCTGGCACCGCAACCGTGTTCGGTATCACGGATGACCTGACTGCCCGCACCCCCACCTACGCAATTGAGCTGGAGGGAATGTCGGCTCGGCGGCTGGCTACCGAGCTCGGGGACCGCGGCATCTACGTGACCGACGGCAACTACTACGCGGTCGAAGTCATGCGGTCTTTGCGCCGTGACGACGGCGGGCTGGTGCGCATCGGGTTCTTGCACTACACGACCGAGGACGAGGTCGACCGATTGCTCAACGCGCTGCATGACCTCGCCTGACCTCTTCGAACGATGCCCCAAGGTCGAGCTGCATCTTCACTTGGAAGGTGCCATTCCCCCGGATGTTCTGTGGCAGCTCGTGAGCTCGTACGGTGGCGATCCTGCCGTCCCCGATCGCAAGGCGCTCGACTCACATCTTCAGTACACGAGCTTTCCCCACTTCATCGATACCTGGTGGTGGATGACCGGGTTCCTCAGAACCAGTGAGGACTTCGAGATGGTTGCCGAAAGGGTGGCTGCCGATCTGGCGCGGCAGAACATCATCTACGCCGAAGCCTCCTTCTCCCCCAGCGACTTCGTACGCCACGGCCTCAGCCCCCAGGAGATGGCGCTGGCCATCAGACGAGGCCTGGACAAAGTGAGCGGAACCCGGGTTGTCTTGAACTGTGATCTGGTGCGCGACACCGGCCCGGAGCGCGCTGCGCGGACATTGCAAGCCGCGCTCGAAGTTGCCGGCGAGGCCGACATCCGCGGCATAACGATCGGCGGATCGGAGCAGGACTATCCCCCCGAGCAGTTCGCGTCGATCTACCGGACGGCGGCCGCCGCCGGCTTGCGACTCACCGCCCACGCGGGCGAGGCGGCGGGGCCTGGGAGTGTGCGCGCTGCACTCGATGCGCTCGGAGTGGAACGGATCGGCCACGGCGTACGCGCCGTCGAAGACCCAGACCTGCTCGATCGTCTAGTGCGCGATCAGGTGCCACTCGAAGTGTGCCCAACATCGAACATCCGAACCGGTGTCGTTTCGGGCTGGGAAGAGCACCCCGTCGGAAAGCTCCTCGAGGCGGGTGCCTACGTCACGCTCAGCTCCGACGATCCGACCTTCTTCCACACTTCGGTCGCCGCCGAGCTACGAATGATCGCCGAACGATTCAGTGGCGATCCGCTCGAACTGACCCGCAAGGCAGTCGCCGCATCGTGGATGACGGCGGCTGAGAAGACCGATGCCCTGGCGCAGGTCGCGGCATGGTGGTCGTGGCACCCAACGGATCCCAGCAGCAGCGGCGGGTCTTAGTGTGCGCTGATGCGAGCACGGATCATCTTTGTACTCGGAGCCGCCTCATTTGGCTGGGGATTGGCAGGCGTCGGCGTACGGGCGGTCTACCAGGAGGGCGCCTCAACGTTCACGGTCGTTGTGGTCCGGACCGCGATTGCCTGCCTAGTCGTTGTCGCCTACGGGCTGGTCACGGGTCGCCGCCCCTCGCCCCGTGCCTGGTTGCACGGCACCCTCATTGGAATCCCGCGAATCGGCTTGGCTCCGATCCTCTTCGTTGCGTCGCTCAACTACATATCCGCAGGGGTAGAAGGCCTCGTCATAACCCTGATCCCGGTCACCACCGCCGCCATGGGCCACCTATTCCTGAGAGAGCGACTCTCCCGCGGTCAGGCGCTCGGACTTGCTCTCGGTATCGCAGGCACGACGCTGTTGATCGCCTCCGGTGACAGCGGGATCGCCGACGGCACCGGCAACACGATCATCGGCGGCGGTTTGGCGCTCGGCGGGGTTCTCTTCGGATCCATCAGCGGCATTCTGAGCAGGAGATTCGCCCCGCAACACGAGACCTTGACATTGGCGATACCGATGTTCTTGTCCGGGGTGATCGTCGCCATCGTCGGTGGTTGGGTGGCTGCCGATATCAAGATCGGTGCTTTGAACCTGCGTTCCTGGCAGCTCCTGACTCTGCTGGCGCTCGGCAGCACCCTCTTGCCGTTTGTGGCAACGTTGTATGCCTCCCGGCACACAACGGCAGCGAATGTTGCACTGACCGCCTACGTGGCGCCACTTGTCGGGGTGGTCGGAGGCGCCGTGTTGCTGGGCGAGGTGATTACGCCTGCGATTGTCGTTGGTGGCCTGCTGACGCTCACCGGCGTGGTGATGGTTGGTCGCAAAGGCGCCGCCCGCCATTAGCCTTCCGCCCGTGACTAGTCGTCTGCCACTCTTCACGGCCGCTGCGCTACTCGCCGTGCTTGCGGGTTGTAACTCGTCGAGCGCGGATACCGTCGCCACCACTTCCCCGCCGGTGGTGACATCACTGCCGCCGGTGACGACAACGTTGCCACCGACAACAACGACAACCACCACAACCACCACAACGACCCTTCCGCCGACTTACGACTTGCGCGGCGTCGTCACCGGACCAGATGACCTGCCGCTCCACGAGTCATGGGTCACGGTGGGAGAACAGACCATCGTCACCGCCGCCGACGGCTCATTCGAATTTCCCGCGATAGCTCCTGGAGAGATCTCGGTATCGCGCCCCGGTTGGCTACCGGCGAGTGTCGATTGGGATGGCACCCCCGAAGTGGTGGAGATCTCGTTGGAACCACGCGTGGTGCGGGCGTTGCGTGTCAGCAGCTACGTCGCGGAGGATCGCGCCATGTTCGACGCGCTCCTCGATCAGGCTGAGCGCACCACGGTCAACGCTCTCGTCTTCGACACCAAAGACGAGTCGAGCAAGGTGTTATATGCGTCGGAGTCGCCCTTTGCCGCAGAGATCGGGTCGGTCGATCCAAAGTACGACCCTGCGGAGCTGCTGGCGATAGCCAAGGAGCGGGGCCTATACACCATCACCCGCATCGTCACGTTCGAGGACGAGACGTGGGTGCGGCAAAGGCCGGATCACAAGCTTGCCGGAGAGTGGATCGACCCGACCCTGCGCGATGCATGGGAGTACCCGCTGCAGCTAGCGGTCGAGGCGTGCGAGCTCGGCTTCGAGGAGATCCAGTTCGACTACGTTCGATTCCCGGCAGGCAAGACGGCGGCAGTGGCGCAGCAGCGCAAGCCACTCACCGAAGAGGAGCGAGTCGAAACAATCAGCTCCTTCCTGGCCGAGGCCAAGTCCCGGCTGCATCCACTGGGTTGTGCCCTGTCTGCGGATATCTTCGCCATCGTGCTGTCGGCGCCGGACGATCAGGGCATCGGCCAACGCCCAGAGGACGTGTCGGCGATCGTCGATGCAGTGAGCCCCATGATCTACCCGAGCCACTACTCAAACGGCTGGCTCGGGTTCCCCGACCCCAATGACTATCCGGGACCGGTAGTTGCGGATGCCCTCGACGACGGAATCCCTCGACTGGAACCGGATGCGCTGATGCGCCCCTGGCTGCAGGCCTTCTACTACAACGGCAGCCAAGTGCTGGCGGAGATCGAAGAAGCCGAAGCCCGCGGGGCGGGCTGGATACTGTGGAACCCCGGCGGGGCTTATGCGGATTCCTGGCTTCCTCCAGCGACGTCGCAGGAGGACCAGTGAACGTTCGCTTCGATGCGATAGGCATGGTGGTTGCCGACATGGCGGCAACGCTGGCGTTCTATCGGTTGCTCGGCCTGGATATCGCCGAAGGGCTCGAGACGGAAGGCCACGTCGAAGTGGAGCTGGCTGGCGGCAACCGCATCATGTGGGACACCATCGACGTCGTAAGGAGCTTCAGCGACTGGGAGCCCGCCGCAGGCGGCCACCGGGTGTCGCTGGCTTTCCTCTGCGCAACCCCCGCCGAAGTCGACTCTGTGTATGAGCGTCTCACAACAGCCGGGTATCGCAGCCACGTCGCGCCGTTCGATGCATTCTGGGGTCAGCGCTATGCCACGGTGCTCGACCCCGACGGCAACCCCGTGGATCTGTTCGCACCGCAGTCCGAGACTACATAGAAACTGGGTCGCTCCTCAGATGATGATCCACTCGGTCTGGATCACCGCTCCGTCCTCGTCGGGCAATCTGCAGGTCAGCCGCACCGAGCCGGTCGGTACATCGTGAAACAAGAAGCGACCCAAACTGTCGGACTGGGCGGTAGCGGTGAAGTCCTCGTGATGCAGCTCGATCTCAGCCGCTTGCGGCGGAACCAATTGCCCAACGAGGCGACGTGAAGTCTCTGAGACAACGACCAACTCGATCTCGACGCCGGGAGTCCGGAATGTCATCTGTCGGGCCGAGTCGGTGCCACCGGCCGTTTCGGCATCGCGCCCGGTTTCAGCGCCACGGACCCCAACCAACTCGTCCGACGCCGAGTCAAAGACGAGGGCAGCCAGTTCCGCATCGATCGTCCGCCACGTGAAGGTCGCCTTGGCCGCCTCGGCTACTTCAGGCGGCATCGGATCGGCGCTATCGAGCGCTTCAGCCAGGCGGTTCAAGAGTTGCTCGTCGCTGTAGTGCTCAGTCATTGTGTCTCCAAGTGACGGCGCAGCCGCTCCAAACAACGGGACCGGGTCGGCCCGATGCTCCCAATCGGCATGTCCAGAATCCCTGAGATTGCTTCGTAGTCGAGCGGCGGATCCGTACACAGAAGTCGCAGCAGGTCCTGGCACTTGGGTGCCATCTGTTCGAACGCAGCCAGCACCGTACTGAGTTGCTCATCCTCGAGCAGCCGCTCGTCGAGTGGAGGAGCTGCATCATCCGCCACCTCCACGGAGAACTCCGTTGGAACGGCCCTTGCCAATCTCCGGGTTGCGCGAATGGCCTCGTTGCGGGCGGTAGTTGCCAGCCACGACGGGAGACGTTCTGGATCCCGAATCCGCCCGCAGTGCTCCACCAGACGGAGCCATACGGTCTGACTCACGTCGGCTGCTGTTGCGGAATCGAAGCGGAACCCCCGCACTACCGACCAGACCAATCGTCCATATCGATCCACGAGCGCATCCCATGCCTCCTGGCTTCCGTTCTCGGCAGCTGCAAGCAGTTCGGCGACTGATGTTTCTGTCATCAAGGGGGACGATACCTCCCTGGATCATCGTTTTCGGACCGGTACTGTTCGCCCGCACGGTCGCTCCTAACCTCTCGTCAAGAAGACAACGACACCGAGTTCCTGATACAACTGTTTTGCCGACTCAGTCTCGAAAAACCGGGTCGACGGATATGATCCTGGCAAGGGCCGGAAGGTTGCGCCCGTATCAGACTGAGTCGAGCAGGAGGGCACATGGGTGCTTACGAGGGAACCGGAGATCTGATCAAGGGTGGCCGCGGCGCCACAATCGGCGGGATACCCGTCGCTCACAGCACAACCGGTCCCGACTACTACTTCCAAAAGGGCGTTCTGATGGTGCCGGAGGAAGCACTCGACGAATTGCTGCAGGCTCTGGGCCGTCTGGGACTCGGCCAGAAGGACGCTCGTGTGGAACCGGCCGGCAACAGCGGAATCGTGCAGGTCCGCATTCCGGCGCGTCGTCCCACCGACCGCCTGATCGAAGAGCTCGGTGGATCGGTTCCCGTCGAGCCCGGCTACGTCCTCTTCCCGGCAACCCATGCCAAGGGCTTCTCCGCAAAACGACCCGTACCCGCACCCCGCACGGTGATACCTCGCACGGGCTTGCGGGGCCGAGGCCGTGGAGTAAACGTTGGCGTCGTTGACCTGGGGTTCTTCGATCCCGGCAAGGCGGGACACCCTCGGTGGGCGGCGGCAGGAGTCGAACTGGACGAAGTCATGGATCTCCCCGATCCGGCGGCGACTCACCATCCCTACGTCGGCCACGGAAACGCCATCATCGGTATCGTCAAGCAACTCGCGCCCGAGGCCCGGGTGTTCACCAGCACCATCGAGTCGCAGCCGGGCGACGCCCCCGGCGGTACGAGCGACCGGCGGCTCGGCGAGGCGATCGAGCGCCTGTTGTGCCAGCATCGCATTCACATTCTCGTGGTTCCGTTTGGAGGCTCGACCCGGTTCGGATCAATGCCGGTGACCGAGAGAGTCCTCGATCCTCACCACGGTTCAACACTGGTAATCGCATCGGCCGGCAACGACGGTGTCGACCCCACGATGTACCCGGCTGCCGACCCGGACGTCGTTGGTACTGGGGCGTGGAAGCGGACCGCCCGCGATCTCGGTTGGCTCAACAAGGCTTGTCGCACCATCGCCGCACCGCACAGGGCGATTGGAAGCCTGACACTCGCCGATTGGTCCAACAAAGGGATTGCAGTTCAGCTGGGGGCCGCCGGAGTTGCAGTTCCTGCTCCGTTCGTAAAGGGAGTCCTGAAGATCCGTTCGGGGTACCTCGATCGTCCCGCTGGAGTAAAGGCCGCTCGCTTTGACGGCTGGGGGCTGTTCACCGGGACCTCCTTCGCAGCTGCAGTTGCCGCCGGGTGTATCGCCGGAGAGGTAGGCGGAGATACCTGCCCGAGCCCAGAGGCGCTGGGGGCTGCGGCCATCAAGTGAATCCATCGCTTCGCTCCGAAGCGGAATCTGCGCTGGCCACCGCCAGAGAGGCTCCCCAATCCTCTCTCCAGCAAGCGGTCGAGGTGCTGGCCGTGTCTCCGGATCCGGACGTGGCGGCGCTCGCCCATTTCGCGGCTGGATTGGCGCACCGGGCGCTGGCGAATGGCGGCGAGTCGACCAGTCATCTCGAAGCAGCGGCTCGGCTCGCCATCACTGACGACGACCTGCGGGGCCAGGTGCTCCGCTCCCTGGCGTTCAACTACGCGCAAGCGGGCCGACACAGCCGCGCCGAGCGGACGATCGACGAGTCGGTAGATCTTCTCAGCGGACAGGAACGCGACCTGAGCCAGCTACAGAAGGCGTTTCTGCTACTGATGCGCGGTGAACACCTGCAAGCTCTACCTGCGCTCAATATCGCAGCTGATTCGTTCATCGCATCTGGCGACGAGGAATACCTCGAGCTGACCCTCTATAACCGGGCCCTCATCCACATGGAGTTGGGCGACTACGACGCCTCGATCGAAGACCTCACCGCGGCATACGAGATCGGCATGCGCTTGGAGCATCACGTGTCGGCTGCCGACGCTGCGCTGCATCTCAGCCAGGTCCTGGGGTGGCGTGACGACGTCCCAGGGGCGATGGAGTGGCACGCGCGATCGGTCGAATTGCGCACCGCGGCTGGGGCCGAGAACGCAGTTGCCGACGCCGAACACGCTTTCGTCCTCATCCAGGCGCGGCTGATGCGGGAGGCAGAGGAGGTGTTGATGGAAGCGCTGCCTCGGGTGCTGGAAGGAGGCGACAACCACGCCATCGCGGTCCAGGGCCACCTGTTGCTGGCGGAGGTTCTCCACGACAGAGGCGCCTATTCGGAAGCTGCCGCCCAGATCGACCTGGCCCGCCGGGCCGCTTCCCCTGCTGGCCGCTACTGGTTTGATGTTGCTGCAGCGGATCATCGCAATCGGGTGCTCTCCGGCCACATCACACCGGCGCTGCTCGCATCGATCGTGAGTACTGCGGCCGACATGGATGCCAACGGTGAGCGATATGCCGCTGCGGTCGAGCGCTTCCGCGCAGTCGATGTGGCACTCGCCTTGGGGGACATCAACACAGCGACGGCGATGTGCGAAGACGCCAACCGCTTCGTTCGCACCGGCCCCTTGTGGCTGCAGATTCAAGCGTGGACTGCTCTCGCCGCCCTCCGCAGAGCGCTTGGGAACAGGAAGGGGGCGGCAGCCGCGGTGCGCGCCGGCTTCGCCAGGCTCGATGACTATCGCACCGGAATCGGCGCAACAGACCTCCGCATTCGGGCAGCCGAGTACGGCTCGCGGCTCGCAGAGCTGGGCCTCGGGTTGGCCGTGGATTCGAGATCGGTGGATCGGGTGTTCTCCTGGTCGGAGCGCATGCGAACCGCCTCCAGCCGCACCCGCCCGTTGGTCGCAGGGACTGAGCTGGACGAGGCCTTGACCGAGCTGCGACGTACCTGGAGTCGGGTGCGCAGCGCCGATCCGGAGACGCTCGTAGCCCGCCGGCGGGAGCACCAAGCGCAGGAAAGGAGTGTCACCAACCTGGTGCGCCGTTCCCGGGGCCTGGCCCAGCAATCGAACTTGGCCGATCTGGCCAGTGTCCAAGCCCAGCTGGGCGACCGCGTCCTCATCGAGTACATCGAGGTCGCCGACTCGATCAGTGCGCTTGTCGTCGACAGGCAGAGTGCGGCCGTCGTTGATCTGGGCCCAAAACCGGATCTCACAACCCTCGTCGATCAGCTCCGGTTTGCCGCGGAACGCATCGCCCGACCTACCAGTAGCCCGGCCTCGCAAGCCGCTGCTCTTGTTTCGATAGACGACATCGCCGGTTCCATTCGCCAGGTCTTGCTCGATCCGCTGGAACACGGCTCCTCCCAGGAGCGCTATGTGATCGTACCTACGGGCCAGCTGCACGGGGTCCCCTGGGGTTTGGTGCTCGACAGGCCGGTGGAAACGGCTCCCTCGGGAACCCAATGGGCACGATCCCGGGCGCGTACAACACGGCGCGCAGGGAGGACCGTTGTCAGCGGACCGGATCTCCGCCACGCGGCCAGCGAGGCTGCGGCCGTGAGCGCTCTAGCGGGAACAAGCGTTGTGTCCTCGGTTGCCGATGCACTCGGCGAGATTCGTGGAGCAGAGCTGGTGCACTTTGCCTGCCATGCGCTCCCCCGGGTCGACAGCCCGATGTTCAGCAGCCTCCGTTTGCAGGATGGCGAGCTCACGCTCTACGACATCGAACGTCTCGGCGATGCACCGAAAGCCGTAGTCCTCGCCGCCTGCGATGGCGGTTCTGCGGTGATGGCAAGCGGTGCCGAAATCATGAGCATCGCCGGTGCCTTCCTCAGCCTCGGCTCCCGCACCGTGGTGGCTCCGGTCTTCACGGTCTCGGACGAGATGACTGCGGCGGTGATGAGTCGATTTCACGAGGAGCTCGCTTCCGGGCTGGACGGCGCGCAAGCGCTCCTAGCCGCGGGGAGCACCTCCGATCCGCTGCTTGCCTTCACCGCCCGTTCCTTCTCATGCTTCGGTGCGGCCTGATCCTTTCGAAAATGTGTATCAGACCCGTATGCCGGGGGTCTTATAGGTCAGCGGAGAGGTTGCCAAAGGTTCCGAAGGGCTCTGGGGGGATCACGGGACCGGCAATCAATCGACATGATGGGACGCAGTGGGGCGCATCTTGTCGACGGCCAGGGGGATGACGAACAGAGGGCACCCACCCTCTGTTCGTCCGCGTCAAGGGCGGAACGCGATGGACACCAGTACCCGCGCTCGAGTCAACCGGAGGCCGTCAATCAATCCGCTTGAGGATGTCGTTTACCCCGTGCCCGAGCAGGGTCGCGGGCTTCAGGCCCGAACGTTCGAGGGCGGCGGCCGCGATCGTGGAGCGATGACCGCTGGCGCAAACGAGCCACACCGGGCGATGGGGATCCAGATCGGCAACGCTCTCGTACAAATCAGGCACGTAGCGATTCGTTGAGCCAGCAATGTTGCCGGCGTCCCATTCATCAGGAGCTCGCACATCGACGATCTGGCCGATCTCGCCAGCCTGCAATCTGCGGACAAACTCGTCGATCCGCACGGCCTCGTAGGTGACCAACTCGCCGCGATCCGGCAGGTCGAAAACAACACCCTGAACCCGGTCGAAACCGATCCGGGAGAACTGACGATGCACCTCGTCGACATCCTGGCCCCGTTCAGCCACGACAACCACCTCGCTGTCGAAAGGGAGCACCCAGCCCGCCCACACTCCAACTTGGTCCCCAAAGGGAATGCCGATCGAGCCCCGCAAGTGGCCGGCGGCGTATTGCTCGGATGGGCGCACATCGACCACGATGGCATCCCCGATGTCGGCTACCGACAACTCCGGGAGTGAGTGGCTAGCGCGAGGAGGGGGTCCCGCCAGGTTTGTCGGCCCCATGTAGGCGTAGTAGCTCGGATAGGGCTGGAGGCCGCCCAGCTGACCCTCTATGAAGGAATCCCGATCGGCGTATTGCAGGACCGGATTGCTCTTGCGTTCTTGACCGATCGTCGATGTGTGCGCTCCGGCGACAGTCGACGTACAGAAAGATCCGGCCCCGTGTGTCGGAAACAAGCCGACATCATCCGGGAGTTCGGCCAAGCGATTGACCGAGATGTACTGCAGATGAGCAAGTGTCCGCGCTCGGTCCATTCCGAGTAAATCGGGACGACCGGCCGAGCCGACCAGCAGGCTGCCGCCACTGAACAGCGCAACCGGTTCCCCATCGACCACTGCGAGATAGCTGAGATGCTCGGGGGTGTGCCCGGGAGTATGAATCGGTCTGATGCTCCAGCTCCCCGCGGCGATCTCTTCGTTGTGGAAGGCCGGAAGATGATCGAACTCAACCGCCCCGGCGGCAGGCAGAACGACCTCGGCCCCAGTCACTGCGGCTAGTTCACGCCCTCCCGATACGTAGTCGTTGTGGATGTGCGTCTCCATCACGTAGCGCAGCTCGGCGTTGCTCTCGTTCAACACGAACAGGAACCGATCGATGTCACGCTGGGGGTCGACGACGATGGCCTGACCGTCGTGTACGACAACGTAGGTGTTGTCACCTAGCCCCGGTGTTCGAATCGTTGTGATTTGCATTAGTGCTCCGTCTCATGACGTTGGCGATGATCAGGGCGAGCCAGGCCCGCCGCTAGCTCAGCTCGACGGGTCCGTAGGGAGTCTCCAGCAAAGCAACGAGACGCGGCTTGTCCCCGACGTGGATTTCGAAATCGACACCGAGGGCATCGAGCATCGGCGTGATGGACTCGGGGGCCGGGTGGTATCCACGGAGTTCGATGAGAGTCAACCCAGTCGGAGCGGTATCCGATGGGTGAGGACAGCCCTCGTCCCACTCGATGAGGTTCGGAACCAGGCCGTCTCCGGCGCCGGTCGGAATGGTGAGACGCCACGACAACTGGTGCCCGTCGGGGGTCTCTCTGAAGACCTTGTGCACATCGCCTGTCTCGTACCCGGTGCCATGGGCGTGCGCCGCAACTCGTTCGATGTGCTCGACGCGCGCAGTCCAGGTGATCAGCCGAGGCC
This sequence comes from Acidimicrobiia bacterium, assembly GCA_030064765.1. Lineage (GTDB taxonomy): Bacteria > Actinomycetota > Acidimicrobiia > Spongiisociales > UBA5794 > JAAETI01. Next base: position 5,268 of record JASJEG010000021.1, on the reverse strand, counting down.
GCTCGATGTTGTCGATCCCATACCAGTAGCCCCCTATCGGGTGCGGCTGACCCGAGTCGGGGCCGATGATCTCCAGGTAGCACCCCTCACCCAGCGAGAGCAATGCGTTGCGCGTTCCGTAGCCGAGGTGGCGCCCGCCTGCGGCTGCCTGGACGCCCAAGCGACGGGCCAGGTCGTGCACAGTCGCGTCGACGTCCTTTGTTGCGAATACGAGATGGTCGATCACAGCGCCAACGATACCCTGAAGGTCGGAAAAAACAGTCGCATAGAGAGTGCGCAGGAATTGCCAGACCGTCGCGAATTCCCGCAACGATCATTAACCTCGGAGCCATACCTGCAACGGAGCCAGAATGATCATCGACGGATTCACCCACCAGCTGCCAGACACCGATCCCGAGGAGACAAGGGAGTGGCTGGAATCGCTCGATACGGTCATCAGCGCGGAGGGTCCCGCGCGAGCGCGTTTTCTGATGGCCAAGCTGATCGAACGGGCACGGGCGCAGAACGTGGGCGTGCCGGCCTCGGTGAGCACTCCGTACATCAATACGATCCCGCCCGAGCATGAAGCTTGGTTCCCGGGCGACGAGGACATCGAGCGGCGTATCCGGCGTTTCATAAGGTGGAACGCTGCGGTGATGGTCATCAAGGCCAACCACGAAGCGGAGGGCATCGGCGGACACCTCTCTACGTTTGCGTCGTCAGCGGTTCTCTACGAAGTCGGGTTCAACCACTTCTTCCGCGGCAAGGCCGACGGAACACCCGGTGATCATGTCTACTTCCAGGGGCATGCCGCACCGGGTATTTACGCCAGGGCCTTCCTCGAGCGCAGACTCGACGAAAAGGACTTGGATCGATTCCGCCGCGAGATCGGGGGCGGTCTTTCGTCGTACCCTCACCCGCGCCTCATGCCGGACTTCTGGGAGTACCCGACGGTCTCGATGGGTCTGGGTCCAATCAACTCGATCTACCAGGCCCGCTTCAACAAATACCTGGGCCACCGCAAGCTGGACGACACCGCCGACTCCCGCGTGTGGTGCTTCTTGGGCGACGGCGAGACCGACGAACCGGAGACGCTCGGATCGATCTCGTTGGCAGGAAGAGAGAAGCTCGACAACCTCACCTGGGTCATCAACTGCAACCTGCAACGCCTCGACGGGCCCGTGCGCGGCAACGGCAAGATCATTCAAGAGCTGGAGGCGATCTTCCGCGGTGCCGGCTGGAACGTCATCAAGGTGATCTGGGGAAGCAGCTGGGATCCGCTGCTCGCCAAGGATGTCGACAACGTCCTCGTCGAGAAGATGAACTCGACCGTCGACGGCGAGTACCAACGCTTCAAGGCCGAGAGCGGGGCGTTCGTGCGCGAGCACTTCTTCGGCCCTGATCCGCGGCTCCGCCAGATGGTCGAGCACATGAGCGACGATGAGATTTGGTCACTACGCCGGGGCGGCCTCGACTATCGCAAGGTCTACGCGGCGTACAAGGCGGCCACCGAGGTCAAGGGTGCCCCCACCGTCATCCTCGCCAAGACCATCAAGGGTTGGACTCTCGGCCCCGATGTGGAGGGTCGCAACGCAACGCACCAGATCAAGAAGCTCACGAACCAACAGCTGATGACCCTCCGCTCGCGGCTCCATCTCGAGGACGACATTCCGGCCGAGGCGCTCGAGGGGGACGCGGAGCCCCCGTACTTCCGACCGGCGGAGGACTCGCCCGAGTACAAGTATCTGATGCAGCGCCGCACAGCGCTCGATGGCCTGCTCCCGAGCCGGGTTGTCGACATACGCAGACCGCTCGAGATGCCCGACGACAGCGTTTATGGGGAGTTCGACGCCGGTTCCGGCAAGGCCGAGGTCTCCACAACCGGTGCCTTTGTGCGGCTACTCCGCTCGCTAGCGCGTGACGAGAAGTTCGGCGGGCGGGTCGTTCCGATCATCCCGGACGAGGGGCGCACCTTCGGCATGGATGCTCTCTTCAAGGAGCTGAAGATCTATGCCTCACAGGGTCAGCTCTATGAGCCGGTCGATCACAACATGCTCCTCTCCTATGTGGAGGACGACGACGGCCAGATAATCGAGGAGGGAATCACCGAGGCCGGCAGCCTTGCCAGTTGGATTGCAGCTGCGACCTCCTATGCCACGCGCGGCGTGCCCGTGGTGCCGTTCTTCATGTTCTATTCGATGTTCGGTTTCCAGCGCGTTGGCGACTCGATTTGGTCCGCGGCCGATGCGCGGGCTCGCGGTTTTCTCCTGGGCGGAACTGCGGGTAGAACAACTCTGCTGGGCGAAGGATTGCAGCATCAGGACGGACACAGCCACCTACTGGCGTCGACGGTGCCGGTTTGCCAGGCGTACGACCCTTCGTTTGCGTATGAGGTGGCCACGATCGTCCGTGACGGTTTGCGACGCATGTACGGCGACAGTGAAGACATCTTCTACTACGTCACCATGTACAACGAGAACTATGTCCAGCCGGCCAAGCCGGAAGGGGTCGACGAAGGCATCGTCCGGGGTCTGTACAAGTTCACCGACCGCCCGGAGGGGGGCGCCCATCAGGCCACGATCCTGTTTTCGGGTCCCGCCCACGCAGCCGCCCGGCAGGCACAGCAGGAACTGCTCGAGCACTACGGGGTGGCGGTCGACCTGTGGAGCGCCACCAGCTATAAGGCGTTGCGCGAAGAGGCCAGCGAGGTCGAGCGCTGGAACCGGCTGCACCCTGCGGACGAACCCCGGGTCCCGTTCGTGACCGCAGCGCTGCAGGACGGAACAGGCCCGGTTATCGCCGTATCGGACTACATGAAGGTGGTTCCCGATCAGGTGGGGCGGTGGATCCCGCGCCGCTTCATGCCGCTCGGCACCGACGGCTTTGGCCGTTCCGATACGCGCGAAGCGTTGCGCCGCTTCTTCGAGGTCGACACCGGACATGTTGTCGTGGCGACACTGGCAGCGTTGGCGGAGGACGGGACCGTTCCGGTACACCTGGTCCAGGATGCGATCAAGCGCTACGAAATCGACCCGGACATCGCCGATCCCCGAGTGAGGTAGGACCGCTCGCCGCAGCTAACTTGGGAGTGATGACTCCACTCTTCGAGTTTCACGATGTCAGAGTCTCTTCCGGTACTGCTGATGTCCTCAACGGGGTAACTGCGGCGATACCCGACCGGCGCCTAACGGTCATTGCCGGAGCGTCGGGTTCGGGCAAGACGAGCTTGCTACGCCTGTGCAACCGCCTGGATGTGCCGACGAGCGGACGGATCGCCTACCGCGGCGAGGATCTACTCGATCTCGACCCGCGAAGGTTGCGTCGCAGAGTCGGAATGGTCTTTCAACAACCAGCTCTCTTCCCGGGAACGGTACGCGACAACCTGCTGGCCGCCGCGCCCAAGGCCGCGGAGGAGGACCTGCGGTCGGCGCTCACGAGCGTCGATATCGACGGCTTGCTTCTGGATCGAGTTGCGGACACGCTTTCCGGTGGCGAAGCCCAGCGTGTTTGTCTGGCGCGCACCCTCATGTGCCGGCCAGAAGTACTGCTGATGGACGAGCCGACCGCCTCGGTCCATCCGGCGGCCGCAGCAATACTCGAGGAGAATGCCCGCCGGCTGAGCCGCGAGGGCGGCGTCGGGGTCATCTGGGTCACCCACGATCTCGGCCAGATCGGCCGTCTGGCGGAATTCCTGCTGGTGCTGGAAAACGGCAGAGTGAGATACACCGGCAACCCTGAGACCGCCGCCGCAACCGCAGCGCTCGAGTGCCTCACCGCGGACGGGACCCAGTGATGCTGGAAGGCGACGTAGATGCAGTAGGACTTGCCGCCTCACTCATTCTCGTTGGGATTGCGATCGCGGTATCGCTCGGCCAGCAACTCAGGATCGAAAGGCAACTGCTCTGGGCAACCCTGCGCGCCTTCGTGCAGCTGATCGTCATGGGTTTCGTTCTGGCGTGGCTGTTGCAGCCCGGAAGGAGCACCTGGTACTCGTGGCTATGGGTGGCGGGAATGGTGGTCTTTGCGGCCTGGACGGTACGGGCGCGGGCCCCGGAGGTTCCCGGCCTCCTACCGGTCGCGCTCCTGGCGATCGCCGCTGCGACGGTGGTAACCATGGGGGTGCTCTTCGGGCTGGGCGTGTTCCCTGCTGAAGCACGGGCAATCGTCCCCCTGGGCGGGATGATGATCGGCAATTCACTCGGGGGAACGGTCTTGGCGGCTCGCCGCGTCGCCGACGAATTAACCGACAAGCGACCTGAGGTGGAGGCGCGACTTGCGCTGGGTCATTCGGCGCGCCGTGCGGGCAAACCCTATGCAAGATCGGCAATCCGGACCGCGATGACCCCGCAGATCGAGTCGACCAAAGCAGTTGGCCTGGTATTCCTGCCCGGGGCGATGACGGGCCTGATTCTCGCCGGGGTCAAGCCGGTCGATGCGGTCCTCGTTCAGGCGGCAATCATGTACCTGATCCTCGGCGCCGTCGCCACAACATCGGTCGTAGTCGCCCTGGGGTCGATCCGGTTGCTCTTCACTCCCGATGACCGATTGCGGCCGCTCACCCGCAACAACGCCGCCTAGTCGCTGCGCCGGTCCCGCCATCTGCTGTAATCGGGTCCTCCAACCCGAGGGAGCCGCATGAAGCTTGGTGTCTTTATCTTCCCAACTGACAAGACCATCGACCCCGGTCGGCTCGCCCGCGCCGTCGAGGAGCGGGGCTTCGAGTCACTCTGGTTCCCCGAGCACAGCCACATCCCCACCAGCAGGGCCACTCCGTGGGGTGGCCGAAAGGATGCTCCCCCGCTCCCCGAGATGTACTGGCGGACTCATGACCAGTTCATTGCCCTCACCGCTGCGGCGGCCGCCACCAGCACTCTCAAGGTGGGCAGCGGCATAACACTGGTCGCGCAAAGGGATCCGATTTGGCTGGCGAAACAGGTTGCCAGCGTCGATCAGCTCTCCGAAGGACGCCTTCTCTTCGGGATCGGGTACGGATGGAACAAAGAGGAGATGGCCCAACACGGTGTCGACTACACCGTCAGAAGAGCACTGCTTCGCGAGAAGATCCTCATGATGAAGGCGCTGTGGAGCCAGGAGGAAGCCGAGTTCGCTGGGGATTTGATCTCGCTGGAGCCGAGCTGGGCGTGGCCGAAGCCGCGGCAAACCCCGCATCCCCCGGTGATCATGGGTGGCGCAGCTGGCCCGAAGACTTTTGCGGACATCATGGAGTTCTGTGACGGGTGGATGCCCATCCACGGCCGCCATCCCATCACCGAGAAGCTCACCGATATG
>JASJEG010000192.1 GCA_030064765.1 Acidimicrobiia bacterium | reverse complement strand
ACTTCTAGTCCGTGCTCGGCAGTTACCGACTCGAGCACCTGGTGTGCCAGCTTGGTGCGTCCGTCGAAGAGTGTGGCGATCCCGCCGAGCACCTCCAAGTCATCATTGGTGAATGCCCGCACGTCTCCCACAGTCTCCAGAAGCTGACCAACGCCACGATGGCTCAGGGTGTCGCATTGAAATGGAACCGCAACCATGTTGGCTGCGGTGAGGCCGTTGATTGTGAGGATTCCCAGCGACGGTCCGCAGTCGATCAGCAGGTAGTCGTAGTCTCGAATCAGAGGTTTCAGAGCCCGCGCCAAGACGAACTCGCGACCGGTCTTGGTGAGAAGGTGAACTTCGGCTCCTGCCAGGTCAATCGAGGAAGGCAACAGCGCAGGTCGGTCCTCGAACTCGAGCACGACGTCATTTGTGTTGACCCTTCCCGCGAAGACGTCGTGCAGAGTTGCATCGAGTGTCTCTGGGTCGATCCCCATAGCGTATGTGAGGCATGCCTGTGGATCGAGGTCGATGAGCAGAACCGAGCGCCCGTTTTCGAAGAACGCGTCGCCTAGCGAATGGACGGTGGTCGTCTTGGCGACTCCACCCTTCTGGTTTGCGAACGCAACGATCGACCCCATGAGCGGATTCTAAATGGCGTCGCTCAGGACAGGCATTCGGGTGTCAGGCGTGGCCGGAAGGCGAGGAGACATCCCCGCTGGCTCGATTCCAGGTCGCCTTGAAGAACTCGCCCCGCTCGCTGTCGATTCGCTCAAAGGCATGCGCACCGAAGTAGGAGCGTTGAGCCTGAATGAGATTGGCGGGCACTCGCCGTGACCGGTAGCCATCGAAGAATGCAAGTGCAGAACTGAACGCCGGAACCGGTATACCGGCGGCGACAGCACGCTGCATCGTGCGCCGCCACCCGGCTTGTGCCTCGTCCACAGCCGACGCGAAGAAGTCGTTGAGCAGGATGTTGGATAGATCTCGGTCCTGCTCATAGGCCGTCATCAATTCACCGAGGAATCGGGAGCGGATAATGCAACCACCGCGCCACATCGACGCAATCGAAGCGAAGTCGAGATCCCATCCGTACTCGTCGGCCGCAGCGGCGAGCAGCATGAAGCCCTGGGCGTAGGACACGATCTTTGATGCGTAGACGGCGTCGTGCAGATCGGAGATCAGTGCCGAGCGGTCGTCGTCAAGGCCAGCGGCGGGGCCATTCAACTTGTCTGCGGCCGCAGTCCGTTGGTCGATCAACGCCGAGACGACACGTGCGTACACGGCCTCAGCGACCAAAGTCGTCGGCTGTCCGAGCTCCATCGAAGAAATGGCGGTCCACTTGCCGGTGCCCTTCTGCCCGGCCGTATCGAGGATCCTTTCCACGAGCGGGCTGCCGTCACTGTCAACGGTGCCCATGATGTCCGCGGTGATCTCCACTAGATAAGACTCGAGCGGACCTTGATTCCAGTCGGCAAACACTGCCTGCATCTCGCGATGCGACAATCCCATGCCGCGCTGCAGGATGTCGTACGCCTCCGCCAGCACCTGCATGTCCCCGTACTCGATCCCGTTGTGCACCATCTTGACGTAGTGTCCCGAACCGTCCGCGCCCACCCAATCACAGCACGGCACCCCATCGACCGAGGCCGCAATCGACTGCAGCGTGGGCTTGATGTGGGGCCAGGCGGCGCTGCTGCCACCGGGCATGATGGAAGGACCCGTGCGCGCTCCTTCTTCTCCCCCCGAGATGCCCGAGCCAACGTAGAGAAGGCCTGCCTCTTCCACCCTCCTTGTCCGCTGGATCGTGTCGGTAAAGAGCGAGTTGCCGCCGTCGATGATGATGTCGCCGGGCTCCAACAGCGGCAGCAAACCGTCGATGGCGGAGTCGACGGGAGGCCCCGCCTTGATCATGAGCAGAATGCGGCGCGGCCGCTTCAGCAACGAGACGAATTCCTCGAGGGAGTGTGCCCCGAGCACGGCAAGGCCTGCTGCGTCGCCCGCGACAAACTCATCGACCCGGCTAGTGGTCCGGTTATAGACGGCGACGGTCGCGCCGTGATCGGCCATGTTCATCGCCAGGTTGCGGCCCATTACCGCCAATCCAACGACGCCGAAGTCTGCTCGGGCTGGGCTGGTGGGTTCGATCGTCACGGCCCGCATCATTGCACACCTGGCGCGCGGCAATGCCGGTCCGCATTCGTGCTTGGATGGAACCGTGCTTCGGACTCTCAAGACAACAGGTGCGGCGGCGTTGCTCTTGCTCGCGGTCGGATGCGATTTGCAGGGAACCGACGTGGCTTCGACTGCTCCGCCGGCTGGCCAGCTGGCGTTGGTCGGCGCCTTCGACTGGTCGATGCCCGACAGATACGGCCTCGACGCAAACGGCGACGGTCGAGTCGACATTCCGAACACGCTGGAGTACGTCGTCAACCTCGATCCCGGAGCATGTGCGTCCGGCTGCAGCGACATAACGCCGACCTTCACCCTGGTTCTCGACGCCTCGCAGGTCTCGCTGGTAGATCCCACAGGCGCCCAGTTCGAGGTCGACACCTACTCCTGGACGATCGCGGCCAACGGGGCGGTTGTTGAATCCCTGGTATCCGATTCGAGCCAAGCCGTCGTGCAGCTCCCCGAAGGCCTCTACGACGTGACACTCGAGGCTGCGATGGGTGAGAACACTTTCACCCTGGAACGCACCGTTGCTGTCGAGGATGTGTTGATCGTCTCGATCGGAGATTCGTGGGCAGGAGGCGAAGGCAATCCGGAGCGACCGGGCGATCCGCCTTTGTGGGCCGACGATGGGACGACGCCCGACTCCGCACAGGCAATCGCTCACGACGTGGCGCATCGCAGCGGGCTGGCCGGGCCGGCCCAGACGGCTCTCGCCATCGAACGATCCGACCCCCGTTCCTCAGTCACGTTCGTCTTCCTGGCCGCCTCAGGCGCAGGAGTTGTGGAGGGCATCCTCGAGTCCGACGATCCGATGGCGGGTGGTGATGGCGTCGAGCGCACGCTCCGTCCGCAACTCGAGGAGTTGGTCGACTTGGTGGGCTGTTCAGTCGATGACGCAGCAAGCTGTCTGCGGGAGATCGATGCCTTGCTCATCTCGGCCGGGGGTAACGACATCGGCTTTGCCTTCACGCTTGGTTCATTGATAGCACTCGATCCCGTCCTGGTCGTCAGTCCGATCTACGAGAACCTGCTCGACAACCTGCTCACAGAAGTTGAAGACGAGATCGAACAGATCCCCTCCATCTTCGAGACGCTTGCTGGTGCACTCGAGCAGCTCCGGATCGACGAGGTCTACCTGACTGCATACCCGGGTTCTTTGACGTATGCGGCCGGCGGACAGGTCCTCAGTTGTGAGGAGGCGGGCGGGGACTTGCTCCCGGGGCTCGAGGTCGATCGCAACGAGTTGGAGCTTCTGGATATCAGGTTGCGGCAGCCACTCAATGCGGCGCTCGAGGGGGTGGCTTCCGGCCAGGGCTGGGTCTTTGTCGACGATCACGTTGCTGCGTTCGAAGGACACGGCTACTGCGGTTCGGATCCGTATCAGGATGCCGGCTACGCAGGTAATCCATTCCCCGATCCCGTGGTTGCGTCGGCCGATCCTGGAGTCCGCTGGTTTCGACAAGCAGCGGAGTCCGTTGAACTCCAGGGAGGGGGAGGCCTGTTCCGGCCGGAGCGGCTCGGAACGATGGGCACGTTCCACCCGAACGAGTTCGGTCATCAGGCCTATATGGCCGCGCTGTTGGTAGCCCTGGGCTACTGAAGCAGAATCCTCTCAGAACCGCGTTGGGTCGGTCGGCTCATTTGCAGATATGCCGTCGATTCTTACTCTTTAGGTAGTACTTTGCTCGTGGAGGAGGCCACACGTTCGGCGTGTGGGTGGTGCATTGTGACACTTGGCAAGAGGCGAACATCAGCTCTGAACGTGGCGGCGCGGGCTTCACGCCGTCTGCAGCGTGGCCGAGTCGCCCGACGCGCTGCTCTGTGGATCTGGGTGCTCGCGCTTGTCGGCTTCCTCGCTGCTGGGCTTGTCGGCTGGTGGCAATGGACCGCAGTACCTCGGCTCGATACGCCGCTGGAATGGTGGGGATTGCTGGTGGGGTTCTTCATTGCCGAGTGGCTCGTCATCCGAATGCGCTTCGGCCGAAGAATCCACACGTTCTCCTTGATCGCTGTCCCGCTGGCAGTCGGGCTCCTCACGGTTGCCCCGGTCGAACTGCTGGCAGCGACCTCAATGGCCACAGTTGCCTTTGCCGGAAGTCGGCGGCGCGAACCGCTGGTGATGCTGGTGTTGCTCATCTCGCGGCGATTGCTCGAAGCCGCCACTGCAGTCGCAGTGTTCGCCTTGGCAAATCACTCCGGGGACGCTTTCGGCCCCACCGGGTGGCTTGTCGTCCTTGCCGCCGTCGTGCTCGCCGATGTCGTCGGTCACCTGCTCTTCTCCACATCCAGCTGGATCCAGGGGATCGAGTCATCGGCCGGGGACACGTTGGAAGCCTACGGTTTCGGGGTCTTTGTGACGCTTCTCAACGGGAGCCTCGGCATGCTTGTCGCGGAGGCTCTGGCTGTAGCGCCTCGTGCCGCGCTCTTTGCGGTGATCCCTGCACTTGCGCTCTTCGCCGGCTATCGGGCCTATGCCGCATCACGCCACGAGCGGGGCCGGCTCAAAGAGCTGTATGAGGCGACGCGAGATCTGCATGGATCCCCCCAGCTGGAGATGTCGCTGGCAGCGGCCGCATCCCACGCCCGCAACATGTTCGAGGCGGAGTTCTGCGAGATAGTCCTCGAACTCGGCCCGGAGCGGAGCGGCTTCCGCACGATCGTCGGGCCGGATGACCACAGTGCGGCGATGGATCCGGTCGATCTCGACCGGTGGCGGATCGTGTGGGACCGAGCGCGGGAGAGCGATGGGCCGTTTGCCATTGACCGCTCTGGTTCGCTGGCGTCATCTGCAGGCGATCGCCGTCTACCCATCGCCGCGGCGATGGTCGCGCCGGTTGTCGTCGGCAACGATCTGGCGGGCATAGTTGTTGTCGCCAATCCGCTCAACGACTCCGAGTTGTTCTCGAGAGGGGAGCTGAGCCTCCTGGCTGCATTGGCCGCGCAGGTGGGCGTCGCAGTCGAGAACGGGAGGCTCGAGGACTCCTTGGCCGAGCTGACCGAGTTGAAGGCGGAACTCCAGCACCAGGCCTTTCACGATGGCCTCACGGGTCTCGCCAACCGCTCTCTCTTCAGCGAAAGCGTCTTCCAAGCCCTCCAGCTGACGCGGCGGACGGGAGGCGATGTCGCCGTGCTGTTCCTGGACGTCGACGACTTCAAACACGTGAACGATCGGTTCGGTCACGCTGCCGGCGATGAGGCCTTGCGCGCCTTTAGCGCCCTGCTACGCGAGGTCGCCGGTCCGGGGGACACGGTGGCTCGGCTCGGGGGAGACGAGTTCGCAGTGCTGTTGGGCAACGTCGGGGGTGCTCAGGACGCCAGCGAGGCGGCTCGTCAGATTCTCGATTCATTGGAGTCGCCGCTACGTATCGCAGGACGCGAGGTTCCGCTCCGGGCAAGCATCGGCGTGGCCTTCGGCCGCTACGGAGACAAGGCCAGTCAGGTTCTGCGGGACGCCGACGCAGCACGCTATGCAGCCAAGCGAGATGGCAAGGCCTCCTTCATGCTGTTCGAGCAGGACATGCTGGATGAAGTCAGGGACCAATTGCGGCTCAAAGCCGACCTCGAAGCAGCGATCGCCCGTCAGGAGCTGAGACTGCTCTATCAGCCGATCGTCAACCTCGAGAACGGCTCGCTGGTTGGCTTCGAGGCTCTGGTGCGCTGGCAGCACTCCCTGAAGGGCTGGCAGAGTCCCGGGACGTTCATCCCGTTTGCTGAGGAGACCGGGCTGATACACGACATCGGTCGCTGGACCATGTGGGAGGCGGCTCGACGTTGCCGAGAGTGGGTGGAGGCTCTGAATCCGGAACCGGGGAAATTCAAGGTGAGCGTCAACCTCTCCGCCCGTCAACTGGACGACCCGCATATCGTTGAGGAGGTGGAGCGAGTGTTGGAGGAGATGAGCTTCGACCCATCGTTCCTCGTGCTGGAGATAACCGAAACTGCGATGATGAACGCGGCCCCTGAGCTTCTCGACGATTTGAGCGCGTTGGGTGTTCCCCTCGCTATTGACGATTTTGGGACCGGTTACTCGTCGCTGGCCTCCCTCCATAGGCTGTCCATCGATGTGCTCAAGATCGATCAGGTCTTTGTGCAGGGAATCGCCGACGACAACGACTCTTCCCCGTTCGTTGGCACGATGGTGGGTCTCGGTCAGCGGCTTGGTCTGCAGACGATCGTTGAGGGCATTGAGACTCAGTCACAGCTCGAGAAACTGAAGAGGCTCGGCTGCCGCCACGGCCAGGGGTTCTACTTCGCCAAGCCGCTTGCTCAATCTCATGCCAATCGGTTGGTGCAGCGCGAGGTCGAAGGAAAACCAGCCTTCGACCTCGAGGCAATGGCGCATGGCTATCGCGACCGCCGGCTGCGCTCCGTGCCCTAGGCGTAGTGATCGGTGACCAGCCCGCCCCGTAGCTGGGTCTTCTGGGGCATCGTCCGTTTGGCTCAGTCCTCTAGTACCCACCCGGGGCAGACGGGCTCTTCGCAGAGCTCTCCGATCCACAGACTCACCGGAATGCGCCCGATGGCTGCGTCTGCGGCAGGTGGCGCCAGTGTCAGGCCCTCCGGGGTCTGCAGCAGTGAGTCGACCCAGTCATCGATCGATAGCTGCTCGGGTTCGGGGAGCGGCGCGGTCGTGCTTGGTGCCGAGGTTGTCGTCGGTGCGGTAGTGGTGGTTGCGAGCGTTGTGGGGCTCGATGTCGGAGGGATCGTGGCTCCCGGAAGTGTTGTGGTTGTTGTCGTGGTTGTGGTTTCCGGTGGGGCCTGGTCTTCCTCCAGGTATGCGAAGCCTTGGGCGAGGACGGTCGTTGCTCCTGTGTCTCGGTCCAAGACTGTCACGTCTACCCAGCCGGGGTTGCCGGCGGGCGTATTGACGACGATGAAATTCGGAGCGACCACTGAAATCAGCTCGGCGCGCCGCTCCCCGAAGAGAACCTCGGGATTCTCCGGAAGGTCACTGCCGGTGATAGTGACCAAGCTTCCGCCGGCCACAGGACCGCTGGCCGGATTGATACGAGTGATGGCCATCCCGCTCGTGTCATTGGCATCATCCGCGTCGGAGCCGTCGTCCTGGCTACGGCACGGATCATCGCCGTTGTCATCGTCGTCGTCGTCGTCATCGCCGTCGCTCGCCATCGTCGTCATCCACGTCGCCATC
>JASJEG010000191.1 GCA_030064765.1 Acidimicrobiia bacterium | reverse complement strand
TACTCGCGCAGCGTGAAGAAGTCATCCCCTCCGATGTGGGAGAAGTTCGCTCGCGCCGAGTTGACGTTGGGGTCCTGCCCCCGCACCAGCGGCAGGCCGGTCAGATCCTCGATTGTGGGGAAGACCACCAGTCGATCGGCCCGTCGCCCGGAACTGACTGATTCGGCCAGCGCCATCGGATCACGCACTTTCACGATCGCCGGGCCCACCTTGTAGACCCCGCGGGGCTTGCACAACACCTCGTAGCGAGCCGTCATCGGCTCCCTTTCGTCCACCCGCTCAGCGACAAAGGACGCCGTTCCAAGGCTATGGACAACGTCCTCGACAATCGCCGAGTGGAGACGGCGGCCGGACACCAATGACAGCTGGACGATGGCCCGGTCTCCGTCGTGGACCTGGACGGGTGAGATGTGGCGAGTCAGCCGGGCGCGAGGTGCGCTGCTGCGGACGTATCCCATGCCGAGCACGACGGCAGCGGCGAGGAAGACAGCGACTGCGAGAAGCATCCGCTCTCCAAACCCGATCCACAAGATGGCGAGAGCAAAGGCGGCCCCAAGAGCCGCCCAACCGCGCAGCGTTGGCATTAGACGTTGGCGCGGGCGCCCGGCACGCCCACCCTTTCGCTGATGGAGTCGATGATCGATTGGATTCCTGCGCCCCGCATTTGTGCCTCGGGCTGCAGGATGAGCCGGTGGTTGAGCACCGGATGCAGCATCTCCTTGACATCGTCCGGGGTGACATAGTCACGTCCCTGAGTTGCTGCGTTGGTGCGTGAGGCACGCTGCATGAACAACGTCGCCCGCGGTGAAGCTCCCAAAAGGAGGTCTGGGTCGTTGCGAGTCGCGTCGGCGAGGTCGACTAGGTAGCTCTTGATGGCGTCGGCCACGAACACGTTGGCGGCGATATCGATCATCTTGAGGACGTCGGCTCCGTCCACTACCGGTTCGAGGTCTTGGAGCGTCGAGTGATGCCCGTGGGTGTCGAGCATTTCGAGTTCCTTCTCGCGGCCGGGATAGCCCATGCCGAGCCGCATCATGAAGCGATCGAGCTGAGCCTCGGGGAGGGGATAGGTTCCCTCGTGCTCGATCGGGTTTTGGGTTGCCACCACCATGAAGGGCAAACCGAGGGGCCGGGTCACAGCGTCAACGGTCACCTGGCGCTCTTCCATGGCCTCGAGAAGCGCTGACTGCGTCTTGGGGCTGGCCCGGTTGATTTCGTCGCCGAGCACGACATTGGCAAACACCGGGCCGGGTCGGAAGACGAAGTGAGCAGATTCCCGATCCCATACCGACACGCCGGTCACATCTGACGGCAGAAGGTCTGGCGTGAACTGGATGCGTTGAAAGCTGCAATCGATGGATCGCGCCAGCGAGCGGGCCAGCAGCGTCTTGCCGACGCCCGGCACGTCCTCGATCAGGGCGTGCCCTTCTGAGAGCAAGCAGATCGTTGCCAACTCGATCGTGCGGCGCTTGCCCTGAATGACGAGCTCGATGTTGTCAACGATCGCGTCAAACTGCTTTCCGAACCACTGCAGGTCGTCAGTGGTGACCGTCATCGCGCTCCTTCCTCCGGCAGCAACGGCACGGAGGTTATCAGTGCTCGAGGGGCTGTGCTCCCGTCTGAGCGGATTCTCCGCCACCGCCTAGGTTTGCGCAACTCGAAGCAATCCCTTCCTGGCAACGACCGACGAGTTACGATCGTTCCATGTTGTCTTGGAAGTTGGTGCTGGCTGTGGGCCGGCGGCCCAGTCTGTGGGGGGAGGGATTACGCACGCTACTGGCAGTCTCGCCCCAGCAGTGGTGGCGGCAACGACCGTTCTTGCCCCTTCCCGACGCCGAGTACACGACGTGGCGGCTGGCGACTGCCCACGGCGACGCCTCGATCGGCCTGGACGCGCCTGAGCTCATTTCCTACTTGGAATGGCGCAAGCGTCAGCACCGGCCGCTACGGCGAGTCTGATATGTTCAAAGGAGTGTGATGGCGGACGCGTTGCGGGATGAACTGTTGTCGGTTCCCGGGATCGCCGGGGCCGAGGTCGAGACCGGCGAGGGTGTCGCTGGGGTACGCGTCCAGCTTGCCGTCGGTGCCGACGCCGGAGCGGTGGGTGCTGCCGTCAGGGAGATACTGATCCACCACGGGATGCGCCCCGCAGAGGAGATCGAGGAAGGGGTCCTGGGCCCACCTCCACCTCCAGGGGCTCCCGGCTCGGTTGTGTCGTTTCCGTTGGTGGGCGAACACGCCAGGGCCGAGACGGCTCCATCCGTTGCCGAGATCGAGCCGCCTGCACCTACGGTCGAATCGCCTGCCGAGGAGATTGAGCCGCCCGTTCTAGAGACCGAGTCGCCCGCTCCCGAGGTCGCTCGAACAGAGCGCCTCGAGGGCGTTGCCGTCGAAGAAACCGCTGCCGGGTTGTCGGTGAGGCTGCGGCTCAACACTGGAGCCGACGCTGCGGTCATCGTGCAATCAGGGTTGGCCGGCCTCGATGCCGCCGTCGTGCAAGCAGTTGGCGAGCTAACCGGCACTGGGCCGGTCCGGCTGCTGGCGGTCTCAGAACAGGCCTACAACGACACCCCGGTGCTCACGGTGGTATTGGCCACGGCTGATCGGGGCGACATCGCTGGTGCCGCGGTGCAGTCGGGAGGACGCGCTTATGCCGTGGCCCGGGCTGCTTGGGCTGCGCTCAAGTCGCCGGTCTGACTACACCCTGAGGGAGGGCTTGGGTCGGTTCGGGTGGGATGAGTTCGATGACGACATCCCGTGCGTCATCGACCTGCACCTCGGGCTCGGCGACTGGGGTGGCCGGCAGGCGCAAGATTTCCTCGAACCGAGCCGACTTGGCGAGTACATCGCGAATCATCAGGCGGACATTGTCGGCCGGGGGGTCGGCGAGCTGCGGGATGTCAGCGGGGTCAGTCGAGAGCACCGTGATCCCATGGGCCCGAAGCTCCGACATGATGACTTCCTGGCTGACCTTGTCCGGGGAGAACGTCACCAGCGAAGGAACCACGACCGCATCCACTTGTCCTGCCGAGACAATGCCAACGATCGACTGCAGTCCTTCCCGCCCGACTGAATGGCCGGGGGAGCGCACGTCCTGACAAAGCGATACCAGGCGGTGCCCGTTCTCGTTGATCCAACGCCGGATCTGCTCCGACTGGGCGAACGCAGGCTCACTGTCAGCGGAGGCTTCTCTGATGTAACCGACGACCCGCACCTCTCGGCCTTTCTCCGACGGCGACCGGCTACCGACAGTCTCGCAGTGTCACTCATCGTGTTCAACGACCCCCGCTGCAGCCGAGTTCCCCAGAACGCCCGGGTCCGTGTGGTCCGCTGGTAGCCTGCCCGCCATGAAGGCCCTGGTGCTGAATGCTTCCTACGAGCCGCTCTCGGTGGTGCCGGTGAGGCGAGCGGTCGTACTCGTGTTGCGCGATCGGGCCGATGTCATCGTTTCCAACGGCAAGGTGTGGCGCAGTGAGCGCATAGACCTGGCATCGCCGTCGGTCATTCGTCTTCGCCACTTCGTCAAGGTTCCCTACTCCCGCCGCGTTCCCCTCAACCGCCGGGCGGTGTTCCTACGAGACGCCAATCGCTGCCAGTACTGCCACCGGGTGGCAGAGAACATCGATCATGTGGTTCCCAAAGCACAGGGGGGTTCCCACACTTGGGAGAACGTGGTGGCGAGTTGCCGGCGCTGCAATACGAAGAAGGGGGGACGGACTCCCGAACAAGCCGGGTTGGTCCTGCAGAAGAGACCACGCGCACCACGTCGGCACAGCTGGGTTCTGGTTGCGGTCGGCAGCGAACCAGACCCGGCTTGGGAGGAGTACCTGAGCTAGCTGTCGGCGTTCCGCAGCAGCAGCACCGGACGGTTGGCAAGACGCGTCACCTTGGTACCGGTTGATCCCAGGAGGCCCTCGAAGAAGCCCATGCCGCGCGGGCCGATAACGATGACATCGACATCGAGGTCCGCAGCCGTGGAGAGGATTCCTTTGTCGGCGGGACCTTCGACGACCATGCTTGTTGCGTTCACGCCGGCTTCTTGCAGCGTTGCCACCAGCGGCTCACAGATGTCAAACCTCTTGCTATCTAGATACTGGTCGATGATGGCATCGTCTCCGGGCCACGACGGGGGAGTCTCCGGCGGGTCTGCGGTTACCCTTTCGGGATCCTCCATGCGCAACGTCGGTGGCGGTTGATCGCTGAAGTGGTCCTGCAGCTCTTGCAGCATCGCCCGCGGGACTTCAATGACGGTGAGCACCGTTACCTTGCCGTCGGGGCCGGCCAAGGGTGCGCTGAACTTGGCGACGGCCGCAGCATCGAGGTGACCGTCGGTGGCGACAAGTACGTGCATGGCTCCTCTCCCTGCCGGTCGTGAGCGATAGCGTAGCTAGGAAGGCCGCATCGTGCCCGGTATCTCGTTCAGTTGTCGATCTTGGATGCGATCTTGCGCAGCGTGGGAACCGCCAAGCCTGCCTGGTCGGCGTGATCAAGGGCCCGGGCAAGCCGCGCCGGGGCGCTCCTTCCGGTGGAGCCGTGGTCAGGGTCGGCGTCGAATGCTTCGACCATGCCGGCGATCAAGCGCTCATGGTCGAGCTGGGTGTCGGTGAGCCACTCCTGGATGGGGAGTATCTCGGCTGCGACTGACTCGGCGAGCTGCCGGTTGTCATACCAAAGGTCGTGGACCGTCCCCTGCGTCATGAGTCCGGCGATGTTCGCAGTGAGGATGTACATGTTCTTGCGGACCAGCTCGTACATCAGGTCGTCTTTCGATTCGAGTGCAACCGAGGCGATCCCGATGGAATCGAGGGCGGTGACGAGCTCGCTGGCGAGTCGACCGTAGATCGGTGTGGGGATGATCACCTTTTCGACGCGACCTGGTTTCTTCTCGAACCACACTACGGCGACGGTCGGGTCGGCAACTCCGTGGGCTTTCCAGTTGCGAGGGAGTAGTTCGTTCTGCACGAGTACGACCCGGGTGTGCCACTGCTGGGGGAGCGTCGCCAGGGCATGATCGAGGTCTGCCTCGCCGACGGTGACCAGGGCGGCGACCGGGTCCGGGTATGCGGCGGCGACCGGGTCCGGGTCCACGCCTCGGGTTACGGGTACCACCGGATGACCGGTGCGTAACAGGCCCCTGGAGAAGGCGCCGCCGATTTCGCCGATGCCGATTATGACTGCTGGTTGTTGGAGGTTCATGGGCCGCAACGGTAGCGCGCCCGAGGGCCGGTCAGAGCTACCCAACGACACGGCTACGTCAAGACACAGCTGCGGCGAGTCGTCCAATCGCAGCGTCGATCAAGGTCCGCGGAGTGGCGATGGTCATGCGGGCAAATCCGGCGCCATCTCTGCCGAACCAGTGGCCGGGACTCAGGGCTAATCCGGCTGCGGCAAGCCAGCGCGCCAGCTCCGGTACTTCGAGCCCGAGGCCACGCATGTCGAGCCAGGCCAGATACGTGGCTTGTGGTCTGACGACCCTTATGGGCTCGGGGAGATTGCTGGCGAGCAATTCGACGTTGTCGGCCACGAGCTGGAGGAGGCCATCGAGCCACTCGCCTCCGCAGCGGTAGACCGTTTCGAAGGCAGCGAGTGCGAACACGTTGTTTCGGGTGAGGTGGAGCCGGGAGCTTTCCTTGCGAAAGCGCTGGCTCACCTCCTCGTTGTCTGTGAGCAGCAGTGTGTCGCACACCCCGGCTAGTCCGAATGTCTTGATGGGGCCATGTAGCGCCGCCCACCGCGCGCCGCTGCCATGTGCCGCAGCCGCAAACGGTGTGAAATTGTTGGGGGGGAGAACCAGATCGGCGTGTATCTCGTCTGCGATGACGAACACATCGTTGGCGACGGCGATAGCCGCAATCTCGGCCAAGGTACCTTCATCCCAGAGCCGACCGACCGGGTTGTGCGGGTTGCAGAGGATCATGGCAGTCGTCGCCGGGTCCGCGGCTTTGGCTGCAAGGTCGGTGAGGTCCATCTCGTATCCGCCCTCTTCGAGGAGTAGCGGGCTGCGGATGACAGAGCGACTCGCCGCCACCACCAGTGGCTTGAAATCTGTGAACACGGGTGGCTGCAGAATGACACCATCGCCCGGCTTGGTGAATTGCTCGAGGAGGACACCGATAGAGGTGCCGATGCTGGGGCTCACTGCGGCATGCAGGCTGCTCCCATCCCAGCCGTGCCGGCTGTCCATCCATGACCAGAAGGCCTCGAGCAGTCCGGCTGGTCGGGCCTCGTAGCCGTACCAGCCGACGGCGGCACGGTCCGCCATACGCGACTTGAGTTCAGGATCCAGTTCGACATATGGCTCTGCGATCCACAGGGGAAGAAGATCGGGGTTGTCACCAAAGAGTGAGCTCAGACGTGCAGTGTCGTCGGCCAGTGCGTTCGGGGTCAGGTTGTTCATGTTCCGCGCCAATCGTATCGATGTACGTCGATACGAACGACCCTACCAGGGACGGACGTCAGCAGCGATTGCCCGATCGCGACCAGGTCTGGGGCCGTCGTCAGTCCGCCAGCGTCGTTCTGATCCGCGCAATCTCGTCTTGGAGTTGGGTGACACCTTGACCCTGGTCGATCTCCTTGTTGAGCGCATGCACGAACTCGGGGTCGAGGCCGCCGCCCATACCGGTCTGGCCGGCTGTCATGTGGCTGATGCGGTGGTGGAGCCGATGCTTGAGCTCCGTCTCTAGACGCCTCAGGCGGTCGCGGAGCGCGTCACGATCTGTCGGCGTCTGGGTGCGCAGGTCCGCAATGATGGCACGAAGCTCGGTAAGTCGGCTCTGTAGAGCTGCCCGCTGATCAAAGTCATGGGTGGGAAGCCGGTCGAGTTCGATGTTGACGGCGAATAGCTCTGCAATTGCTTCCTCGAGCGCAGCGTCAAGGGTCATCACTACCTCCAGCGAGCTACCTCCATCATGCCCGACGGTGACCCCGACTTGTAGAGGCGAGCTCTTCGAGCTCTGGCCACTGCAGCGGGACGTCGGAGGCGCAATCGCGGACACTATCTTGTCGGGCATGGAGGCTCTCAGGCTGCACGGCGCTGGCGACATCAGACTGCATACGGAATCTGAGCCGGTCCCGGCGCCGGGGGAGGAACTCGTCCAGATGACAGCGGTCGGTCTGTGCGGTTCCGACCTGCATTGGTACGAGGAGGGCGGCATCGGCGTGGATCGCGTCCAGGACCCGTTCGTACTGGGCCACGAGATGGGTGGCATCATCGCTTCGGGAGAACGCCATGGTGAAAGGGTCGTGATCGAACCGGCCAACCCGTGTGGGCGGTGCGATGTCTGCCTGGCCGGTCATAACAATCTCTGCCAGCACGTGGAATTCTGCGGTCACTACCCGACTCCGGG
>JASJEG010000196.1 GCA_030064765.1 Acidimicrobiia bacterium | reverse complement strand
GTGCTCGTAGAGCAGCTTGTCCAATGTGTCGGCCGCCATGGTGGTTTCGGTGGCGAGCACCTGAGCGGCTGCTGCGGCGGGTGCCACCCCGAACACCGTCCGGCCGCGGTGTTGGAGGTAGGCAACGGCGGAAGCGAGGGCGGTGGTCTTGCCGGATCCAGCGGGGCCGACGACCAGCTCCAACGGAACGCCGCCGGCTGCTGCTCGACACGCTTCGGCCTGACCCACACTCAGATCCTGGGTGTCGAGGCCCTGAGGTGTGGTGTCGATGACGTCGGCGAAGCGGCGCTGCCGCTGCGCCCATTCCACGATCCGTTCCTCCTCCTCGAGAATGGTCTGGGTGGTGAGGGCCCGGTCGACGGCGGCTTCGCTGATCGGACGCCCATCACGACGCAACAGGGCATGGGACGGGACCGGTGGGGACAGGTCGACGCAACGGTCGGCGGCGACATGGCCAGCGAGGTCCTGCAGGAAACGGCACAGACGATCAGGTTCGACGGTGATATTGGTGGGGACCTGGGCGGCTAGTTCACGTACCAGTTCGGCGGGACGCCACGTCGACTGCCGCTCCCCTAACGCCTCCAACGCGCCGTCGATCATGTGTGCCATTGTCGTCTGGTCGATGCCGACCGCCCGACGGACCCGACCCACCGTGCCGGTGACGAGGTCGTGTGGCTCGTGGCCGAGGGCTCGCAACCTGCTGAACCATTCGGCGTGCAACTCGCCTGGAGGGTGACCGTGGGTCTTAGCGGCGCGGCTGTCCAACACGGCTTCTCGTTCCAGGCGCCACCGTTCCCTTGCAGTCGGCTCCCGGCCGACGTCGCTACGGAACCGGTCCACCTTCTCGTCGACACGCTTGTCGACTTCGCGGCTGCGTTGGGAGAACTCGGCCAACACCAGCCGGTCGACACCAACCATCTCGGCAATCCCATTCACCGGTTGGTGCCAGCGGACTCCAAGGCGGCGGGTCAACTCGGCCCGCAGCCCGGCGTGATACAACCCCGACAGGGTGCGCTGATCCATCTTGATGGTGCGGGCATCGAGCGCCAACCACCGCCCGTCCGGAGCGCGGACTCGGTTGGCGATCACCGCATGGGTATGCAACTGCGGGTCGAGACACCGGCTGGTGTGCTGACGGAACACCCCCACCACGATGCCCTCGGCATCGACACACACCACATGACCCCGCCGCCGCAACCGAGTATGCGCATGGGACTCAACCCAACCCAACACCGCGTCAACCGCCCGATCATGCGCCTCCGTCACCTCTCGGCGCAACTGTTGGTCGCCGATGGCGAACAGCACCGACACCGACTTTGGCGCAGAAAACGTGGCATCGAACCCCCGCACCGAGCCGTCGCCGAAGCGGCGACCCAACCGCTCCCCGGTCGTCGGATCCAGTCCGGCCATCACCGCCAGGAACGCCTCGTCATCGACCACACCATCCAGACCCAACTGGGCGGCGCTGCGTCCGAACCACCAACCCGGCGGCTCGCCGCTGTCGAGGTAGTACGACGGCAGCTGCTCGGTGTAGTAGCGACCAGCCTCGGCGCCTTTCAACGTCGTCACCCGCACCGTCACCGTGCCACCCCCACCCTGTGACCGCAGGTGTGCACTCGTCTGTCCTCGACGACCTGATGGGGTAGCTGCAGATTGATGGCTGGTGTCATGATCCGATTCTCAGCACGGAAGTCAGTTCCTTCGACTATGATAACCCTTATACAACGTTGATAGCTTAAGAATATTGATAACTAATGACAGATGATGCGAGATGATGAAAGGTCTCAACTGGCTTCACGGTTTCCGACGGACCGGCAGGGAAAGACGCCTTCCCCAACATCCAGGTTGCGTGTATGGATACGGATACGGGCGCCACAGCGAGGGAGGTAGAACCACATGAGACGCTCCGGATGGATCGAAGACCGGCAAGGACGAACCGGGAGAAGATGGCGAGCCCGATATCGAGGTCCCGACGGACGCATCCGCTCGCGGAGCTTCGACCGCAAAGTCGACGCCGACCGCTGGCTCGTTGCCAGGCTCGGGTCAATCGACCGTGGCGACTGGATCGCCCCCGAAGCCGGAGACATCCCACTCACCGAAGCAGCCGACGCCTGGCTCGCCGGGCTCGACATCAAACCCAAGACCCGGGCCGGATACGAGTCTCTGCTCCGCTCCCGTGTCCTACCGGTGTTCGGGGATCTCCCGGTCAACCGCATCTCGCCGGCCATGGTGCGGGAATGGATCGCCGAGATGACCAGCGAGGGGCTCTCTGCGTCACGGATCAAACAAGCCAAACAGGTACTGTCAGCACCGCTGAAGCTGGCCGTCGACGACGGCATCCTGGCCCGCGACCCGACGTCCGGGGTCAAGGTCCCGACAGTGCGGCGGCGTGAGCAGCGGTTCCTCACCGCCGAACAAGTCACAGCCCTCGCCACAGCCGCCGAGAACACTCAAACCGGAGCCGGACTCATCATCGAGACCCTGGCGTGGGTCGGGACGCGATGGGGCGAACTCGTCGCACTGAAACGCCCACGTGTCCACCTGCTACGGCGCCGCATCGAGATCGCCGAATCAGCCACCGAACTCGGCTCCGGTCTTTCATGGGGAACACCCAAAACCCACGAACGGCGACTCGTCACCATGCCGGCGTTCCTCGCCGACCGTCTCGCCGCACGCCTCGGCACCATCAACGACGACGGGCTCATCTTCACCGCACCTAAAGGAGGGCCACTCCGCTCCTCCCCCTTCCGCCAAACCATCTGGAAACCAGCCATCGAAGCGGCAGAGCTCGGGCAACTCCGCATCCACGACCTGCGAGGCACCGCCGCCTCGCTCATGATCTCTTCCGGAGCCAACATCAAAGCTGTGCAGCGCCAGCTCGGCCACGCCTCAGCAGCGATGACACTCGACCTATACGGACACCTCTACGAAGACGACCTCGACGCCCTCTCCGACGCTCTCGACCGCCGCTACATCGCCGCTACGGCACCGCCCCAGATGCGCCCCCAACAAAACTCGAGCGATTTTCCCGCGCCCCTATCGCGCCCCCAGCGCGCCCCGGGGGCCGCTGCGGCGGTGCTACCGATCGACGCACATGCAGCGGAAAGCCCTGCGTAGCAAGGCTTTCCGATGAGCGGAGGGAGTGGGATTCGAACCCACGGAGGTATTACCTCAACGGTTTTCAAGACCGTTCGGGGCGTTTCGCGGAAGGCAGGGTCTAGCTGGGCAATCTGTCGAAAACTGTTGTGGCGCAGTGGTTTGTGACCGTTCATCATCTTTGGTCATCTCCCAGTGATTTGCATCATTCTTCGTTCTCCCGCGCCCCCAGCGCGCCCCGAGATGCGGAAGACTGCTCACTGCGATCCCGAGCACCCGGCGAAGTGTGCGTTCGTGCTCTTGATTTGGTGATCGGCGTGGGTCTTCCCATTGCCCCGCGGGCGTGGCACAATTGTGTACATGTCAAGTGAATCATTGCGAACAGTGAGAGACCGGTTCTCCGAATTCATCGACCGAGTGCAATCACACCATGAACGCGTCGTCGTCACCAAGAACGGAACACCAGCCGCGGTGCTCATCAGTCCCGAGGACCTCGAGTCGCTCGAAGAAACCGCGGCGGTACTCGGAGACTCCGACGTGTTGGCCGAACTCGTTGAGGCGCATCGTGCCTATCTCGAGGGTGATGTGGTCCGTGGGGTCGACGCGGTGAAGGCGTTGCGGCCCCGGTGACCGAGCCGACCTATGAGATTGTTGTAACTGCCCCAGCAGCGCGGGCGATCCGAGAGACACTCCCAGAAGCTGTCGCGTTTGCAGTCATTGACTTCATCACCGGCCCGCTTCGGGAGAATCCGCGGCGGGTGGGCGCATCGCTACGCAACGAACTCGCGGGTGTATGGAGTGCTCGACGTGGCACCTACCGCATCCTGTACAGGATTGACGACCAACGGCAGGAAGTCATTGTTCTCCGCGTGGGACACCGCGGCGACATCTACCGTACGATCTGAACGACTGACAATCGCAACGACCGTTAGTGTTCGACAGGCCGAGCGCAGTCGTGAGGATATGTGGGTAATCCGTCCTCGGTTTGGTGGACGGTGGGTGGCTGTTCGAGTGCACTCGGCGAAGTGCCTGTTTCTGCGACATATTCAGGACTCGATCAATCGTCGCCGCCGATGGGCTCTGGCAGCTCGACAGACATCTCTCCGGGATTCGACGGTGGACGTCGCGGCTCACGAACACCGCCATAACCCCCACCGGATGCGGGAGGCGGTGGCATACGGCCAGATTCGGAACGCCCTAGACGGCGCAGCACGGCAGCCGCAGCCGCCAGAAGCCAGAGCCCAACTGTCACCCCAACGCCGAGAGCAAGCGCACCAACCCCAGGTCGGTCAAGCGCCGTGTAGACCAACCCGACAGTCAAACCCGCCAAAACCGGCACCGCGATGACCACGACGGTTTTTCGCTCCCGCCTCCCCAACCGAGGCGAGGCCCGAAACAAGAGAGTATGAAAGAGGCGTTGCCAGGCATCTGCGTATCGGATGGCGCGAGCTTCCCGTTCATATCGCCGCCGTCGACGACGCAGCTCGCCTCGGTAGTCTTCAGTACCGGCCATCGTTCACCAAGTATGCCAGACGCTCTACGTCGAACAGATCCGGCAGTACCGAGCGGCCTCTACTCGGGAGAAGTCCTCTTGACGCTGTGACGCCTCGGGGAAGGTCGGCGGTGCCAGGAACCGAGACGCTGTGCCCTATCCGCGCCGCAACGCAGTTCGTCCAAGCAGCCACCACACGACGTAGCCGATCGCTATCGACCACAGCAGTGGCAGGATCGGAGACCAATCCCCGCCCGGCCACTCCACAGTCCGATTGCCCAGCCACGACCGACATCGGTCCCAGCTATGGATCGGTTCTTGGTCGTCGCAGCCCTGGACCATCGTCGCGAGGAAGACAATGACGCCGGAGGCCGTCGCAACGAGCAGCCGTATTGCGGTTGTCACAGCCTGCACGAGCTACCCCAAACGTGTTCCTACATTGACCTGATGGTAAGACTTTGCGCACCCTACGCCCCTACTTGGGGCGCGTCTTTCCGCTCGGGAGGGTATGCGCGACGCCAAAGCGTCAAGAGGAAAGTGGACCGCCCAGATCACCTACCACGCCGCACGATATCGCGCACTTCGTTCCGAGCCGAACCGGCAATATGGATGTGATCCCAGTTATTGGGTCGTCACGTTCCGTGGCTGTGGTCAACGGCCAGCGGCGAGGTCAAGGCCTAGTAGGCGTCGTTCGGCTGATTCCCTTTCGGCTTGTCGTTTGGCGATCTGCCAGGCGACTCGAGCGGCAACATCGCTGCTGGGAGGCGACGGACCCATCGGGTCAATGTCCTCCCCGTGTTTCGGCCCGGTTTGGTCGATGGCGGCGACGTGCGTCGAAGTGCGGTTGAGCGCGGCGGTGAGACCATCAAGCGAATCGTGGCTGCCTGTACGGGTGAGGTGGGTGCATTGCTCCTCGGCGGGTTCGGTGGTGGCGAGGTAGAGGGTGTTGGCTTGCCGGCCTCGGCTCATCGCTACGTAGGCCCACTCTCGATCGGTAGGCCCGTCGACGACAACGAAGCTACGACTGGTGGTGGTGCCTTGGGCTTTGTGAACGGTCATGGCGTAGCCGTAGTCGACGTGACCCTGCTCGAGATACCAACCAGGTAGCTCCCTGGTTTCGGCGTCACGGTCGAGACAGACCGTCAAGCTGTTGTTCTCCTGATCAACGCTGGTGACGGTGGCGAGATCGCCGTTGAGTACGCCAAGCCGACTCTGGTTTCGCCGGCACAGGACTCGGTCCCCGGCTTGGTAGACCCGCTCCCCTGCTTCAAGCGTTGGCCCGTCAAGGCGCCTCGCGGCAGCAAGACGACTCCGGGCGTGTCGATTGAGCTCGGTGACGGTGTCGTTGCTGTGAGCGAGGAGCAACCCCGAGGCGAGATCACCAGACAGTGTGACATGGCGATACCAGTCCGCAACGGCCCTGGCCATCGTGTCATCTCGGCTCTGGCCGATGTTGATCCTGCCTCGTTGTCGGTAGGTCTCGATCACGTCTTTGACCGGCCCGTCGCGGAGCTGGGCAAGGGCAGCGCGTTCCCAGTGGTGTTGCTGTCGCGTGTTGTCAGTCAACTCGACTGCGGGGAGGCGCTTGGCGAGAGCCCGGAAGAGACCACCGGCGTTGATCTCGGGTAGCTGATGGTCGTCACCGATCAGGATCAACTTCCCTTGAGCCTGTTCAACGACATCGACTACGGCGGCCAGTTGGCGGGTACCGACCATGCCAGCCTCATCCACCACGACAATGGCACCACGGACCAAACCTCCGCGATCCCGGCTCTCCGCAAGCAGCCGAGTCAGGGTGACCGACGGTATCCCGGTGGCTTGTTGGAGACCGGCGGCTGTCCTGCCGGCCAGCGCCGCACCCACAATCGGGGCACCGGTCAGAGCAGCAAGTTCGTTGATGATTGCCATGACTGCGGTCTTGCCGGTACCGGCTGAACCGATCCCGACCTCGATGGAGTTGCCAGAGGTGGCGAACCGACGGACCATCTCCCGCTGCCCGTCCGTCAGCTGCCGGTGCTGTCGCAGGCTGGCTGCGACTGGACGGTCGGATGCGGTCCATTGACCAGCACCTAGCCCGGCCCTGGCTTGCTCGATGATGCGCTGCTCCGTGGCCAACAGCTGAGTCGTTGAGTAGCGACGCTCGTGCCGCACCCCGGGAAACCGACTTCTGTCTCGCCGACGCATCAGCCGTCCATTCGCATCTTCCGTGGTCAGCTCGTCAAGCCGCTCGTCGGCGGCGAGTGCACCGGGTTCCTCGACGGATTCGGTGTTGCCGGTTGGCACAAGCGCCACCACGTCGTTCGTGTCGAGGAACGTCGCGGCGAGGTACTCGATCTGGCTGCGGGTGCCACCTTCGGAGAGCGCTCCGGCGATCTCCTTGACCACCTCCGCCCGCCCGAAACTCGAGGCTCGTTCGGTAAGCCCTGCCGGCGACACCAGCGATTCGAACAGTTCCATAGGATCGACCGGCGATACGACGCGGCTGCCACCCATCATCCTCCTGAGCCAATCGGGCGTGACACCCACCGAAGCAGCCCGCTCCCGCCATTCGGCTTCGAGGTCGACAAGTGGATGATCCCGTTTCGGTTGCCGGGTGGCCAACACCGCTACCTGCCGCGCCGCCGCCGTGTCAGCAAGACCCTGTCCTTGGCGCCACTCCTCCAGCTGGTTTCGACGTCGGGAGAACGCTTCGATCTGGGACCGGGTGAAGCCCTCGATGTCGGCCATCCCGTTGCGGACCGGCTGCCACCGCACCCCCAACCGCTCTGTCAGCTCCTTTCGCAGCACAGCCTCATGCAGGTA
>JASJEG010000195.1 GCA_030064765.1 Acidimicrobiia bacterium | reverse complement strand
ATGTTGACTGAACCTGCCAGTAGTGCTGTTGGTGGTGGTGATCCGGTGTTGCAGATCCGGATGGCCATCGCCGAGCTAGCTGGGGAGGACCGCCATGGCTGGACTGGTGGTGGGTTGTCGGAACGGCTCATCGAGTTGTTGGAGGTCAGGGAGCGGTTGGATGCTGAGCTGCTACGGCTGGTAGCTGGCTGGGACCGGGACCGGGTGTGGGAGATCGATGGAGCCCTGTCACCTCGGTCTTGGCTGACTCATCGGACTCCGGTGTCTGATGCTGATGCGGGTCGCCTGGTGAGGAACGCCCGCCTGGTCAACCAACACCCAGAGATTGCACAAGCATTGGCCGATGGGGATATCACCACTCCTCATGTCGAAACCATCGGCCGGGTCGTGTCAAAGGACCGGGAACCGCTGTTGGCTGAGCATGCTGGGGTGTTGGTGGAACAAGCCAAGGCGTTGCCTGTGGGTGACTTCTCTCTGGTGATGCGCCGCTGGGCCGCCCTAGCCGATGACCAACTCGCTAGACAGGACTTCAACAACAAGTGGGAACGACGTCATCTACACGCTGGGGTTGGGTTGGATGGATGGGTCACCGGGGACTTCTACCTCGACCCGGTCGCCGGCGCCCAACTCATCGGTGCATTGGACCACCAGGCACCCCCCGACCCCGCAGACTCGCCGGATGGACCGCGGAGTTTGTCGCAGCGGCGTGCTGATGCCCTGTGCGACATCATCAACCGACACATCAACGGTGACACCCCTTCGGGTAACCCGCCCAATATCAACGCGGTGATCGACGTGGCAGGACTATCCGGGATCACACCCGAGCTTTCGTTGGCCTGGTGTGACATCGACGGGATCGGCCCGGTCACCACAACGGTGTTGGACCAGTTGTGTTGCGACGCCCGCTTCACCCGGTTCATCACCGCCGGCCCCTCAGTCATCCTGGATATGGGGCGCTCAGTCCGGGTCGCTACCCCGGCGCAACGCAAAGCATTGGCGATCCGGGACCGGCACTGCCGCTTCCCGTCGTGTCGCCGTCAACCCCAATGGTGCGACGCCCACCACATCAACGGATGGGTCGAAGACCTCGGCGAAACCAACATCGACAACCTCATCCTCCTCTGCCGCAGACACCACACCCTGATCCACAACACCAACTGGACCATCACCCGCACCAAAAACGGCAACTACGAATTCAACCACCCCGCCCGGGGTCCCTAGCCGAAGAGACGGCTGCGGTGGCTGGACCGACCCCTAGAAACGATCTGTTTGCGCAACCCCGGTTCGCTCGACGCCGGCTACCGGTGCGCTCGCGTTATCGCCAAGCGCATCAGCAACAGGCCGCCGATTACGACACCGGCTATCACCATTGCGCCAAGGCCACACCCGGTGTCTTCGTCCTCGGCGTACTCAACGACGAGAGGAATCACGAAAACGACACTAACCGCCGCCGTTCCGTTGCCACTTCTTTTGGCGGAGCAATGGCGTGTTGGACGTGAGGACTGCAGGGCTACGCTCACCACGTGTTTCGACAGCTGCTCATATTCGTCTTGATCCTGGTGCTCCTGCGCAGATTCACCGCCATGCAAGTGTCGATCCTCGGCAGTCTCGTTCTCACCCTTCTTGTGTCGCTCATTGTGTCCCGGCTCGACCGCCGGAGGTGACTGACCACAGGGAGCGTGGACTCGGGACCAGCTCGCGGTCGACGTTAGGCTGGGCTAGCAACGGAGTCCTCAACGGGACAATTCCGGTTGATCCAGTGGGAGGAGCGCAATGGCGACGAGAGTGTATGTGGCCGGACCACTGTTTTCTGAGGCGGAGAGAGCCTTCAATAGATCGCTTCTCGAAGACCTCGAGGGCATTGGATGTGACGTATTCATGCCGCAGCGGGACGCCATCGAATTCAGCAAGCCCGACTTCCAGCGTCTGACCCCTTTGCTGCAGAGCAAGGCGATCTTCGAGTCGGACAAGAGCCAGATATACGGCGCAGACGTGTTCCTGTTCTGTCTGGACGGGCGTGTGCCCGACGAGGGAGGCGCAGTCGAATTGGGATTGGCCTACGCACATCGCGAGTTCACCCCCCGCCACAAGCTCCTCGTCGGACTCCACACCGACTCCCGGGTAGCAATGGACAACCGTCCACTGAACGCCATGCTGATGGGAGCTTTCGACGAGGTCTTCTCGACGCGGGCCGAACTGCTCGAGTACCTCGAGGAACACGCCGACGATTTCGTCGTCTGAAGGTCAACGACGCACTCTGCACTAACCTGCGGCCGATTCTGCCGCCCCGGAGGGCTCTCTAATGGAATGGTTGTACATCGTCATCGCGCTCCTGGTGGTTGCGCTGGTTGCGTTCTGGTTGGTGCGCACTCGTCGCGGAGGAGCGCCGCCCGCAGCAACGCCGACTCCGGCTGCGGCGCCTCCAGCACCGGTCGGACTACGAGACCGGCTTGCCAAGACGCGTCGCGCCCTGAGCGACCGCCTCGGTGGCGTTTTCAACCGAAGCGGGTTCGACGCCGACTTCTGGTCGGATATCGAGGACTCTCTGGTCGCTGCCGACGTAGGAGTCGGTGCTGCCAGCCGGGCAGTCGAAGCGGTCCGCGGCAGGAACCCAGAGGACCCGAGCGCAGTCAGAGATCTTCTCGCCCGCGAGTTGGTCGCGCAGCTGGCCGCCGCCGATCGTCACCTCGAAGTCTTCGGCGAACCATCGGTTGTACTCGTTGTTGGCGTCAACGGCAGCGGCAAGACCACCACGATCGCCAAGTTGGCACAGCAGATCAACACGGACTCGCGGCCCGTCTTGCTCGGAGCCGCAGATACGTTCCGGGCTGCCGCCGCCGACCAGCTCAAGGCCTGGGCCGGCCGTATCGGTGTCGACATCGTTGCCGGAGAGAGCGGGGCAGATCCGGCGTCGGTCGCCTATGACTCCTTCCACGCTGCTAAGGCACGCGGTGCCGGTGTTGTGATCGTCGACACGGCGGGCCGACTGCACTCCAAATCGAATCTCATGGACGAACTCGGCAAGGTCGCCCGGGTGCTACGCCGCGAAGCAGGTGACATCGACGAAGTGCTGCTTGTGCTCGATGGCACCACCGGGCAGAACGCAATCGAGCAAGCGAGGGTCTTCACTGAGGCGGTCGGCGTGACAGGAATCGTGTTGACCAAGCTCGACGGGACTGCTCGCGGAGGAGTCGCCATTGCCGTTGAGCAGGAACTCGACATTCCGGTGAAGTACATCGGAGTCGGGGAAGCGGTCGAAGACCTGATACCGTTCGACCCGGAGGCATTTGTCGACGCCCTCCTAGGAGCATGAGCGACATCAACGATCTCTATGCCCAGGCCCGTCACGCGGCCGACAACTCCTACGCCCCGTACTCGAATTTCCATGTGGGGGCCGTCGTTGTCGCCGAGGACGGCCGGGTATTCACCGGATGTAACGTGGAGAACGCCGCCTACGGATCGGCTATTTGTGCCGAGGGCAATGCGATCAGCTCTGCGGCCGCCGCGGGTGTTCGCAAGATCGATACCGTGGTCGTAGCTTGTCTCGACGCCGGCGAGTGCTACCCCTGCGGCAATTGCCGCCAGCTGATGCGCGAGTTCAAGGTCAACACGGTGGTGGTGCAGGATGGCGAAGGGTCGTTGCGCACCCACAAGTTCGGGGAGATTCTGCCGCATTCGTTCGGACCGGACAGTCTCGAGAACAACGCGAACTAATCGCTAAGCCGACCACTGTACGTAGCCGATACGTGAGGCATGGGAAACCGACGCGGTCGCGACTTCATCGAGGGCTGGCTCAGCCCTTGGACTCGCAACTTCATGCTCGTGATCGGCTATGGCCTCGTTGTCGGCAGCGTGCTCACTATTCGGGCAGGCCTAATCGGCGACGATGTCGGTCTGATCGTGTTCGGGGTTGCCGTTGGGTTCTTTGGCTGGCTGCTCTCAGCCCTGGTTCCGGACCCGCTCCCGGCACCACGGAAGAGGCTCCGTCGTCGCGCCGCCATGTTGGCAAGGGTCGGGGGACACCAGCTGCCGTAGTAGCAGTCTGGTTCATCAGGGGGATCTTGGCGCGTCCGAGTGCACGCGCCCGCCGGGCTTCCAGCGGAACCAGACGCGTTATCTAGCGCAAGCCGGCAGGTTGCCCCTAGCGGCTCTCCAGGGCCGCATTCAGAGCCGGCATCACCTTGTGCACATCGCCGACGATCCCGAGATCCGAGATCGTGAAGATCGGCGCCTCGGGGTCCTTGTTGATGGCGATGATGGTGGACGAGTCCTTCATCCCGACCAGATGCTGCATGGCCCCGCTGACACCACAGGCGATGTAGACGTCGGGCTTGACCGTCTTGCCGGTTTGGCCCACCTGGAGTGAGTAGGGAACCCAGCCGGCGTCCACAACAGCACGCGTTGCACCTACTGCGCCGCCGAGCAAGCCGGCGAGCTTGGCTACCGGCTCCCACTTCTCCTCGGGCCCGCCCATGCCACGACCCCCGCCAACGACGATTGCAGCTGCTTCGAGATCCGGGCCCTCGCTCTCCTCCACATGACGTTCCAGCACGGCGGCCGAGCCGGCATGACCAACGTCGGGGAGAGCCACCGCTACTACCTCGGGAGCCGGACCGCCGGCCGGTTCCGCCGGAAATGCCTTGGGCCGAGCGACGACGATCACAGGTCCGGCGGTGGCCGCGGTCACAACGCGAGTTGTTCCGCCCAGGATCTCGTTGGTCACGAGCACCTGGCCGCTGCTCGTATCTATGTCTACTGCGCTAGAGAGAACGGGGCAACCCTTGCGCGCGCTCAGCCGGCCGGCGACATCCCGGTCCGTGCTCCCCATTCCGAACAGCGCAACATCGCCCTCACCCACCAAGTCCGCCATGGCTGCTGCCGCCGCCGTAGCGGGCAGCTTGTCGCCAGCGTCGAGTTGATGGACTCTGACAGCCCCGTGGTCGCCGAGGGCTGCATAAGCAGCATCGCTTCCGGCACCGACGTAGAACACCTCGACATCGCCCCAGGCACGTGCCTTCGTCAGCAGTTCCAGCGCCGATGCGCTCGGAGCACTGTCCAGTTCCTCACAGAAGACCCAGGTACTCATCAAATCACCTTCGCTTCCTCGAGCTTCTCGATGATTTTGAGATAGCCCTCGCCCTCGTCCTCGATCACTTCACCGGCTTGGCGGGCCGGGACCGGCTCAACTGCCTGGATTACCTGCTGGACGGTCGGGGTGACCCCGAGGTCTGCGCAGGTCTTGCTGTCGACAGGCTTTTTCTTGGCCTGCATGATCCCTTTGAAGTTCGGATACCTCGGCTCGACGACACCAGAAGTCACTGTCAGCAGCGCCGGCAGCGAGGCCTCAACAACGTTGTAGCCCGCCTGGGTCTGCCGTTCGATGCGGATGGTGTCCCCGTCGCGCTCGACCTTGCGGGCAAATGTAAGGCTCGGAACCTCGAGCAGCTCAGCAAGCTGCTGTGGCATGACACCGGCGTAGCCGTCGGTTGACTCTGTGCCGGCGATTACGAGATCGAATCCGTCTTCCTGAAGCGCGGCTGCCAGGGCTCTTGCGGTTGTCAGTGCGTCGGCACCCCGTAGCGAGTCATCGTCGATGATGATGGCGCGGTCCGCCCCCATCGCCAACGCCTGGCGGATACCTTGGAGGGTTCCGGACGGTGACATCGACACGAGCGTTACCGTGGCATCTTCACCGACTTCCTCGGCCAGCTGTAGCCCGACCTCTACTCCGTACCGGTCCGTGTCGTCGAGTACCTGATCATCGGGCCGGACCACGAAGTTCGTCTCAGGATCGAGATCGTACGGCGCGGCCGGATCCGGTATCTGCTTCACGCAGACAGCGATTTTCATTGCTGGCTTCTCCTCACCTGGGATCGAGGCGATCTTACCCGGCTAGACGATGTTGAAACCGGCCGTCAATCAGGATCCGCCACCAGAATCGGCAACAACGAGTCCAACAGAGCTTCAAACTTGGCTCGAGCGTGCTCGGCCGCCTCTTGCACTTCTCCATGGCTCAGCGGTTCATCGGTGGTACCGGCCGCCATGTTGGTGACAAGCGAGATCCCGCCAACCCGAACCCCCATGTGGGCCAGCGCAATCGCCTCCGGCACGGTTGACATGCCCACCAAGTCGCCGCCAATACGGCGTACCAGCTCGATCTCGGCCGGGGTCTCATAGCTGGGCCCGGTGAACCAGGTGTAGACCCCCTCCTTATAGGGCACCTCACATTGCTCGTATACCGGCTTCATGGCTCGGCGCAACTCTGCGCTGTAGGCATCGCTGACGTCCGGGAACCTGGTCCCGAGGCGGTCTTCGTTCGGCCCATGGAGGGGATTGCGACCTGTCAGATTGATGTGGTCACGAAGAACCACCAGATCGCCAACGTCAAAGTCACGATTCACTCCGCCTGCGGCGTTGGTCAGCAGGACGGTATGGCACCCGGCAAGAGCGGCGGTGCGGACGCCGAAGACGACGTCGAACAAGTCCCAACCCTCGTAGAAGTGGACCCTGCCCGAGAAGACCAGCGCTCCCTCATCTCCGACTTCCACGGAGTACAGCGTCCCCGAGTGACCTTCGACTCGGGGGGCGGGGAAGTGGGGAATCTCCGAGTAGGGAATGGCGCGGGCGTTCGGCAAGGCAGCAGCGTAGGAGCCGAGTCCCGAGCCGAGGACCAGCGCAGCCGAATAGTTCTTCCTGCCGGATAGGTCGGTGATTGCCGCTACGGCTTCTTGGAGACGTTCGTAGCCCAAAGGAACCTCCTCGGTCTAACCCGCTCGCAGCGGGCCTGCACCACATGTCCGACACTAGCTTCCGGCGCTGCGTCTCCTTGAGTCGGTCCACGAGGGGACAGGTTTGGGGCGCTTGCAGCCGAGATCCCGGGCAGAGTGCGTAGACTCGGCTCTCTCGGCCAACAGGAGAACGGCATGCCCTACAGCTTCCGGCAGCTAATCGAACGCAAACGTGATGCCGGCGTCTTGCGCGGTGAGGAGATTCGCTGGTTCATCAACGAATACACCAAGGGCGACATCCCGGATTATCAGATGGCGGCAATGCTGATGGCGGTGTACAAGGAAGGGCTCGACGGGCAAGAACTGGATGTATGGACCGACGCCATGCTGCACTCCGGCGAGGTGCTCGACCTGTCCCATATCGACGCCCCCAAGGTCGACAAGCACTCGACGGGCGGTGTCGGCGACAAGGTCAGCATCTGTCTCGCGCCGATCGTCGCAGCCTGCGGAGTGGCCGTGCCGATGATGAGCGGGCGGGGGCTCGGGCATACCGGCGGCACCCTCGACAAGCTCGAAGCGATCCCCGGATTTCGCGTGGGGTTGTCGGTACCCGAGTTTCGCGCGCAGGTCAGGAAGATCGGCTGCGCGCTCATCGGACAAACGGGCG
>JASJEG010000194.1 GCA_030064765.1 Acidimicrobiia bacterium | reverse complement strand
CCCTGGATGACAACCCGAAGCCCGTCGAGAGAGTTGATCCCCGCCAAGCCGCCTATGCCCAAGAAGTGCTCGGTCACGTAGAAGGCGCCCCGGGCGGTGGCTCCGTCGCGCGCGGCCAGCCCGCCGAGCTCGACCGGTTTCCCGGTGACTACCGGCAAGTTGGCCTCGCCGGGGTGCATCATCGAGTACGTGTCGTACATCCAAGCCATGGTTTGCGCATCGGTATAGAGGTCGGGGGCCGGAATATCGGTGTGCGGCCCAATCGTGTCACCTAGGGAAGCGGTGAACCGGCGCGTCACCCGTTCCTTCTCGCCTCGCGACAATCGGTGTGTGTCACACACGACACCGCCTTTTGCTCCACCAAAGGGAACATCAACTAGGGCACACTTCCAGCTCATCCACGTTGCCAGCGCCTTCACTTCATCGACACCGGCATCGGGATAGAAGCGCACCCCGCCCTTTCCCGGACCCCGGATCGTCGAGTGCAACACGCGGTAGCCGTGAAACATGTGGACGTAGCCGTCGTCGAGCCGGACCGGAAGGGTGACCTCCAATATGTGCTCGGGCTCGAACAGCCACTCTGCGATGCCGCGCCAGCCATGTAGGTCGTCGGCGAACGGGACCGCACGATTGAACTGCTGCCGAGTAATGCGGTGGAGATTTAGATCTTCGGTCACTGCGGTGGTCGCCATTTCTGGACCTCCCATGAGACCTGTCAGCCTTCCTTCAACGTAACCCGCGGAAGGCGTCAAAGGGAAGAGGGCTTACGCCTGTGTTGATCACGCACGTACCGGCCCAGCGTCTCGCCCGTTGCGGGATTGATTGCCGTCGTCTGACCTGCCATCGCCTCTCCTACCGGGCCGCAATCACCTCGATCTCGACCTGAACGCCCAGCGGGAGCCCTGCGACCTGCACGGTCGAACGCGCCGGCTTGGCATCGGCGACATACTGGCCGTACGCCTCGTTGACCACGGGGAAGTCGGCCATGTCGGCCAAAAAGATCGTTGTCTTGACGATGTCGGCAAACCCAAGGCCGATATCGGCAAGGATGTTGCCGATGTTCCTCATGGTCTGATGGGTCTCGGCTTCGACTCCTCCCGTGACCAGGGTGCCCGCAGCGACATCCATCCCCACCTGCCCCGAAATGAAGACAAACCCTTTGGCCTCAGTCGCTACCGAATAGGGACCGACCGGGGCAGGCGCGCTGGGAACCTCGAGAATCTGCTTGGGCATGGTTACCTCCGCTGGTGATGCACCGTCAGAGTACCCGGCTCAATCCCTCCCCGGCATCAGGACCTCGTACGACGAAGGGTCGTTGGGCTCGATGCGGACCTGGACTTTGTTGCCAAGTTCCATGAAGAGCAGAGTTGGATCTTCGTCTTGCCACGGTCCGCGGAAGCGATGCATCACTCCGTCTATCTCAGCTCGTGCCTTGACCCGATAGCGCATGTTGCCGCGGGCATCCATCTGCGATGGTTCCGTTCCCATGAAGGTGGCTTCGATAACTTCACCGGTCACCGCCGGTTCGTCGAGAGGGACCGGTGGCTCATTCGGCGATGCCCACGGCGGTACCGGCGTGGTGCCACCCCCGGGCGAGGCGACCTCCGGCCGGCGGCTGCGCTGTAGCGTTGTCCACAGCATTGCGGCGAGGATGAGGACCGGAACGGCGAGAAGTATCAGGGGGAGGATCAGCAGCAGCAAGTAGTTCTGGACGCGGGCATCACCGGGCTGGTCGGGGTCGTAGAGCAGTGTCTTGCGGTCACCGATGTTGGGCACCACCATTCCACCCAGGCTTGCCCTCGACTCGTACCGATAGGTTGCGCCGTCGACCTGGTACTCGTAGACCGGGCGGTAGAGCGTATCGCCATCGCTATCGACAGATGGGATGAGATCGACCACCACCGCTTCGACACTCTCGTGGGTTAGCACCCGGGAGATGTTCGACAGGAGCCACCAACTCAATCCGAGGACAACCGGGAGCAGCAGTACGACCGCAATCAGTCTCACGCACCCGCGAGCAACACATCCGCTGCGCTCAACCATGCGGGAAGGGTAGTTGTGGCGATTTGGGCTGTTGCTCTACCTCAGCAGAACGACTGACCGCACCCGCAGGAACGCTGCTCGTTGGGGTTGTTGATGGCAAAGCCGGCGCCTTGCAGCCCACCGTCGCGGAAGTCGATTGTTGCCCCTCCAACCATGGCGGCACTCTCTGAGTCGACGACAACCCTCACTCCATCGGTCTCATTGACGATGTCGGTGTCGTCGGTCGAGGAGTCGAAGTACATGTCATACGAGAAACCGGAGCATCCACCCGGTCGGACGGCAAGCCGCAGCGACAAGCTCGCGTCGCCTTCAGCTGCGATGAGTTCGCCCACCTTGGCAGCGGCACTGCTGGTGAGAGTTACGCCCTTGAGGGTGGTGGTTTCGTCGTTTGTCATCATGGTCCTGCGACCTCCACGGCTGGCTTGGCTCGCCGGATTATATGAGTGGTTTCCCACTATGGCGATAGGTTTTTTTACGCTGGCGGCAGTCTACGCTTGTGCCCATGGTTCAGTTGACGGATATCTATGAGGCCCTATCCCGGGTAATCGACCCTGAGCTTGGGGCCGACATCGTCGACCTCGGCATGGTCAAGGACGTGCGGATCGACGGCGGCCTGGTGACTGTGAAGGTTGCGCTGACGATCGCCGCCTGTCCCTTGCGCGACCAGATCGAGAACGAGGTGATTCGCAAGCTGAAGGCCGTGCCTGGGGTCATGGATGTCGAGATCGAGATCGGTGCGATGACCCAGGCTGAGCGCACCGATCTGATGGAGCGGGCCCGGCTGCGGGCGCGCGAACAGGCAGAACCCACCATGGTGCATCCCAATACCCGGGTGGTAGCGGTCAGCAGCGGCAAAGGCGGCGTGGGTAAGTCGTCGCTCAGCGCCAACCTGGCCCTGGCCATTGCCACACAAGGCCACCGGGTCGGGCTACTCGACGCCGACATATGGGGATTTTCGATCCCCCGTATTCTCGGCCTCGGTGGGGAACGCCTCGAAGCCGACTCGGGCGGCAAGATTATCCCTGCGGAGTCACACGGGTTGCGGGTCGTTTCGACGGGTCTGCTTCTCGACGACGAGGACACTGCACTGATGTGGCGAGGCCTGATGCTCTCGAAGGCTCTAGAGCAGTTCCTGCGTGACGTCGCCTGGCCGCAAGACCTCGACTATCTGCTCCTCGACATGCCGCCCGGCACCGGCGACGTGCAGATGGCGCTGGCGCGACTCCTCCCCCAGGCGGAAATGGTCGTTGTCACGACACCACAGCTCGCTGCGCAGAAGGTTGCCGCGCGAGTGGCCGATATGGCGCGCCGCTCCCATATGCCGGTCATCGGCGTTGTGGAAAACATGTCCGGCTTCACTACGCCCGAAGGGCAGCACTATCCGCTCTTCGGCTCAGGGGGCGGGGAGGAACTGGCGGCTGATCTTGGAGTCGAACTGCTGGGAGCGATACCGATCGACCCGCGGGTTGCCGAGGGCGGCGATGCCGGCAGTCCCGTGGTCGTCGCCGAACCCACTTCGGCTGCGGCCGTTGCAATCACCGCTGCCGCCAAGTCACTCACGTCGCTGTTGCCCCCGATCGCCGATGACGGCTGCTCCGCCCGCCTCACTCTGGTGGCGGAGCAGCTGGCACAGATGGGCTGACCTAGTCAGAGACACAAGTCGGCGACCAGCGGATAGGGATTCACTGCAGCACCGCCGCCGGGGGCCCATTCGAAGTGCAAATGAGGAATGGTGTATTGGGCGTTGCCGGTATTGCCGACGTACCCGAGCAGTTCGCCGACTGCCAGGCCCTGCCCCACGCTGAGACCCGCCGCCCAACCATCGAGGTGGGCGTAGTAGAACTCGTCACCGCTGCTGCCTGCGAGTGTCACGGTGATGCCACCGAGTCCCCCATTTCGCATCCGCTTCACGGTGCCGGCCTCGATCGCAATTAGAGGAGTGCCGCGTGCCGCGATCATGTCGACCCCCTTATGGGTGCGTCCTCCCGACCTCGGGTCGCCCCAGGTGTCGGTGAAAGCGACGGCGCCGTCGACCGGGCACACCATCGACGGCTGCGGCGGTGGCTCTGTTGTAGTCGGCGGTGGCTCGGTGGTCGACGTGGTGGTCGTCGAGTCGTCGGGCGGTGCTGAAGTCGTGGTTTCACCCGGCGGGCTGGTGGTAGTCGTTTCGACAACGGTGGTGGTAGTCGCCGGAGGCGCGGTGGTGGTGGTTGTTGAAGTCGCCTCTCGTGCCCGCCGCTCTTCTTCCTCGCGCCGGCGGCGCTCTTCCTCCTCTTGTCTGCGGCGTTCCTCTTCCTGAATCTCGTA
Organism: Acidimicrobiia bacterium; assembly: GCA_030064765.1. Classification (GTDB taxonomy): domain Bacteria; phylum Actinomycetota; class Acidimicrobiia; order Spongiisociales; family UBA5794; genus JAAETI01. The sequence continues at coordinate 3,066 of JASJEG010000194.1, read as the reverse complement.
GGCGCGAACGATGGCGTCGAAATCACGATTGGCTGTTTCAAGGCGGCTCAGAATCGATGCAGCGAGTTGCTCGAGGTCGGCTTTGGTAGCGGTCTGGTTCGTCAGCGCCTGCTCGACTACGACCTGCTGAGCCTTGTAGCTGTCCTCGAGCGCGAACAACCTGATGACGATGTCCGTTCCCTCACGGCTGAGGATGTCTAGGTAGCCGGCCCGCACCGGAACATCCTCAATGGTGGTCGAGTCGAAGATGACCGAACTCGCTCCGGCGTACTTGTAGCGATCAACCGCAACCTCGCGCGCGGCCACTCTGGCGAAAGCAAGCTCCTGTTCCTTTTCGGACAGCTCTATTCCGAGCGAGGTCAGCGAGTTCTCGAGCTCGATGAGCCGCGCTACAGCTGTGTCGTACTCGTCCGTCACCGCCTGGAGATCAGCAGAGATCGCGCGCCGCTCCGCCTCGGCCTCCGCAATGTCGGCAGGGGTTATCTCAGCCTGGGCCGAGACCGTGAAGGCGGGCACGAGCACGAGCACGAAGGCAATCGCTGCGACGCTGGCACGTCTCACACTCCCGGCCTTTCTCCGAGCCGAACGTTTGTTGCCCCGTTGACGCCGCCCGCACCCAAGACTACCCACCCCTCGTCCCTTAGCTTGATCAGCTGAGTGTGGACTTGGAAGACGGCCGCGATCCGCAGCGGCGGATCGAGCCCGACGTACACCACATCGACGATGTCGTCGATGGTGGACGCACCAGAGCGCACTGCGTCCAAGACTTGCTGCTCACGTTCGATGCGGTGTGCGATGTACTCTGCGATCACCGTTTCGGCGTCCGGTAGCTCGGGACCATGACCCGGGTAGAGCCGGGCAGGTTCGAGCGCAGCGACTTTCTCCAGCGAGGCCATGTAGGCAGCTGCGTCCTCGATGATGACCGTTGACCCACCCATGATGTGATCACCGGTGAAGAGTGAATCCCCGAGCCGGAAGCAAACGTGGTCAGACGTATGACCCGGCGTGTGGATCGCCAGCAGTTGATCCTTGCCAAACCCGATCCGGGAACCATCGTCGAGGCGCACGGTGGGAGCGAAACCGTCACCGGGCGCGAACCCAAGAACCGGAACATCAAGCTCGGTACCAAGGCCATTGGCGGCTGGAGCATGATCCGAGTGGGTGTGGGTTACCACTACTGCGACGGCGGTGAGGCCGGTCAGCGCCACTCGGATCGCATCGAGGTGAGTCGCAATGATTGGGCCTGGGTCGAGAACCAGCGCTTCTCCGTCCGACTCGAGCACATAAGTGTTGGTACCGGGCCCGGTGAACGGACCGGGATTTGGGGCCAGCACGCGTTCAATCGCCGTCACCGGGGACCTCCGCAATGGGTCGACCTCGCTGTGCGGCTGCCTGGGCCGCTCGACGCAGCACCTCGGGATCAGGTTCGTTCTCAGCCAACTCTTCGAAACCGGCTTCCCCGGGCAACACGACTTCGAGGCCGCCGTCGTCGCCCACTCTCATCCGCGGCTGTATTGCAACAACCCGCTTGTGGCGCCACTCGTGGAGGGCTGCCTCTACCGAATGGAAGCCTGCGAGTTGCTCGAGCGTACGCTGCGTCGGGAAGGGCACCAGCCACTCACCAGCCTCGGCGCGCCGCAGCGCTTCACCAGGTACCACGTACTCAGCGGCGTCGATCTCGCTCTCGTCGGGCCGCGGCACCACCTTTCTAGTGATCGCGGCGATGAAGAAGCGGGCGTCGAATCTGACGGGGACCATCGTTGGGGTTATCCAGTTGGCGAAGTAGGCAATCCGGTTGCCGGCGAATCTGACCCTGCGGGCGTTTGCCTCGACGAAGACATCATCTCCCGCTGGGGCAACAAAGGGCGGATCGGTGAGCCAAACCCCGGTTTCCTCCACTACCTCGCGAAACCCCGCCGCCAGCCAGGGCCCGAGTTCGGGTTCGATCGTTCCGTCGATGCAGGCGATTGCCTTGGCTGTGTGATCCGCAGGATCGACCACTCCGCCGGGGAATACCCAAGCTCCCCCCATGAAACGAGCGGTGGGGCTGCGGCGTACCATCAGAACCTCGATGTCCTCGCCCTGATGGAGCACGCACATCGTGGCCGAGGGCCGGGCCTCGCCGCTCACAGCACGGTTACCCGATTCGACCAGCGGCGCACTCCCCACCGGCGCAACGCTTCCCGGATCCGGGGAGAGAGCAGGGCGAAACCGAAGGCGTCGGTCAAGAAGCCAGGAGTAATCAGCACGGCTCCGGCAACCAGGATCATCGCCCCGTGCACCAGCGGCTTTGCCGGAAACTGACCCGCAGCGAACTCGGCCTGGAGTCGTCCCAGCTCCGCTCGGCCCTGGCGCGACACCAGCGACGCACCGATGACTGCCGTCAGCAGGACGATGCCGACGGTCGGCCAGAGTCCGATCCGGGCCCCGATGAAGATGAAGAGCGCAATCTCGATTGGGGGAACCAGGATGAACAACAGAAAGAGGATCGATACTGGGCGCATGTTGGCGAGCATACCGGCATGGGTAGGCTCTGCCACATGGATCTGAGGGACCTGCCGCGGGTAGACGCGGTTGCCGCAAGGCTCGTCGATGAGGGCCTTACCCCGCGGCTGGCGACGGTGATCGCCCGCGAAGCGATTGACCGCGCCCGGTCGCGCGTCAGCGCTGGAAAGAGTGCCGACGCTACGGCGATGGCGGTGGAGGCAGCGCGCCGGGTGGCGGCCTCCAAGCCGACGCGAGTCGTCAATGCGACAGGTGTGTTGCTGCACACCAATCTGGGGCGAGCGACGTGGCACCCTGAGGTCGCAGCCGCGGCAACCGCCGCAGCCATCGGATATGGCAACGTCGAGCTGGACATCACCAGCGGGCGCCGCGGCGGGCGAGCCGGGTATGCCAGAGAGCTCCTGATGGCGCTGACCGGCGCCGAGGACGCACTGATCGTCAACAACACGGCCGCGGCCTTGCTGCTTGCATTGGCTGCGCTGGCCGACGGCGGCAATGCCGTGGTGTCGCGTGGTGAGGAAATCGAGATAGGTGGGTCCTTCCGACTCCCCGAGCTCATGA
>JASJEG010000020.1 GCA_030064765.1 Acidimicrobiia bacterium | reverse complement strand
GCTGTTGCCTTTGAGCAGTTCTTGCGTCCGGCGCTCCTCCACATGATGGGTGCTCGCGAGTTGTTCCGGCCCCGAATCTGGGGGGTACTGGACGAACCCGTGATGACCGACCCGGAGAAGACGGTATTCCTCCGAGTGGCTCTCACCCCGGGGCCTGATGGTCACCTCCACGCCGCCCTGAGCGGCGGGCAAGGCTCGAACATACTGACGGCCCTGGCGGCAGCGGATGCGTTCGCCGTGGTACCCGTTGGCATCGCCGGGCTGGATGCGGGGGCGATGGTCGAGCTGGAGATGCTGCGGATGCCGGAGACCAGAACGGCCAGTGAGGTGCTCGATGGGTGACTCGTTCGCACATCTCGACGACCAGGGCAACGCCCGTATGGTTGACGTAGGCGCCAAAGACGCAACCGTGCGCGTCGCCGTGGCGGAAGCCGTGGTCACGCTCTCGGACACGGTACGAACCCGTCTGTTCGCCGGTGATCTACCCAAGGGCGACGCCCTTGGTGTTGCCCGGGTGGCTGCGATCATGGCAGCCAAACAGACCGCCAACCTCGTCCCGCTATGCCACCCGATACCGATCGACGGGATCGACGTCGTAGTCGAGGAGTGCTCGGCTGGTGCCCGCGTCGAAGTAACCGCACGGACATCGGCCAAGACCGGGATCGAGATGGAGGCAATGACTGCTGCGGCGATCGGGGCACTAACCATCTATGACATGGTCAAGGGTCTTGATCGCGGAGCCGAGATCGGGCCGGTGCGACTGCTCAGGAAGAGCGGTGGCAAGAGCGGGGACTGGCAGCGGTGAGGGCAGTCGTCGTCACTGTGAGCGACCGGGTCAGCGCCGGGGAGGCCGTTGATGGGTCGGGCCCGGCTGCAGTTGCCAAGCTGGAGGAGTACGGATTCGCCGGAGCCGAGGTAGTCGTAGTACCTGACGGTGTGGAATCAGTCAGCCAAACGCTCTCCATCCTCGTGGAGCACCACGAACTGATTGTCACCACCGGCGGCACCGGGTTCGCTCCCCGCGACCTTACGCCGGAGGCGACTCGCCTTGTGATCGAGCGGGAAGCGCCCGGACTGGCGGAGGCAATGCGAGCGGTCACCTTCGGCAAGGTTCCTCACGGAATGCTGTCGCGCGGGGTGGCCGGTATCGCCGGGGGAACGCTGATCGTCAACCTCCCCGGGTCTGTCAAGGCCGTCAACGAGTCACTCGACGTCATCGGACCCGCGTTGCAGCACGCCGTCGAATTGCTCATTGAGAGCGAAACAGACCACAATATGTGAGCACCGGTGGGACGAACGGGCCGAAATGCTTGGTTGCGCGCGCCGCGTTGCCTACGCTCGGTAGCGGACGGAGTAAGGATTAATGGAGATATTGGCCTTCTTGATCATTGGAGGCGTCTGGGCGGTGTTCCTGCTGCCGGCGTTCTTCGAGAGCAAGAGAAGCGCTTCACTCAGTTCTACGCGGAACTTCGCCCGCGGCAATGACCTGCTGGCGTCAGTCGCCCTCCACTCCGCTGAAGAGGTGCGTGCGGCCAACTGGGCACGGCGCAGACGACGCCGCACCGTGGCGATCCTGGGCACAGGAGCACTCGGCTCGCTAGCTGCTGCCGTGTTCACCGGAAGTGTCATTTGGCTGGGTGTGACGATCGCCTTCGATGTTCTACTCGCTGCGTTCGTCACCGCATTGCTGCAAGCCAAGGCGGCCCGGTTCGCTGCCGTGGCTCCGGTGGTCCAGCTCGAGACGGGGACTCCAGAGGATCTCACCGAGGTGGAGGTCCTGCCCAACATACGCATCGTTGCGGGCTGAACCGGTGGCTGAACCGCTCGATCTCACGTCATTGGAAGCTGCGGTTCGCGCAGACCTCGACGAGAAGTTCGCCGCACGCGAGCTGGCGCTCAAGAACTGCCGGAAGATCATCCAGGGCTCGTCCAAGGCCATACGGGCCCTGCATCGAGACGACGTTGCCAGCGCCGATGGGCTCATTGCCGAGGTGCAGGCTCTGATCGCCGAGGCAGAAGCTCCCCTGTCGGAACATCGCGACATCTATCACGCTGGATTCTTCTACGACGCGGTCAAGGAATATGCCGAAGCGGTCTTGACCCGAGCGCTCGTCCTGCGCCGGCCCTTGCCGCTTCCCGGTGACCTGGGGCTGCATGCGGTGCCCTATCTAAAGGGTCTTGGCGAAGCGGTGGGTGAGATGCGGCGTCGGCTACTCGATCAGCTGCGACGGGGTGAACTAGAAGAGGCCGAAGAGACCTTTGCAGACATGGAGACGATCCACGATCTGCTGGCCGCGCTCGACTATCCGGATGGGATGACTTCCGGGCTGCGGCGGACCACCGACGTCGCTAGGTCGCTTATAGAGCGCAGCCGCGCCGACCTGACAACGACCATCGTCCAAGAACGGCTCCGATCGCAACTCGACGAAGCCTGAAGGTTTTGGCGTCCCAGAACGGAACATATTCCGGTTTGCGACGCCAGAAACCGAGAAGTCCGTATCCCGCTACACTTCCACTCCGACCCCGGGGGTGTAGCTCAGTTCGGCAGAGCACTACGTTCGCAACGTAGGGGCCACGGGTTCAAATCCCGTCACCTCCACGGAACGGATTCGATCATGAGATCGAATCCGTTCTTCTTGTTTGTGGGTCTGGGTGCGTGGTCTCTCCTCCTGTTGCCTGCCGGCTCGTCCGCAGGGTCTTGGGTGGCCCTTTGCCCGGGGCTGCGCGCAGGCGGAGAAGGTTCAAATCCCGTCACCTCCGTTCTTCTTGTTTTGCGATTGTTGGGGTGGGTCTCCCTTGGGTTCTTCTCCCGTCGATCAGAACACGCCGTTGGAGTTGCGCACTCGGCCTCCCGTGAGGGCGAAGTACAGACGCATCGGGAGGTCGATCGGTTCGAGCGAATCCCAGTGCTCGACAAGGGCGCCGTCTTCGACCTTCCAGGTGTCGAAGATGTTGAAGCCCTTCCGATCGTTGCCGCGGTGCGACTCCCGCATGGTGGCGTGCGACTGGAATACGACGCGGTCACCGCTCGCGATGATCGACTTCACGTCGTAGCTGTATCCGGGGAAGCGCTTGACGATGCGCTCAACGGCTTCGATCACGCCTGCGATCCCGTCATGCATCGATCGGTTGTGCTGGGTGTATTGGCCGGCGCCGAACTCCTCGCTCACCGCCTGGAAGTCGTGATCGTTCATCAGTAGCTGGACGAAGCGAAGAGCCAACGCCGCGCTGGACCGCTCGGAGTCGGACCAATGGGGCTGGGCGAGGGTGTCGAAGTCGATCGTCGATGGCATGGGATATTATCCTCCTCTGTTAGAATGATCATTCTAGCACCGACTAGAACGTATATTCCAATCGTGTTGGAAGGTAATCATGGAGACCAGGGAACGGCTCGTCGATGCGATGTCGACGTCAATGCGCCAGCGTGGCTACGGGTCGTCAGCGATGAAGGACGTGCTCGACGAGGCGAGCGCCACGGCGGGTTCGATGTACCACTTCTTCCCCGACGGCAAAGAGCAACTGGCGACGGCTGCTGTCAGGGAGATCGGGCTGGCGGCCGCCGCGCAGTTGTCGGCGAACATCGAAAGCTCTCCGAGCGTGGCCGACGGTGCGGTGGCGTTCTACGAGGCGCTGGCCGACGACATGAAGTCGACTGGCTTCCGTTACGGGTGCCCGATCGGTGTTCCGATGACCGAGCTGGCGTACGTGGTCGAGGGCGTGCGCGAGGCCGGCGCCGAGGTGTTCACCGCTTGGGTCTCGGCAATCGCTGAGGCGCTTGAGGGGGAGGGTTGGAGTGCCGAGGAGGCCCTGCTTGCTGCGCGGTTCGCAATCTGTGCGTACGAGGGAGCATCGACCCTCGCTCGGGCAACCCACGACTCTGCGTACATCAGTGCTACTCGGGACGTTGTGCACAACGTCCTCAGCCAGCCGCGCCACTTCGTCCCTCGGTGACTCTGGGCTAGACCGCTAAATGCGCCGGATCGATGCGGCCGGAGCGGCTGGCTCAACCTGGACACGTTCGCAACGTAGGGGCAAGGCCTTATCTGATGCGCCCCACCCGTCGACAGGACTTGTAGAGACCAAAGGAGTGCCCATGCGGATGTATGCGTTTTGCGCCAAGTGTGGCGGAGCGCTCTCGGGCGCCAACGGGTTCTGCCCGCCCTGCTGGCGGCAGCAGAAGACCCAACCAAAGCGCTACCGAGACACGAAGCGGTCCCGGCGAGCGGCCTAGTCGAGCCCCCTCCGGTTCCTGCGTATCAGGCGGCCGATATCGGCCGTGAGTTACGCAAGAACGGAAACAGACCGCTAGTCCTTCAGGAAGCCCTGCTGCTTCAAGTAGTCGAGGACGTTCTTGGTGTAGCGGGCGTGGCCCTCTCGGGTGTACTTCACCACCGTGTAGATCTGCGCCAGGTTCTCGACTCCGGCCTCCTCGACGAGTTCTCGCAGCCGGGGGAAGCTCATGTACCGGTCCCATCCCGCCTTGTCCCGGTCTCGGTAGATTTCTCGGATCTCGTCATCGCTGTGGTCCCGGTAGGTCTCATGGTGTAGAAGACCTTCGAGCGGCAGACGGTCTCGCGGCGCGGGATCCTCATCCGGCCAGCCGAGCACAAAGCCGACCACTGGGAACACACCTGCAGGGAGCTCGAGAATCTCGCCTATCTGGTCGGCATTGGCCAGCGTCGAGCCCATGTAGCAAATCCCAAGTCCCTTCGCTTCGGCTGCCAGCGCCACGTTTTGTGACACCAGGATGGCGTCGACCGCGGCTACCAGGAAAGCAAAGAAGTCATCGAAATTGTCGGGAGCGTCGTTGATGCGCAGCCACTTGCGCATCCGACGAAAATCAGCGCAGAAGGTCAGTACGAGAGGTGCCTGGCGCACCATCTCCTGCTCCATGTGCGGCCAGTACAACCTCTCCCGCATCGCCTCATCGCGCGACACAATGATCGAGAAGGTCTGCATGTTTCCAGACGAAGAGGCACGCACCCCCGCTTCGAGTACCTCGGTCAGCAGCGAATCCCCTACCGGATCCGACTTGTAGCTCCGAATCGAGCGGTGTCCGTGGATGGCCTGGAAGACGTCCATATCTTGCGCAGCGTAGACAGATGAGACCCACCCGGTGACCGGAGAGCGCAAGGGGATGCGCAGCTGTGCTTAAGCTGACACCGGAGCTGACATCTTCCAGGAAGGGTGGCTGTCGATGGCCGATTTCTTCACCGACGTGAGCGAGCCAATCCGGTACGAGGGTCCCGGCACGGCAAATCCGTTGGCATACCGCGTGTACGACCCGGATCGCATCGTTGCCGGCAAGCGGATGGAAGATCATCTGCGGATCGCAGTTTGCTACTGGCACTCGTTCAATTGGCCGGGCAGCGACATCTTCGGCGACGGCACCTTCGATCGTCCCTGGCTCGGCGATGTCAGCGACGAGATGGACGCGGCTCGGCAGAAGATGGACGCCGCGTTTGAGTTCTTCAGCAAACTCGGCACCCCCTACTTCTGCTTCCACGACCGGGACATCGCTCCCGACGGCGCCGACTACCGGGAGACGCTCAGCAACTTGCATGCCATGGTCGACTACGCGGCCGAGAAGATCGAGCGGACCGGGGTCAAGCTGCTGTGGGGCACCGCCAACCTCTTCAGCCATCCCCGCTTTGCGGCCGGAGCATCCACGAATCCCAACCCGGAGGCATTTGCCTACGCCGCCGCCCAGGTAAGGCACGCTCTCGACGCCACGCACCGGCTGGGTGGCACCAGCTACGTGCTGTGGGGCGGCCGTGAAGGCTACGAGACCCTGCTCAACACGCTCATGAAGCGAGAAGCGGACCAGCTTGCTCGCTTTCTCGAGTTGGTTGTAGAGCACAAGCGCAAGATCGGCTTCGACGGGCAGTTGTTCATCGAGCCCAAGCCCCAGGAACCAACCAAGCATCAGTACGACTACGACTGCGCAACGGTCCATGGGTTCCTAGAGCGTTACGACCTGCTCGGCGAGTTGTTCGTCAACATCGAGGTCAATCACGCGACTCTTGCCGGTCATAGCTTCCACCATGAGGTCAAGTACGCCGTCGAGAATGGGATCTTCGGCAGCGTCGACGCCAACCGCGGCGATCCGCAGAACGGCTGGGATACCGACCAGTTTCCCAATTCGGTTGAAGAGATGACGCTGGCACTCCACGAGATCTTCGGTGCAGGGGGATTCGACCGGGGCGGATTCAACTTCGACACAAAACTGCGGCGGCAGAGCATGGACCGGACCGACCTGTTCCACGGGCACATCGGCGGCATCGATACGCTTGCCAAAGCATTCCTGGTCGCCATGGATCTGCTCGAGAAGGAGACGCTCACGCGGGCCCGGACGGACCGGTATGCCGGGTGGAAAGGCGATTTGGGGGCATACATCATGTCCACCGAGGCGTCGCTGGCAAGCATCGCAGACCGGGTGCTCGAAGAAGGCATCGATCCGCAGCCTGTCTCCGGCCGCCAGGAAGCCTTGGAGAACCTGGTCAACCACGCGGTCTGGTCAGAGAGTTCGTAGCGCGTTAGGTGCTGGGACTCGCCAACCGGGTCACGGCAGCCAGTAGCGCCGTGCCGGAAGCCAGCGCCATGAGAATCAAGATGATCGCCGCCGAGTAGTCGTCGGCAGCATCCCGCATGGCGCCGACCACCGCCGGTCCTGTGGCACCGATCAATGTAACGACCGTCCATTGCGATCCCATGGTGGCGCCGTAGCGACCTCCCGAGAACCACTCAGCCATCGTCAACGCACGCAGCGGCAGGAATGCGCCGAAGGCAACCCCAAAGAGAACGAAGTGACTCGCCAGCTGCCAAGGCGTTGAGCCGTCCACCATGGCAGCTGTGCCGACTACCAGGACGATGGTCGCCACAACCTGGACGGGGACGCTACCGAAGCGACCCGCTAGGACCGGTGCGATCCACCTCCCCGGAAGGCTGAGCGCAGAGGCTGCGGCCGCCCACCAGGCAACCACCGTCACGTCGAACCCGACTTCCTCAAACACGGCCACGCGATGGGCAAAGATGCCCTGCACCGCAAAGAAGATGAGCACCATTGCAGCTGTGTGCAGCACGAACCGGCGATCTCGCAGCAGCTTTCTAAACAGGCCGCGGTCTCTGGTCGGCGTTACTTGGAGACCGTGCGGTCGCGCCACGGTGCCGAGTGCAAACGTTGCCGTGGCGAGCGCCGTCGACATCATGAGTGCGCCCAACACCCATGAGGCAGTCCGCCAGCCGAACTCCGACACCAGCCACTCGGTTGCCGGGATGAAGATGATCCCGGCCAGACCGCCTATCAGCGTGACGGCACCGAGAGCCCGACCCCGCTGTTCTGCAATGAACCACTGATCGACCGCAATGAAGCTGACCTCATAGAACATCATGGCGCCCGCCGGCCCCAAGAAGAACCACCACGCGACCAGCACATGCCACGGCTGGCTTGCCAGCGCAAAGACCGCCATCCCGCAACCCCCCAACATGCCACCAAGCGCCGTGATCCCGCGCACGCCGGCGCGGTCGGCGCGCCGCCCGATTGGGATCGCCAGCAATCCACCGGCGACAACGGAACCACCGTAGCCGGCGGACAGGACCGTCTTGGAGAAGTCGCTGCCCGCGGCTGCGTCTGTTACGAAGATGGAGAATCCATACAGGATGACTCCAAAGGCAACCATCACCGTTGCGGACAGGGAAATAACCGCGCCCCAAGGCGGCCGGCGATCGGGCTTCATGCCCCGAGCATACGATCTCGCCCGTCACAACCTCGGGGATGCATTACGCTTCCCTCTGATGAGAGGCCAGACCACCCTTCGCCGCATCAGCGCGGCCCTGATTGGACTTGCGCTGTTCGTATCCGCGTGCACCGATTCATCCAGTACCGACACCACGGTCGCTGCCGATCCAACGACGCCGGATACCACCACAACGTCGACGACCACGACGACACAACCGACCACCGGCACAACGGCCCCTCCTACGGTGACCGCAAGCGCCGGTCTGGATCAAGCTGTGGTTGATCGTCTCACGGAACAGATCATCGAACTGATTACGGCGACCGAGGAAGTGCGCGGGCTGCGATTCCTGACCCAGCCGAACGTGGCGATCATCACGCCAGACGAGCTCGCAGAGCGAGTACGTGCAGACCTGGAAGAGGAGATCGATAGCGAGGAGCTGGCGGTTGACACCCGGTTGATGCAAATGCTCGGTTTGCTCGACGCCGACCAAGACCTGGAGACCATGCTCGTCAACCTGTACAGCGAGCAGGTCGCCGGCTTCTATGACGGCGACACCGGTGAGATGGTGATCGGCGGTGAAGCTGCTGACCTCAGCCCACTGACCAAGAGCGTCGTCGTCCACGAGTTGGTGCACTCTCTGACCGACCAACACTTCATGTTCAACGACGATTTCGAGCAGATGTTCGAGGAGGAGCGCTTCGACGAGGGGTCCGCCTTTCAGGCCTTGATCGAAGGTGATGCAACGTATTTCCAGCTTGTTTATATCCAGCAACTGCCCCTCGACGAGCAGTTCGCCCTCGCCACCGAAGCCTTGGAACAGATGGAAGAGACCATGGTGTTTCAATCGGTGCCAACGTGGGTACAGGACGACCTTGCGTTCCCCTACGACAGTGGCCAAATCTTCGTAGAGCACCTGGTGGAGAATGGGGGGATTGCCGCGGTTGACGTTGCCTACACGGAACGGCCATTGACGACGGAAGTGATCATGCATCCGCGTCGCTTCGACAGTGGCGAAGGGGTGCTCGAGGTGGCTCCGGTTGCTATCGAACTCAACGGCTTCGAGGTGCACGAGACCGCAGCATTTGGTGAGTGGGGCTTTCGCCTGCTCCTGAGCAACGCCGAGCCCGGTGTCGCCGCACAAGCCGCCAATGGCTGGGGCGGCGACTCCTATCAAGTGTTGTTTGACGACGACGACACGATCTTTGCGCTTGCCTACAAGGGCGACACCGAAGAGGACGCGTTTGAGCTTGCGGATGCTCTCCTTGCCCACGCCGCCAATACGATGCAACTTGGCGAAGGAGTCAGCGCGGGCGGTGGGCTGCAGTTCGTCGGCGAGGACGGGCGCTACGCCTACCTGGATCGCATCGGTGACGGGTTCATCTTTGTGGCAAGCACGGATGCCGGCGCGGGCGAGGCCGCTCGCGCCCAAATGCGAATCCCGTAGTCAACTCTGGCCCAGTACTGACTCGCGGAGATACTCAAAGGGGTTAACCGTCGCCCTTCCCCGACCTAGCTTGTGAACCGTGTCCCGGGCGCGCCAGAAGAACGCCGAATCACATAAGCGAGAACGCACGGCCGAACAGGCTGAATCAAATCAGCCGGAGGATCAGCCGCGACCGGCGTTGGGACGTCGCCCGTGGTTTGCCTTGTTGCGGCGGGCGCGAAGCTTGCGTCGTTTTGCCTTAGCCATGAGGCGGGAGAGCGTAGCACGATCCGACCTCGTACTCACCCTCGTTGACCGGGATGCCGGCTGGATGGTGCATGGCGTAACCCTGCTCACCGGCTTTCTACAACGGCTGGAAGGGGCGGGGGCCGGGGCGGATCGGGTCCTCATGCGGGCCGGGCCCGTACACGGACGCGGCCTCTGCTTCGAGATGGAGGTCGTCGGCCTTGACTCAACCGGGTGTGTGATCGGCACCGCATCGCTGCCGCCCGGGCGCTTCGTCCGGCTTCCCGGGGCGACGTGGGTACTCGAGGTCGCTAGAGGTGATGGCCGTCCCGCACTCGGTGGCCGCCTGGATATCTATGCTCGCCCACGTGACCGGCAAACTGATTCTATGCGCAACCCCAATCGGGAACCTTGGTGACACATCTGCGCGGCTTCGGGACGCACTCGCAACCGCCGACCTGGTCTATGCCGAGGACACTCGCCGCGCCGCAAAGCTGCTTCGGGCGCTGGATGTGCGGACCTCATTGCGCTCCTACTTCGTCGGCAACGAGCAGGACCGCGCCCAAGAGCTGAGTGGGCGGCTAGCCGATGGTGAGACCATTGCGCTAGTCACGGATGCCGGAATGCCGTCGATCGCCGACCCCGGTCTCAGTGCGGTGCGGGCCGCCGTCGCAGTGGGTGCCGAGGTCACCGTGGTACCGGGTCCGAGTGCCGCCACGGCGGCGCTCGCCATATCGGGCTTTCCCGCCGAACGCTTCGTCTTCGAGGGCTTCTTGCCAAGAAAGGGGAAGGAGCGACGCAGCCGGCTCGAGGCAATTGCTGCAGAGACGAGGACAACGGTGTTGTTCGGGGCAAAAGCGCGGCTGATGCGGGACCTTACCGACCTGCGCGACTACCTCGGCGGCGTGCGCCAACTGGTCGTGACCCGCGAACTGACCAAGGCGTTCGAAGAGGTGTGGCGTGGCTCCCTTGATGAGGCAGTAGATGCTTGGTCGGAACGAGAACCACGCGGGGAGTTCACCTTCGTGATCGCCGGTGCCGCAGAAGAGGCACCCGACATCGACCATGCGGTATCAGAAGTGAATGCGGCAATCAACGCCGGTGAATCCATGACCAACGGAGTACGTAGGGTCGCCACGCGGCACGGCGTCAGCCGCCGGGAGCTCTACGAAGCTGTCTTACGCTCACAACAGTGAATCTGTGCTCGCAGCATTCGGCACCTGCGCCCGCAGCGTCTGGGCGCCCGCGCTAATCAGCTTGCTAGCGCTCCACGACAGGAAGAGCAGACTCCACGTCCCTTGAAATCGCTGACCTCTTCCGTCGCTCCGCAGAAGACACATGTTGCGTCGAGCTTGCGGATGATGATCGAGTCGCCGTCCACCGAAATGGCGAGTTCATCCCCCTCATGGATATTGAAGAGCCGACGGGTCTCGGCCGGAATGACGATCCTGCCGAGGTCGTCGATCTTGCGCACCATTGCGGTGTTCAAGAGTGTGTACCTCCAGTTGTTGGGACGGCTTCCCTACCGCCCGGGTGTCTGTCGATTTCCGAGTGTACAGATCGAACCGCCAATTTGGGATGGCACCTTCTCCGGCTGATGAGGCTGTGGCAGTAGTGGCTGGTACCATCCGGCGCCCGTGGAATCTTCACCAAATCCCAAGAAAGTCCTTGTAGGTGTTGCCTGGCCATACGCCAGCGGGTCGCGACACGTCGGTCATCTAGCCGGGGCGTATCTGCCGGCAGATATCTTCGGGCGATATCAGCGTGCCATCGGCAACGATGCGTTGATGGTGTCCGGATCCGACGTGCACGGCACCCCAATCACTGTGCGCGCCGACGACGAGGGCGTCGCTCCGCAGGTGATTGTCGATCGTTATCACAGCGAGTTTGTCGAACAGTGGGATGCCCTCGGTTTCGACTGGGATCTCTTCACGACGACGGGGACTGCCAATCATCACGCGGTCACCCAAGACATGTTTCTACGGCTGCTCGAACGCGGCCACATCGACAAACGGACCTCGAACCAGTTCTACGACCCGGAGGCGGAGCGCTTCCTGCCCGACCGTTATGTCGAAGGCACCTGCCCTCATTGCGGCTACGGCGAAGCACGCGGCGATCAGTGCGAAAACTGCTCGCGGACCCTCGATCCCATCGACCTCATACAGCCGAGATCCCGGCTCACCGGGGCAACGCCGGAGGAGCGACCAACCGACCACTTCTACCTGCGCCTGTCGGATTTTGCCGAAGAACTGAAGGAGTGGCTGCTGAGCAGGGAGAACTGGCGGAAACATGTCCTCAACTTCTCGCTCGGCTGGATCGAAGAGGGCCTTCACGACAGGGCGATCACCCGGGACATCGAATGGGGTGTTGAGATTCCGGTCGACGACCTCGGACCGGGCAAACGTATCTACGTCTGGTTCGATGCCGTCATCGGGTACTTGTCTGCGAGCAAGGAATGGGCGCAGCTGAATGGTCGGGACGAGGCGTGGAAGGACTGGTGGGAGAATCCCGATTCCGAGCACTACTACTTCATCGGCAAGGACAACATCCCGTTTCACACCATCATCTGGCCCGCCATCCTGCTCGGCTACGGCGGGCTCGAGTTGCCGACCGATGTTCCTGCCAACCAGTTCGTGACCTTCAAGGGCGGCAAAGCGTCGGCCAGTCGCGGCATCGGGACGCCGATCGGGGAAGCACTGGAAAGGTACGAGCCGGATGCGCTGCGCTACGCCCTGGCAAGCAACTTCCCGGAGACGGCCGATGTCGATATCACCGAAGACGAACTGGTCCGTCGCATCAACGATGAGCTGGTGGCGACGTGGGGCAACCTGGTCAATCGGGTGGTTTCGATGACGCATCGCTACTTCGGCGGTGTCGTCCCAGAACCGGGCGACAACGAGCCGGCAGATGTCGACGTGCTAACCGCCGTCGATGCTGCTCTGGCCGACGCCTCGGACCACCTCGGGGCCGTCCGCCTGCGGACCGCGCTGGCCACCCTGTTGGCCGGAGCGCAGGCCACCAACCAGTACCTCTCCGAGCTGGAGCCTTGGAAGACGGCAAAGACCGACCTGAGGCGGACCGGTACGACACTCTTCACTGCGCTGCAATGCATTTCAGGACTCGCCGCAGGCTTCGCCCCGTATCTGCCGGCGACCTCGAAGAGGGTCCTGGACACCATTGGTGTAGACACGTCGGCGAGGCAACCCGCGTGGGAGAGAGCCGAGGTAGCCGACGGCACCGAATTGGGGCCGGCCGTACCCTTGTTCTCCAAGGTGGAACCGCCGGCCGAGGGCTGAGGATGGCGGCGGATCGGGCTCGCTGGGTCGATAGTCACTGTCACCTCTTTGCGGCAGCGGACACCCCCGAGGCGGTACTCGACCGGGCTGCCCTGGCCGGAGTCGAGTGGGTGATGTGCCCGGGGATCGACCTGGAAACCTCGCTTCAGTCCCGGCTCATTTCCCGGAGTCATCCAGAGCGGGTGATGTGGGCAGCCGGACTCCACCCACATGACGCCACTGAGTGGAGCGAGCAGGGGGCCCGGTTGGCGGCGCTGATCAGCGAAGCCGACGCCGTCGGCGAGTGCGGTCTGGACTACTACCGCGATCTCTCGCCGCGCCCGGTCCAACGCGAGGTATTTCGCGCTCAGCTCGAGCTGGCCGGAGCCCTGGAGAAACCGATCATCGTTCACTGCCGCGATGCGTTCAGCGACGTCTACGAAGCACTTGCGGCGGCCCAGCTCGGCGAAAGGGCCGTCCTCCACAGCTGGACGGGCGGGCCGAAGTGGACTAAGCGTTTCATCGAATTGGGAGTCACCTTCTCGTTCGCCGGGATGGTGACCTATCCCACGGCCGATACCGCCCGCCGGGCGGTTGCCGTCGCTCCGCCCGATCGGTGCATGGTCGAAACCGACACCCCCTACCTTCCGCCGCAGGGCCATCGCACGGAGCCCAACGAACCCGCGTTTGTCGCCGAGACCGGGGCGACCCTTGCTGAGATATGGGGTATGGCGGTTTCCGAGGTGGCCCGCTTGACCGCGGCGACCGCACACCGTGTCTTCAGGTTTGGTGAGGGCTGATGCCGCAGGGTCGTGGCGAGATAAGGGCGCGGCTCGAGGCTCATGGCATACGGCCGACCAAGAAACTCGGCCAGAACTTCCTTGCTGATCCCAACCTGGTCGATCGAATAGTGCGCACTGCGGCCATCGGAGCCGGAGATCAGGTAATCGAAGTCGGCGCCGGAACTGGGACCCTCACCAAGGCGCTCGCTGATGCCGGTGCAAGGGTGGTGGCCTTTGAGATAGACCGCCGCTTGGAGCCGGTTCTACGCGAGGCCCTGATCGGAACCGACGTCGACTTGCGAATCGGCGATATCACCAAGGTCGACCTCGCCGCGGAGCTGGGAAGCGGATCTTGGGTGATGGCCGCCAACCTTCCTTACAACGTGGGTACGCCACTGCTGCTCGATGCCCTTCGCTTCGTGCCTTCCATCGAGCGCTTCGTAGTCATGGTGCAACGCGAGGTGGCGGACCGCCTGACGGCGATCCCCGGAGGCCGCGTCTACGGGCTGCCCTCGATCGTTGTGGCGCTCAATGCTGTCGCCCGCGTCGCGTTTACGGTGCCTCCCGAAGTGTTCTTCCCGGCTCCGGATATCGAATCGGCAGTTGTCGAGCTGGTGCGCCGACCTGCGCCGCCTGCAGCGGAACGGGCGATCGAGCTGGCCACGGTGGCGTTCCAGCAACGTCGGAAAATGCTGCGCCGCTCGCTTGTCGGTGCGCTTGCCGACCCCGAGGCAGCGCTGGCCGCCGCTGCCATTCCCGCAACGGCCCGCCCCGAGGACACCGACGTCGCCGCCTTCGTGCGCCTCGCAGAGGTCACACCATGATCGGCGGAACTGCGTATGCCAAGATCAATCTCGGATTGCGTGTCGGGGGTCTCCGTGAGGACGGCTTTCATTCGGTCAACGGCGTGTTTCAATCAATCGATCTGTCCGATTCGCTCACTCTCGACTCCGCAGAGGTAGACAGCATCCTCACCTCAGGAGGCAAGTCCGTCCCCGAGGGCCTCGACAACCTGGCGTTTCGCGCCGCAGCCGCAGTCCGCGAGTACGCCGGAGTCACCCAGCCGCTGGCTATGACACTCGACAAGCGGATTCCGACTGCTGCCGGGCTCGGTGGTGGCAGTGCAGATGCCGCAGCTGCGCTTGGCATGGCGGGTACGTACTTCTCCACAGGGAGAGGCGTGCTCGAATCGATCGCCCCCCGGCTCGGTTCGGACGTCCCGTTCTGCCTGCGGGGAGGCACGGCGCAGGTCGGCGGACGCGGCGAAAGCGTCACATCGATCGAGGATCTCGGCGGGTTTGCGCTGGGCTTGGTGGTACCACCGTTTGAGATCGCTACCCCCAAGGTCTTCGCAGCTTGGGATCAGCTCGACGATCCGTCCGGCTTGCACGTCGGTGACATCGACCTACCACCGGCATTGCGAGGCGAAGGCGGGCTGGTCAACGATCTCTACCCGGCTGCGGTCGCTTTGGCCCCCGATATCGACGACTGGAGGCGCGATCTGGTGACCAGATGGGGCCGAGCCGTAATGCTGTCGGGTAGTGGCCCGGCCTTGTATGCCTTCTTCATCGACAAGGAGGAGGCCGCAGATGCAATCGAGGTCGCCCCGGTCGGAGCCCGGCTGGCAGAAGCGGTGGATCTGCATCCCGTCGGATGGTCCCTTGCAACCTGACCAACAATGGGAAGCACCGGGGTTGGCTACAATCCGTCCCCGCGCCTCCCGCATTGGGGGATGGTGTAATCGGCAGCACCCGTGGTTTTGGTCCACGTAGTCCGGGTTCGAGTCCTGGTCCCCCAGCCACATCACAACGGTGGTCCCCGCATGGCGGTCAAAGCGATAGTTCTTGGAGCCGGCAAAGGAACCCGAATGGAGTCCGAGCTGGCCAAGGTCATGGTCCCGGTGGCCGGGCGTCCGATGCTGCTCTGGGTACTCGATGCCATTGCCGACGCCGGGGTTGCAGAGACGATCGTCGTCGTAGGTCATCAAGCCGATGCCGTTCGTTCGATCCTTCCCGAGGGGATTCAATCGGCACTCCAGGAAGAACAGCTCGGCACCGGACATGCATGTCGGATCGGTCTCGAGGCGCTCGACTACGAATCGGGCGATGAGGTCATCGTGATTCCCGGTGATATGCCGCTGGTGACCGGTGCAACCATGCGCTCGATGCTGGAGGCCCATAGGTCAACGGGGGCCGCGGCAACCCTGCTCACCGCAGAACTGGATGAACCCGGCGCCTACGGACGGGTCATCCGGCAGGACGGGATGGTGGCGGCAATCGTCGAGGTGAAGGATGCCAGCCCGGCTCAGCTCGAGATCAACGAAATCTCAACCTCGGTGTACGTCTTCACCGCAAAGCATCTGCCGGGAGCGCTGGCCCGGCTCAACACCGACAATGCCCAGGGGGAGTATTACCTGACCGATGTCGTGGAGATGCTGGTCGGTGATGGACTAACCGTTGCCGGATTTGTCGGCGGGCCCGATGAGGGGCTGGGTATCAACTCGCTCGATCAGGTGCCGGGAGTGGCCGCTCTCCTGCAGCAAAGGCACCCCGCGGACTGAAAAGAGCGCGCGTTGGTTGTTGCGGCGGGCTGCAGCTAGCCTGCACCTCGACAGCCAGCGGGAGGATCGCTCACTGTGGAGATCACCAGCCGCAAGCGCTTGATGGTGTTCTCTGGCTCGGCCAACGAAGGCCTGGCGCGCGAGGTCGCCAACATTCTCGGTACCCGACTCGGAGGGGTCGAACGCGAGGTCTTCGCAGATTCCGAGATCTACATCCATTTCATGGAGAGTGTGCGCGGGTCGGACTGCTTCGTGATCCAGAGTCACGTCTCGCCGATCAACTATCACATCATTGAGCAGCTGATAATGATTGACGCCCTCAAGCGCGCCTCTGCCAAGCGGATCACTGCCGTCATCCCGTACTTCGGCTATGCCCGGCAGGACAAGAAAGGCCGACCCCGCGAGGCAATCACGGCGAAGCTGATGGGCGATCTGTTCGTCACCGCCGGCGCCGATCGCATCGCTTCGGTCGATCTCCACACCGGCCAGATCCAGGGTTTTGTCGATGTGCCCTTCGATCACCTCACTGCGCTTCCCGTGTTCGTCGACTACCTGGCGAAGACGATGGATGGGCCTACCACCATTGTTTCCCCAGACAGCGGTGGTGTGAAACGGGCGGCTCGGTATGCCCGCCACCTCGACGCGGCGGTTGCATTCATCGACAAGAGGCGGAGCACGGACGTACGCAACCAGTCAGAGTCGCTAGAGGTGATCGGCGACATCAACGGTCGTCATTGCATCATCGTCGACGACATCATCGACACCGCTGGTAGTGCGGTCGGCGCCGCCGATCTGCTGCGACAGCGCGGTGCGCTCAGCGTGAGATTGGCCGCCACACACGGCGTTCTCTCCGACCCCGCAGTGGATCGCATCAAGAACTCCGCAATCAGCGAGGTCGTGATCTCCAACACCCTGCCGGTGCCGGACGAGGCGGCGGAGCTGCAGTCGCTGACCGTGTTGTCCATCGGATCTGTCCTCGCCGGCGCGATCAATGCGATCTTCACGGACGCATCGCTCAGCGCCATCTTCAAGGGCGAGAACATGTGAGCGCGTCTGGGGACTTGATCGCCCAGACCGTGCTGGCCTACTTCGACGAGTACTGCCGCCGCTTTGCTGAACTGACTGCGAACGCTCCCCGCCGGTTTGCTGCCCGTGACTGGCACGGACTCCAGGAGGACTCGGGGGAAAGGCTCGAGCTGTACAACAACCGGGTCGACGCTGTGGTGGATGATCTGGCCACCGAACTGGGTGCCGCCCTGGAAGACCATGCCGCCTGGGAAGAGGCCCGTGGCGTGTATCTCGGCGTCATCGACGGTCACTCCTCGATCGAGATCGGCAAGACGTTCTTCAGTTCGGTTACGCGCCGCGTCCTAACGACCGAGGGCACAGACCCTGCTGTCGAGTTCACCGACGATGCAGCCTCGTTTCCAGAAGGCGAGGCGGACCTGCTCGATGTCGAAGATGCGCTGCTCGAGGACACTCTGCTCGGACTTCTCCAGTCCTTCGATCTGGGAGCGCCGTGGCACAATCTGGAGAGGGATGTCCGTCTGGGAGCGCTCGAAATCGAGCGCCGCTTTGCGCTTCATGGTGAACACGAAGCGGTGCGACGGCTCGAGGCGCTGCCCTACGCGTTCTTCCGGGGAAGAGCCGCATACATCGTTGGCGCCGCAACCGCCGGGGGGCTGACGCTTCCGCTCGCCCTGGCGATTCATCACACGACCCGCGGCCTTACGGTTGGGGCTGTCCTCGTCGAGCCCGACGACATCTCGGTGCTCTTCAGCTACACCCGCTCGTCTTTCCTGGTGGCGACGGCTCGCCCCGGTGAGTTGGTCAACTACCTGCGGCGATTGATGCCACACCGCAAACCCGCTGAGTTGTACACCGCAATCGGGTACAACAAACACGGCAAGACTGAGAGGTACCGGGATCTGCGGAGTCACATGGCGGAATCCGGAGAACGGTTTGAGTATGCCCGGGGAGTACGCGGCATGGTCATGATCGTCTTCACCCTTCCGGGCTACGACGCCGTCTTCAAAGTCATCAGGGACCGCTTCCCCTATCCGAAGCAGACGACCCGGCGCCAGGTAATGGCGAAGTATCGACTTGTCTTCCGCCACGACCGGGCCGGCCGGCTGATCGACGCACACGAATTCGAGCATATGCGCTTCCTGCGGGCTCAGTTCTCCGCTGAACTCCTCGAGGAGCTGCAGCGCGAGGCGGCCCGTTCAGTGACACTTGACGGCGAGACGGTGATTCTCCATCACGTCTATGTCGAGCGGAAGGTTGTGCCGCTCGACATCTACCTGCGGGAGAGCAATCCGGTGAAGGCAACGGCAGCCATGATCGACTACGGCCGGGCTATCAAGAACTTGGCATTGTCGGACATCTTCCCCGGGGACATGCTGCTCAAGAACTTCGGTGTCACCAGGTCGGGTCGGGTCGTCTTCTACGACTACGACGAGCTGAGCAAGGTGACGGACTGCAACTTCCGGGAAATGCCGGAGACCCAAGATCCCACCGACGAGATGTCGGCAGATCCATGGTTCGGGGTAGGGGAGCATGACGTGTTTCCCGAGGAGTTTCGCAACTTCCTTGGGGTGCGCGGCGAGCTGCGCTCAGTGCTAGAGCAGCACCACAGCGACCTGTTCGGCGTGCGATTCTGGCATAGAGTGCAGGATCGGATTCAGTCGGGAGAAGTGATCGAGATCTTTCCTTACCAGCGGAGTCGCCGTCTAGGAGCCGGGGTGCGGAGGGGAGCGAGGGCATCGTGAAGACCGAGTTACTCGTTGTGCGGACTGGATCCAGCCGCAGCGCAACCGATCTCACAGCAGAGGCCAGCGCTTTCGTCCGCGGGGAAGGTGACGGTCTGTTCAACGTCTTCGTTCCACATGCGACCGCCGGGGTGGCAATCATCGAGACAGGGGCCGGTAGCGATCACGACCTCATCGACATCCTGGAGGATCTGGTGCCACACGAGGACCGGTATCGGCATCGCCACGGCAGTTTTGGACATGGAGCCGACCACGTCCTCCCCGGCATAGTTTCCCCTTCGACAGCGGTCCCGGTGATCGCTGGGAGACTCGGCCTGGGAACATGGCAGTCGATCGTCCTGATCGACACAAACGTGGACAACCCGGAACGTCGCGTCCGCTTCACATTCATTCCCGGTTGAGTCCTCCCGTTCTTGCGTACACGGCGGCAGATATCCGCCGTCAGATCCGCAGGAACGGATTTGGATGCTCTCGAGCAGGATTCTCTTTGCCTCCTGGGACGCAATGGCGCATAATGTGGGCCGCTCCGCTGCGCTGCTTACCTTTGCGCGGTCGGGCAATCCCCCGGAATTCAGTCAACGAGGAGACAAACACATGGAGCAGGTGACACTACGCGCCCAGCCGCGCGCTGAGTTGGGGACCCGCCCGTCCCGCCGCCTGCGACGTCAGGGCCTGATCCCGGCCACCGTCTACGGCAAGACTGCCGATGTCCAGTCCATCATCGTTGATGGGCGCGAGCTCTACAGCGCCCTCCATACCGAGGCGGGCCGCAATGCGCTGCTGAATGTGCAGATCGAAGGTGGCGATGACGTTCTCGCGGTGGCACGCGAGGTGCAGTATCACCCGGTGCGGGGCGAGGTCATTCACCTGGATCTGATTCAGATTTCCCTTGACGAGACGATTTCCGCAGAGGTCGGGCTCGAGTACATGGGGACTCCGATTGGGGTGCGGGAAGACGGCGGTTTTGTCGAGGCGATTGCCAATTCGGTCAATATCGCGGCGTTGCCCACTGCCATCCCGAGTTCGATCGTTGTGAACATCGAAGACATGGCGACCGGAGACACCCTCAAAGTGGCGGACCTTCCCCCGATCGAGGGTGTCGAGTACACCGATGATGAAGACCGTCCCCTGGTTACCGTGCTACTACCTCGCGTCGAAGAAGAGCCGGTGGAGGAGTTGCTCGAGTTCGGCGAAGACGGCGAGCCAATCGCAGTGCCGACGGCCGAAGAAGGCGCCGAGGAAGCCGAGGCTGCGGCCGACGAAGAGGAGTAACCGTCTCCTCTCCGGTTCCTGTCGTCGTCGGGTTGCGCAACCCCGGAGAGCGCTACCGGCTGACACGGCACAACCTGGGTGCAGATGTGGTCGCAACGGTGGCGCAACGCCACCGCGCAACCTTCAAGCGTGCCAAGCGCACGATTCGCGCTGAAGTAGCCGAAACTCAGCTTGCCGGTTCACGCGCGGTGCTGGCGCTGCCAACCACCTTCATGAACGAGTCGGGACAAGCGGTCGCTCCGCTGTTGCGCTACTTCCGCGCCGAGCCTTCCCAGCTGCTGATCGTCCACGACGACATCGACCTGCCGTTTGCCAAGATGAGGCTGCAATACGACCGCGGCTCTGGAGGCAACAACGGCGCCGGATCTGTGATTCGAGCGCTCGGATCGCAAGAGTTCTGGCGACTCAAATGTGGTGTTGGGCGTCCACCGGGCAGAATGGACCCAGCAGATTTCGTATTGAAACGCTTTACACGCAAGGAGCAACCCGAGATAGATCTGATGGTGCAGTGGGCGGCCGATGTTGTTGAGCGATTCGTCGCTGAAGGCGGTGAAGCCGCCCAGCAGCTGACGGGGGGCGCCGGCGCCAACGGATAGGGCCCGGACACGGGGATCGGAAGGAGATCAGGTGGCATACGTCGGAGCAATTGACCAGGGGACTACAAGCACCCGGTTCGCCATCGTGGACCACGACGGCAAGTTTGTGGCTATGGCGCAGAAGGAACACGAACAGCTCATGCCGCAACCGGGCTGGGTGGAGCACGACGCTGCCGAGATCTGGGCCAATACCGAGGAGGTCATCGATGCCGCCCTGGCTCAGGCCGGGATCACGGCCTCTGATCTCGTTGCCGTTGGGTTGACCAATCAAAGAGAAACGACCGTCGTATGGGATGCCGCCAGCGGGGAGCCGCTTGCCCCGGCAATCGTTTGGCAGGACACACGCACGGCGGAGCTTTGTCGTCAGCTGGGTGGCGAGGAAGGAGCTGACCGGTTCCGGGCGAAGACCGGTCTCCCACTAGCTACGTACTTCGCCGGCCCCAAGCTGCGTTGGTTGCTGGACAACGTTGCCGGACTGCGCGCCCGAGCCGAGGCTGGTGAGGTGCGTTTCGGGACCATCGACGCCTGGGTGATGTGGAACCTCGTGGGGGAGCACGTTACCGACGTCACCAACGCCAGCCGAACCATGCTCATGGATCTAGAGACCCTCGATTGGGACGATGAGATCCTCGCCGAATTTGGTATACCGAAATCGGTCCTACCCAAGATCGTTCCCTCCGTCGGGCTCATCGGAAGAGGCCAGGGAGTGCTTGCCGGAGTGCCGGTCGCCGGCATCCTGGGAGATCAACAGGCAGCCATGTTCGGCCAAGCTTGCTTCAACCCTGGCGATGCGAAGAACACCTACGGAACCGGCTGTTTCCTCCTGCTGAACACCGGCACCCAGGCTGTCGCCTCGGCCAAAGGTCTGTTGACCACTGTGGCGTATCAGGTTGCAACCGGGAAACCTCGCTATGCCCTCGAGGGCTCGGTGGCCATCGCCGGCTCTGGCGTGCAGTGGTTGCGTGACCAGATGAAGATCATCGCCGATGCTGCCGAG
>JASJEG010000193.1 GCA_030064765.1 Acidimicrobiia bacterium | reverse complement strand
GGCGACTGCCGCACGTACTTAGCTTGAGCCCGAACCTTCATCGTCTCCTCACTGATTTGTCACCAGCGTGGCCGCGGAAGGTACGCGTCTGGGCGAACTCGCCCAGCTTGTGACCAACCATCGATTCGCTGACATAGACCGGGACATGCTTGCGGCCGTCATGCACCGCAATGGTGTGGCCCACCATCTCTGGAGTGATGGTGGAGCGGCGGCTCCATGTCCTGATTACCTTCTTTTCACCTTTGGCGTTCGCCGCTTCGACCTTCGTGATGAGATGGTCGTCGACAAACGGCCCTTTCTTCAGGCTGCGTGCCATTAGCGGCGCCCCTTCTTGGTTCTGCGGCGCACATGCAGAACCGAAGGTTGTGCCAATGCGCCGTTGGCATACGCGCGATAGCTCATAACTACCTCCGGCCCTTCTTGGTTCTACGGCGCACGATGTACTTGTCGCTCGCCTTGTTCTTCTTGCGGGTCCGACCCTCCGGCTTACCCCAGGGGCTAACCGGGTGACGGCCACCCGAGCTGCGGCCCTCACCACCACCGAGGGGGTGATCGACCGGGTTCATGGCAACACCACGCGACTGCGGGCGCTTGCCCTTCCAGCGGTTGCGGCCCGCCTTGCCGACCTTGATGAGCTCGGCATCCGGGTTGCCGACCTGACCGACGGTGCCCCGGCAGTCGAGCTCGACCTGGCGCATCTCGCCGGACGGTAGGCGCAAGAGCGCATAGCCGGCCTCTTTGGACATGAGCTGGATGGCGGTGCCGGCGGCACGGCCCATCTTCGCTCCCCCACCGGGTCGCATTTCAACCGCATGCACCGTCGTGCCGGTTGGGATGTTGCGCAGTGGCAAGGCATTGCCGGGCCGGATCTCGGCCTTCGAGCCGGACTCGAGAACGTCGCCGACCTCGAGCCCAAGCGGGCTGAGGATGTAGCGCTTCTCACCATCGTGGTAGTGCAGCAGCGCAATGCGTGCGTTGCGGTTGGGGTCGTACTCGATCCCGGCTACGGTCGCAGGCACGCCGTCTTTGTTGCGACGGAAGTCGACAATGCGATAGCGACGCTTGTGGCCGCCGCCACGGTGACGCGACGTGATCCGGCCGTAGGCGTTGCGACCAGAAGAACGCTTCTTCTTGGCCAGCAAGCTCTTCTCCGGGGTGCTCTTGGTGACACTCTCGAAGTCCGAGACAGTCTGGAACCGGCGTCCCGGTGATGTCGGTTTTAGCTTCTTGACACCCATGTCAGACCTCGAAAATGTCGATAGAACTGCCCACAGCGAGCGTGACCAGAGCCCGCTTGGTGTCAGGGCGCTTGCCCATCTTCCAACCGGTGCGCTTCAGCTTGCCTTTGCGGTTGATCGTGTTCACCCGGGTGACTCGCACATCGAAGATCTCAGCAATTGCGTGCTTGATCTCCGTCTTGTTGGCGCGCTTGTCAACGATGAACGTGTACGTGTTGAAATCCTGGATCAAGTCGTAGGACTTCTCCGAAACGACGGGCTCGAAGATGATGTCGCGGGGGTTCTTCTTCATGCGTTCACCTCAGTCCCCTGCGATTCCTCCGCATCCTTGACCTGGGTAGCGTGCTCCTCGGTGCCCCGGGGCGTGCCCTGACCGAGTTCGAGTGTGCCCTGGCTCATCACGATGGTGTCCGCCCACAGCACGTCGTAGGTGTTGGCCTGGCCGACGCTGCTGGCGATTACGCCCTCGATGTTGCGGAACGACTTGATCGCAGTCTTCTCGTGGTCCTCGGCGAGTAGGAGGACCTTGCCCGAGATGTCCATTGACTCGAGCAGGCTGACTGCTTTTTTCGTCTTCGGCTTCTCCCAGACGTTGAAGGTCTCGACGACCTTGATCTTGCCGTCAGCGGCGCGGACCGAAAGGGCGCTGCGCAAGGCAAGGCGCTTCATCTTCTTCGGGGTCCGCTGCGAGTAGTCGCGGGGCTTGGGACCATGAGCGACGCCACCGCCGGCCCACTGTGGTGAGCGGATCGAGCCGTGACGCGCTCGGCCGAGGCCCTTCTGGCGCCAAGGCTTGCGACCACCGCCGCGCACCTCGGAGCGAGTCTTGGTCGAATGCGTACCGGCGCGACGGGCGGCGAGTTGCGCCGTCACGACCTGATGCATCACGGCCGTATTGGGCTCAATGCCGAAGATGTCCGCGCTGAGGGTGACCGAGCCGGTCTTGGTGCCATCGGCGCTGTAGAGATCAGCCGTCAGCTTGTCAGCCATTGCTCTTCACCGCCTCTCGCATGACCAGCACCGCACCCTTGGGCCCGGGAACCGCGCCGCGCACCATCACGACGTTGCGGGCGGCGTCGATCTTGACCACGTCCAGGTTCATCATGGTGACTTGCTCGCCACCCATCCGGCCCGGCATCCGCTTGCCCTTGTGGACACGGGCGGGCGTGGCGCAAGCGCCGATAGCTCCAGGAGCACGGTGCACTTTGTGCGCACCGTGGCTGGCGCCTTGCCCCTTGAAGTTGTGTCGCTTCATGGCGCCGGCAAAGCCCTTGCCCTTGGAGATACCGGTCACGTCGGCCTTCTGGCCCTCGGCGAGAATGTCGCCGATGCCAATTTCTTGGCCGAGCTCGAACTGGTCGGGATCATCAACGTGTACTTCAACAATGTGCTTCGCCGGCGGCGTGTTCGACTTGGCGAAGTGGCCGGCCTTGGCACGGTTGACGTGCTTGCTTGCCATCTCCTTGAACGCAATCTGGATTGCGTCGTAGCCGTCCGTGCCGGCGCGCTTGATCTGAGTAACTCGAACAGGACCCGCTTTGATGATGGTGACGGGGATGGCCCGCGCCTCATCATCAAAGATCTGAGTCATGCCCAGCTTCTCTCCGAGGATTGTCTTCACCTCTTGATCTCCACTTCTACGCCGGCAGGGAGATCGAGGCGCATCAGGGACTCAACGGTCTTGGGCGTTGGCTCGAGAATGTCGATGAGTCGCCGGTGAATGCGCATCTCAAAGTGCTCCCGGCTGGTTTTGTCTACGTGCGGTCCCCGGATTACGCAATAGCGGTGGATCCGGGTCGGCAGCGGCACCGGACCCTTGATCTTCGCTTGAGTGCGAATCACGGTCTCTGCAATCTTGCGCGCCGACTCATCGACGACCGAGTGGTCGTACGCTTTGAGTCGTATGCGAATCCGGTGTTCGTCTGCCATCTTCTTCT
Organism: Acidimicrobiia bacterium; assembly: GCA_030064765.1. GTDB lineage: Bacteria > Actinomycetota > Acidimicrobiia > Spongiisociales > UBA5794 > JAAETI01. Next base: position 4,242 of record JASJEG010000193.1, on the reverse strand, counting down.
CTAGTCCTGTCTCTTAGCTCGAAGTTCCGCAGGAACTTCGCCGGACCGGCCGAAGGCCGGTCCGCGCCTACTTCGTGATCTTGGTTACGCGGCCGGCGCCGACGGTGCGGCCACCCTCACGGATAGCGAACCGGAGACCCTCATCCATCGCGATCGGCTTACCCAACACAACACTCATCTCGGTGTTGTCGCCGGGCATGACCATCTCAGTACCCGAAGGCAAATTCACCGTGCCGGTCACATCCGTTGTCCGGAAGTAGAACTGCGGCCGATACCCATCAAAGAACGGGTTATGCCGTCCGCCCTCTTCCTTAGTGAGGACATACACCTGAGCGTCGAACTCGGTATGCGGAGTGATCGAACCGGGAACCGCAACCACCTGGCCACGCTCCACCTCATCCTTACCGATACCACGCAACAAGAGCCCAACATTGTCACCAGCCTGACCCTCGTCAAGCAGCTTGCGGAACATCTCCACACCAGTAACGGTGGTCTTCTGCAGGTCGCGGAGGCCAACAATCTCGACAGCCTCACCAACATGGACAACACCAGTCTCGATCCGGCCGGTCACCACGGTGCCTCGACCAGTAATCGAGAACACATCCTCAATCGCCATCATGAACGGCTTATCGGTTTCACGGGTTGGTTCGGGGATGTAGGAGTCGACGGCTTCCATGAGCTCATGGATGCTGGCCACAGCGGTGTCGTCGCCTTCTTCGAGGGCTTTGAGTGCTGAGCCACGCACCACCGGGATGTCGTCACCGGGGAACTCGTACTCGGTCAACAGGTCACGAACCTCGAGCTCAACCAGGTCGAGGAGCTCTTCGTCGTCGACCTGATCGGTCTTGTTCATATACACAACGATGTACGGCACACCAACCTGACGAGCAAGCAACACATGCTCACGAGTCTGCGGCATCGGACCGTCGGCAGCCGACACCACCAAGATCGCACCATCAACCTGCGCCGCACCCGTGATCATGTTCTTCACATAGTCAGCGTGCCCCGGCATATCGACATGGGCATAGTGACGGTTGTCGGTCTCATACTCGACGTGCGCGATAGCGATCGTGATGCCACGCTCCCGCTCCTCAGGAGCCTTATCAATATCGTCAAACGCAGTGAACTCAGTCGCACCGGTTCCGGCCTCGGCCAGTACCTTGGTGATCGCAGCCGTCAACGTCGTCTTGCCATGATCAATATGACCCATGGTGCCGATGTTTACGTGCGGCTTCGTCCTCTCGAATTTCTCCTTGGCCATCCCTGCTTCTCCTGTTACTCGCCTCGGACCTTGGCCACGATCTCGCGTGCGGCGTCGGTCGGAACTTCCTGATACGAATGAAACTGCATGGTGTAGTTGGCGCGTCCCTGCGTTCGTGACCGCAGATCGGTTGCGTAGCCGAACATCTCAGCCAGCGGAACCAACGCGGCAACAACACGAGCGTTGCCTCGGGTGTCCATCGACTCCACCTTCCCTCTCCGTGCGGAGAGGTCGCCGATGACATCACCCATGTTCTCTTCGGGGGTGACAACTTCGAGCTCCATGACGGGCTCGAGCAGCTTCACCCCTGCCTGCTTGGCGGCATCCTTCATCGCCATCGAACCGGCGATACGGAAGGCCATCTCTGAGGAGTCCACCGCATGGCTATTGCCGTCGGTGAGCGTGGCCTTCAGATCGACAAGCGGATAGCCGGCGAGAACCCCGCCGGCGAGAGCGTCGTTGAGACCCTTCTCCACTGCCGGGATGAACTCACGGGGTACGCGGCCGCCTTTGACCTTATCCTCGAATTGGAACCCGGTGCCCGCATCTGTCGGCTCGAGATCGATGACGATCTCAGCGAACATGCCGGAGCCGCCGGTCTGCCGCTTGAGTCGCAGCTTGTGCCCGTTGATCTTGCGCTTGATGGTCTCGCGGTAGGCGACCTGGGGTCGACCAACGTTGGCCTCGACCTTGAACTCACGCAGCAGGCGATCGACGATCACCTCGAGGTGAAGCTCGCCCATGCCGCTGATGATGGTCTGGCCGGTGTCCTCGTCCGACTCGACGGTGAACGTCGGATCCTCTTCAGCAAGACGGGACAGGGCATTGCCCAGCTTGTCCTGATCGCTCTTGGTCTTGGGCTCGATAGCAACCGCGATGACCGGATCGGGGAATGACATCGACTCCAACTGGACCGGAGCCTCGTTGGCGGAGAGGGTGTCACCCGTGCGGGTGTGCTTGAGTCCCACGGCGGCAACGATGTCGCCGGTGTGAATCTCCTCGATGTCGTCCTGCGAGGCAGCATGCATCCGGAGCAGACGACCGAACCGCTCCTTCTTGCGGTCGGTGGTGTTCAACACCGCATCGCCCTTCTTGGCCATGCCCGAGTAGACCCGGAAGTACGTCAGCTTGCCAACGTAGGGATCGGACATGATCTTGAAGGCGAGGGCGCTGAATGGCTCAGTGTCGTCGGCCTCGCGGAGAAGGATCTCGGACTCGTCGCCGGGCTTGAAACCCTCCATCGGGGGCATGTCGAGCGGGCTGGGGAGGTAGTAGACCACGGCGTCGAGTAGAGGCTGGACGCCCTTGTTCTTGAAGGCCGAGCCGCACATCACAGGGACGAACTGGCGCTTGATCGTGCCCTTGCGAAGCACGGTGCGGATTTCGTCCGGATCGAGGTCGTCCTCGAGCAAGTACTTCTCGAGCAGGTCCTCATCCTCTGAAGCGACAACATCGAGCATCTTGTGATGCCACTCGTCGGCTTTCTCGAGGTACTCAGCGGGGATCTCAACGATCTCTCGCTCTTTGCCTTCCTCGTCGTGCCACACGATTGCGTTCATCTCGACGAGATCGATGACGCCACGAAGCTCAGCTTCGGCACCGATGGGAATCTGAATTGCGACGGGGTTGCCGCCGAGGCGATCCTCAATGGAGTCGACGGCTGCATAGAAGTCAGCCCCGATCCGGTCCATCTTGTTGATGAAACAGATGCGGGGAACACCGTACTTGTCGGCCTGGCGCCATACGGTCTCGGACTGCGGCTCGACCCCGGATACGGCGTCGAAAACGGCAACTGCACCGTCGAGAACCCGCAGCGAGCGCTCCACCTCAACGGTGAAGTCGACGTGGCCGGGCGTATCGATGATGTTGATGACGTGATCGTTCCACTGCGCCGTGGTAGCGGCGGAAGTGATGGTGATACCGCGCTCTTGCTCCTGCTCCATCCAGTCCATTACGGCCGCGCCCTCATGGACCTCACCCATCTTGTAGGTGCGGCCCGTGTAATAGAGGATCCGCTCGGTGGTCGTGGTCTTCCCAGCATCAATGTGGGCCATGATCCCGATATTGCGGATTCTCTCGAGGGGGATGGTGCGTGCCATTACTTAGTTACCAGCGATAGTGAGCGAAAGCCTTGTTGGACTCCGCCATCTTGTGGACGTCTTCCCGGCGCTTGACAGCTGAACCGGTGCGGTTGGAGGCGTCGAGGATCTCGTTGGCGAGACGCAACGCCATGGTGTTCTCTTTGCGCTTGCGGGCGAACTCGACGAGCCAGCGAACAGCCAGGGTCTGCGCCCGACGGGGACGAACCTCGACGGGGACCTGATAGGAGGACCCACCGACACGGCGGGAACGAACCTCGACTGCAGGCCGGATGTTGTCGATCGCACGCTTCAGCACCTTCACCGGATCATCTCCGGTGCGCTTCTGCACGGTCTCCAAAGCGCCGTAGACGATGCGGCGGGCCGCACCCTTCTTGCCTCGCCACAGGACCTTGTTGATGACCTGGCTGACGAGGACGCTCCGGTAGACCGGATCGGGCTCGATTTTGCGAACTTCGGCGGGAGCTCTGCGCATTAGCTCTCCTTCTTGGTGCCGTAGCGGGAACGGGACTGCTTGCGGCCGTCCACGCCGGCGGCGTCGAGCGCCCCGCGGATGACCTTGTAGCGAACACCGGGGAGGTCCTTCACACGACCACCACGCACGAGCACGATGGAGTGCTCCTGCAAGTTGTGGCCCTCACCCGGGATATACGCCGTGACTTCCATCTGCGAAGTGAGACGAACACGAGCGACCTTGCGCAGTGCGGAGTTTGGCTTCTTGGGCGTCACGGTATAGACGCGAGTGCACACGCCCCGCCGCTGCGGCGAGCCGGCGAGACCGAGTGTCTTGGTCTTCTTCGGCTTCGGCTTGCGGCCTTGTCGAATCAGTTGCTGCACAGTCGGCACAGTGCCTTCTCTTCTCTCTTCGGCGCACCCCGACCC
>JASJEG010000197.1 GCA_030064765.1 Acidimicrobiia bacterium | reverse complement strand
GTGGTGCTTGCCGGCCTGACCGGAGTCCTCGCCGTCGTCTTCGAAACTCGGCTGACCCGGCGCCTTCGGGGAGAACGAACAGTCGCCAGGATCGCCTACTGGGCGCTGATCGGCGCCGGAATGATCCTCGTCGTCCCATTCAGTGTGCTCTTCTTCAGCGAGGAGGCCTGCGATTGCACAAGCCCGCCATGGGTCGTGGGCGGAGCCATCGTTGCCCTAGGGCTTCTGTGGCTTGCCCGTCTCGTCACCGGACTGCGCCGCAAAGTCGAGCCGCATTGGTTCGAGGCGGCCGGGCGGTCACTGGTTGTGATCGCAACCGTTGCCGGTTTTGTGCACCTGGCCGGCGAGATCACGCACTTCGCATGAGCGAATCTGGCGAGTGGCAATCTCATCGGACAAACCCTGGCGGTCACCGGGGCTTCTGGCGTCGAGAAGGAGCCATAACGTCCGGCCCCGGCGAATCAAGGCCGTCGGCGGTTGGTAGTACATTGGGCAGATAGCGACGACGGTCGGCTGACGTGGAGCGCGTACGGTGGACCCAGATGATCCTGCATACAGAGGACAGGCTGACTACACCCCGGCCCTCCTTCGGCTCTATGACCCGATAATCCTGGGACCGATCACAAGGTACGTGTGGCGCTGTCCCGCCGGTCGGCTCACAGAGTTGTACCGACGACACGTTCGTGACCCACATCTCGACGTCGGCCCGGGCACGGGCTTCTTTCTCGAACGATCGGGCTTGGCGCCGGGCAGTCAGGTCACCATCCTCGATCCAAACAACAACGTCCTGCGTCATACTTCCAAGCGCCTCCCAAACTTCGAGGTGACGGCGGTCGAGGCCGACGTCTGCAAGCCGCTCCCGGTTCAGGGGCCCTTCGAATCAGCCGCAATGAACCTCGTCATCCACTGTCTTCCAGGGCCATTCGAGCGCAAGGCTGCGGCCGTTGCCAACGTGGCTGCGTTGCTGTCGCCCAACGGAATGCTCTTCGGCTCATCGATCATCGGAACGACAGGTGCACACAACCGGGTTGCCCATACCCTGCTGCGCGACTACAACCGCCGTAGCGTCTTCGACAATCTCGAGGACTCGGAGGAAGCGATCTACAGAATGCTCGCGTCGTCCTTCGAGGGCGTCGAGATCGATACGGTCGGGTCGATCGCCATCTTCATTGCGAGGCACCCGCTGGCACAGGCTCCGAAGTAGCGGCGACGGGCACTCGAGAACGGATCGGGCTTGCGGGCTACGACCGCGTGAGCAGAGCCTGGATCTCGTCGGATTTGGGTACACGGCCCGACACGACGACCTGATCGTCGATCACAAGAGCCGGTGTCGACATCACCCCGTACGATGCGATTTCGGCAAAGTCGGTGACCTTCTCAACGGTCGCCGCTACGCCCGTCACCGCCAGGGCGTCATTGGTCCGCTTCTCGAGGGTGGTGCAGTTAACGCACCCCGGTCCCAGGACTTTGATCTCCATCTCTACTCCCTTTACAGAATCAGATTGAACAGAACGCCCACTGCCAAGATCCCGGCGGCCACAACGCCGACGAACACGGCAAGGAGCTTCGGCTTCAGAACCCGCCGTAGCAGCACGATCTCCGGCACCGACAGTGCAACCACCGACATCATGAAAGCCAGGACGGTCCCCATTGCCAGACCCTTGGCGTGCAAGGCCTCGACCAGCGGCAGCACCCCGGCCGCGTTGGAGTACAACGGAACCCCGACACCGACGGCCACCGGCACCGCCAGCGGGTTGTCGGGACCGGCTACATCGACAAAGAAGTCCTCCGGCACCCAGCCGTGGATGGCGGCACCGATACCGATCCCAACGACCAGGTAAGGCCAGATCTTGCGAAGGATCGAGGCAACCTCCTCGCGACCCATCGCAAACCGATCCTCCCAACTCAACTCGGTGGATAGGTCGACCGGTTGCCCGCGCAGGGTCGTCTCGAAAACGAAGGGCTCCACGTGCCGCTCGAGACGCAACCGGCCGATGACCCAGCCGGCGACGATGGCCAGCACCAGCCCGGCAGCCACATAGGTGGCGGCTACCTTCCAGCCGAACAACCCATACAGCAGGACAATCGCAACCTCATTGACCATCGGGCTGGCAATGAGGAAGCTCATCGTGATGCCGAGCGGGACACCGGCAGCAACGAAGCCGATGAACCCGGGTACTGCACTGCACGAACAGAATGGCGTCACCACGCCAAGACCGGCGGCGGCGACATTGCCGACTCCTTCCCGTCGTCCTCCGAGCAGTGCCCGGGTGCGCTCGACGCTCATGAAGCTGCGGAGCACCGTGACAGCAAAGATGATCCCAACCAAGAGAAGAGCGATCTTGGTGGTGTCATAGAAGAAGAACTCGATGGCCGAACCCAGGTGGGTCTCCGGATCCAGACCGAGGGAATCAAACAACAACCAGTCCCAGAAGGGCCTGTTGAAGGAGTAGAGCAGCGCCCAGGCCGTGGCCGCCGCAGCGAGCCCGCCCCACAGACGCCATTGCTCACGCCGCACCGCTTGCAGGTCGGTCGTCATAACTCGAGGGGCGACGCAGCCGTGATGAGATCGGTGGCCGATGGCGCAAGCTCGTAGTCGACCCACCGGCCCCGCCGGGTCGCCACAACGAGACCGGCCTCACGCAACACCCGCAGGTGATACGACAGCAAGTTGGGAGCAACGTCGATCGTCTGCTGGAGATCGCAGACACATGTCTTGCATCCGCCCAACTCGTCGAGAATTCGCAAGCGAATCGGATCGCTGAGGGCAGCGAAGAGGTCGGCCCTCATTTCAAGCGTCATTGATTCAAAAGCCATTGAAGTCACGTGACCACCATCCCTCAGATGCGATTCCGGGCCTAGGGCCGGAGGGCACACGGAACGGGGACTCGGGTCCCAGATCGTCGATGGACTACGGAAGGTCTAAGTGGCGACCGTCGTCCGTCCACCTAGGCTCGCACCGCGATGGCAGAGAATCACATAGTTCTGGTCGGACCAATGGGATCAGGCAAGACCTCCATAGGAATGCGACTGGCGGCAGCTCTGAACCGGCAATTCGTTGACTCGGACGACCAAATCGAGGCGACCTACGGCGCCACCGGTCGGGAACTGGCCGCAAGCATGGGGGTGAAGTGGCTACACGATGCCGAGGCTGCTGCGTTCGCAGACGCTCTGGATTCCCGGGACCCGGCAGTCATCGCAGCTGCGGCCAGCATCGGCGATCGAGCCGAGCTGGTGGCGCTGCTCGAGTCCGATGAGCTGTACGTGGTGCTCCTCGAGACAGAAGCCCAGATCCTGGCCGATCGCACAAAGCCGGATGACCACCGCAGGCCTGTCGATTGGGGCGATATGACCCGCCAAATGGAACGGCGCCGGGCACGATTGGCTGCGGTGGCGGACGTTGCGATCTCGACCGCTGCGGTGGACATCAACTCTGTTGTTGTCGAGGTGCTGGGCAGATATGAGAGCCGTCCCTGAGGGATTCTGGCGTCCTAAACCGGAATATGTTCCGCTTTGCGACGCCAAAACCGTGGGGGAATCGCCCATCGCTACCATTCGTCGATGCCAACCGCCGACCCGCTCCGGCCGACACCCCCGCTCCGGCCGACACCTAAGGGCGGTGTCTTGCGATCGACCTACCGTCGCGGATCGGAGAACGAGCCGGGTCGGTTCGAAATCCGCATCGAGCTGACCGCCGACAGATTCGAGCCTGGTGACCTGCTCGGCATGTGCACGGGTACCGCAATCCGGCCTACGGCAGCTTCTCAGGTAAAGACAGTCGATGCACTTTCGACCCGGTTGATGCTGCGGCCGGACCCGCCGGATCTGATCCATGGGTCTCACCACTGGACGATCCCAGATCTGCGGCCACTCTGGCAGGCAGTCCACGCAAACGACGGCCCCGTCAGCGCATGGATCGAACGCGCCGACGGCACGACGATCGAACTCGACGTCGTGCCCGCCGAGCTGGATCCCCCGGAGCCGGAGCCCGCTAGCCCTGTGGCTCCCGGATCCGTCGGCCATGCCACAGACAATCTGCTTCCCCGCCCGGCCAAGATCACGAGCGACGGACCACCCCGAACGGGGATCGCAGTCCACGTCGTGTCCGATCCGGCGGACCGCTGGCCGCCCGTCGCTGCGCTGGCGAAGCGGCTCGGCATCGATCTCGCTGCAGGCGAGACGACCCTGGAACTGAATGTGGCAATCGACCCCGACCTCGGCGCCGGAGCCTACGACCTGAGTATCGACGGCTCGACCGCCCGGCTCCGTGGCGCATCACCTGCCGCAGTCACGCACGGCATGATCACGCTGGCCCAGCTGGTTGCGGCTGGGGTGCCCGCCCGGGTGCACATTGCCGACACTCCACAACATGGCCATCGCGGACTCTCCGTCGACCTCGCCCGACGCTGGTTCGAACCGGAAGTAGTCGAGCGGCTGATCGATCTTGTGGCCTGGCGGAAGCTTTCCCACCTCCAACTCCACCTGACCGACGACGAAGCCTGGCGAGTCCCGGTCGACGCCTATCCCGCCCTCGCCGAGGTCGGAGGGGTTCGCGGCCATGGCCTTGCCATCGGACCACTGTGCGGAAGCGGCGCCGCCCCATATGGCCGCGCCTACACACCGGCCGAGATCGGGCGGTGGGTCACTCGAGCCGAAGGATTGGGCCTCGAGTTGGTCCCCGAGATCGACATACCCGGGCATTGCTACGCAGCACTTGTCGCCGTACCCGAACTGCGCGACCCCGACGACAGCGGCCAGGTGCTTAGCGTCCAGGGCTTCCCCGACAACGTCCTCATCCCCGGGCCGGTTACGACCCAATTCCTCCACGAGGCCTTCGGGTCGCTCGCCGACCTCTTCCCGAACTCATCGGTGCTTCATCTCGGTGGCGATGAAGTTCCGCTCGGGGCATGGACACAGTCGCCACGCGCCGCCCAGTACGGACGGAGACACGACATAGAGCCCGGACCGGCGATAGCCGGGAAATTGATCGCCGACGCCGCAGAGGCAATCGTCGCAGCGGGTCGAGGATGGGTTGGGTGGCAGGAAGTCGCGCAGTTCGACCATGCGGTCCAACCCGAGTACGTGGTCGCGTGGACCTCGCAATCTGCCATCGGCCCAATGCTCGACCGGGGCCACAACGTGGTCGCATCGCCCGCCGACGCCTACTACCTCGACATGGCTGTCGATAACGCCTGGGCAACGCCCGGTCACTCGTGGGCCGGCTCCACAACCATGACGACCACCTGCGACCTTGATCTCACCGGCTACCGCAGTACGGCCGGCCGCTTGCTCGGAGGTCAGGCCGCGATCTGGGGAGAACACATCGGTTCCCTCGAACTGTTCGACGAGTTGCTCTTCCCGCGACTCGACGCCGTTGCCGAGGCCACCTGGACCGGCGACGCATCTGGACGGGCCGACGATGTCAGCCGTCGCTCTTCCGCTCACCCGACGGTGCTCCGCCAGGCGTCACTGTCGACGGGCCAGCGGTCTGAAGATGAGTGACGCCATAGTCAGGCCGTTCACCCCCGGCGATGCCGACGCTTGCTACCAGGTATGTCTCCGTACCGGAGACCACGGCGCCGACGCCACCGCCCTCCACACCGATCCCCGGCTGATCGGCGAGATCTGGGTTGGACCGTATCTGGAACGCTGGCCCAAGCACGCGTTTGTCCTAACTGAAGAGTCCACGGTCAAGGGCTACATCGTCGGTGCGCCGGACACGGCCGAACACGAACGATGGCTGGAGCAGGAGTGGTTGCCGCCACTGCGGCTGCGGTATCCGCTCGACGCCTTTCCTGCGGGAACCGCCGATGCCGACTGTGTCCGACTCCTCCACAACCCCTGGAAGACGCCGGAGCAGCTCGCCTCGGGATGGCCGGCACACCTCCACATCGACCTGCTGCCGGAGATGCAGCAACGCGGCTACGGACGGGCGCTGATGAACGCATTCCTCGCCTCGCTCCGAGAAGCCGGAGTGGCGGCCGTCCACGTCGGTGTGTCATCCGCCAATCCTGGTGCGATTGCCTTCTACCGTCGGTTGGGCTTTCGCGATCTCCACGGCGGGACGGTGTGGGGTCGGGCAACCGATCCGGCTTGACAAGACCCCGGTCCATTCATTCGGCGGCAAGAACCTCGTAGCCGTCGCCGGTATCGACGACTACAACGCCTTCACCCTTGCTCATCGGCGCGATGATCACCCCGGTCAGGCCGAATACCGCGGCCTCGTTGGTGGGGCTGTGCCCCAGAGCCAGCGCCCGCTGCCCTTCCTCGAGCCGGTCGAATGTGCGCCTGAGCCCTCCAGCCAGCAGCTCGGAATCCATGCGAACCAGGTCCGGATCGGCGGCTCGCAGCGATTCGATGTCGCCTGCACCTGCTGCCCGGTAAGCAGCCCGCCACCGCTCCTCCACTGATGACCGCAACGCCGGCTCCACCACTACACCGGCCGGGACGGCCTCGCCAAGACCTGCAATCACGCACGCTGCGGTCTGGGTCGCCCGTTGTGCTCCCGACGACACGATCACCTGGTAGCCGCCAATCAGCGACTTGCCAAGCTCTACTGCTGCCGCCACACCTTCTTCGGTCAACGAGTCGCCGTCGTTGTCGGTATGTCGTCGCAGCTCCACGTAGCGTGCCATACAGCCTTTCTGTCGACCTCCTCATTCTGCTCGTATCTAGTGTCTGTGGCGTGGATGTTGCGGGATTGGCCAACGAGATCGATCAGCAGATTCGGGCGCTGCCCGAACAGACCACCGAACCCGTCCGCCGGGTGCGATGTGAGTTCTCGAAACGATTGCAGGGAGAGCCCGCCGAAGACCTCCTGGCGCTGGGTCAGGCACTTCTGGAACGGCACCGTTGGGTCGGCTATGAGCTCATTGCCAATCATCCGACTGCGATGCAACTTCTCGACGCTGCTGAGGTGGAGAGGCTGGGTCGGGGTATGGACAGTTGGTGGTCCGTCGACGCCTTTGCCAGGATCATCTCCGGGCCGGCATGGCGGGAGGGGCTGCTGCAGGACGACGTCATCCGCCGCTGGGCCGAATCGGATGACCGGTGGTGGCGTCGAGCTGCGCTGGTCTCCACGGTGGCCCTCAACGATCGGTCCCGGGGCGGCACCGGCGACACCATGCGCACCCTGGACATCTGTGCCCGGCTTGCGCCAGATCGTGACGACATGGTCATCAAGGCGATGTCATGGGCACTCCGGGAGCTGGTGCCCTGGGATCCGGATGCAACTCGCCGGTTTGTTGCCGACCACGAGGACATACTGGCCGCCAGGGCCAAGCGGGAAGTTCGGAACAAATTGGACACCGGACTCAAGAACCCGAAGCGCTGACTCTGCGAGGGAGGGGCCGCAGAGCCGGTACAACGACCGGCCTTGCCGGGTCCAGTTCGCGAAAAACTCGGTTGGATGATTGCGCGCGGAGCGTGGTTGATCGCT
>JASJEG010000149.1 GCA_030064765.1 Acidimicrobiia bacterium | reverse complement strand
TCAGCGATCCAAGGTTCCGTTGCATCCGCCAGCAGAATCAAATCCGCCTCGACGTTGTCGAGCCAGCGGAAGGTTGCGTCGCGTAGCGATGCTCGTTGCGCAACATTGAAGCTGACGATCGTGAAGCCGCCTTCGGGATCGGTCGCCTCCGCCGGAGAGTCTGTGTACAGGGGGAGGACGACGAGTATGTTCACCAGGGCGACGGCGCCGAAGATGAGTCCCATCGCTCTTGAAAACAGCAAGGCATAAACCAGAGCGACGATCACCAGGACCACGGCCAGGTGAGCGCGGTAGTTCGCCATGAAGTCGAATAGCCACCAGGCGGAGCCAAAGAATCCCAAGATCGTGGCAATCGTTGCGACAACGCCGACGGTGACAATCCCAAAGCCGATAACGCCTTGACCGACCGAGTACGCGGCACTTGTTCTTCCTCTTACTGGCATTATTCAGCTCCCAATGCGTAGAAATAACCGTCGCGCGAGCCCACAAAGAGTCGCCCTCCCCACACTGCCGGGGTCGACTCGATGCAGCCTCCAGTGACGCGCGACTCCCATCGCATCACCGGATTGCGGGGATCAGAGATGTCGTATGCGCGGAACCCAGAGTTGGTTTCGCAATCGATGGAGACGAGCAGTGTCTCGTCTACTACAACCGGCGATGACCAGGCATGCGGTCCGACGTCATCGCTCCACAGCACCGTGCCATCGCCGGTGTCGACTGCGAGCACCTCGCCGGGGTTGGTCAGTACGTAGAGCACATCGCCGGCCAGGGCCGGGGTTGCCCACACCCCGCCGTCAACAGTGCCGGTTCCAGGAATGTCGACGCTCCACACCAGGGGGTCCTCGGGCGTCGCCGGGTCGAGCTTCACGAGTTGGCCGACCTCTGCCGCGCGGCTCGTTGCGAGGTCGACCTCTGCAGCGACGTAGAGCATCCCTTGCTCGTCGATCACTATGGACGCGTCCACATCATCACCCATCCAGAAGTCGAAGACGATCTCTCCACCGTCACCTTCGAGGTCAGAGATATCGATTCCGAGAACACGTCCGGCCCCGGTTGCCGCATAGGCGACGTCGCCGAAGACGGCTGTGGAACTCTCGATGGAATGCTGATTGCCTACCTCTTGCACGAGCTCATCAGTCCAGCTCGGTGTCTGGTAGACCACCTCAGGTTGTACTTGCACCACTCCTGTTTCGTCGCGTTTCCGGTTCAGCTTGACCGCAAACCACCAGGAGTTTTCTCCGCCCTCCAGAAGGAGATCGTCAACGATTACCGCGCTCGAGTCCCAATCGTTGTTCCATCGCCCGTCAACCGAGTAGGCGTCGAGACTCCACAATTCGGTCGGCACATCCCGGTCCAGGGCGATGATGCGGAATCGGCTGTCCCTCGAACCGACGTAGAGCAACGGATATCCGTCGGGATCGAGCGTGACCGACCCCTTGATGATGTCGCCCATGAAGAAGTCGGGTCGGGTCCGCTCTCCAGAGGCAGCGTCGAGGAAGTGCACGTTCTTGTCGTAGGCGCCAAAGATGACTTCGGTGATACCGTCGGGACGTTCCCATACGACCGGTTGACCGGTCCATCCGGTGCCGCACCAGACCTTGTCGACTCCGCCCAAGCGCGAGGTGCCGCACATCGCTTGATCCGGGAAGCGCCACAACACTTCCAGGCCGTCCGGTATGGGCCCGGTGCCGTGGAATGTGTGGGTTGGGTTCCCGCGGAACATCGTCAAACCCTCAACGGTGCCCCACGGCTGGTACACGCTATTGGCCGGTACCAGGCCCTGCGGCAGGGTTGTTGTGGTGGTCGTTGACTCCGCGGCGAGCTCAGCAGCAGGCAGTGGTTCGAGCGGTGGCTCCGTTGGCTCACCGACCGTCGAAGTATCCGAGGTTGTGCAGGAGCCGGCGAGCAGGGCGAGTGCAAGACACGCCCCGGCAGCGGCGGGGAAACGCATGCGCGGATTGTAGGAAGCGTCGGTGGCTAAACCGGAGCATCTCTGCGGCCAAGCCGTGGTGGCGGATCCGGTCTACTCTGCTCTCCATGCCTGTGAGTGACGCCTACCTACACGAGTTCTCGGAGCCGCTCGGCTACCTCGACTTCGCCGGAATCGGTCCGCCGTCGCGCCGTGTCCGAGTCGCGGTGAGCGATGCGTATGCGAGAGTCTCCGAGCCGGACGGCGATGTGGGGCCTCCTATCTTGGGCGCATACGAGGCAGCCCTGGGCACGGTGGGTCGTTTTCTTGGTGTCGCTCCCGAACTGGTCACCGTCGTGCCATCGACGTCGGCCGGCCTCTTCCAGGTTGCATTCGCGTTGGCTCCGTTCGGCGGCAACATCGTTGTCCCGTCCCATGAGTTTCCGGCAAACGTCTATCCGTGGTTGCGGGCTGCGGGCATGGGCGGTCCGGAGATCAGGCTGGTCGATATCCCCGATCGGCGAGTAACCGCAGGTGCCCTCAGCGATGCGGTCGACGACGAAACTCGAGCAATCTCGGTTAGCTCGGTTGACTATCTCTCCGGGTTTCGTCCTGATCTGGCCGCACTACGCGAGCTAGCAGACGACGCTCTCCTGATCGTTGACGCCGTGCAGGGCCTCGGTGCGATCGAGTTTCCGTCATCGCTACCCGATGTGATCGTTGCCGGCGGCCAGAAGTGGCTGCGGTCCGGTTGGGGCAGCGGCCTCCTTGCTCTTTCGCCGCGATCGGTCGACATGCTGCACGCCACACTCACCGGCTGGTGGGGAGTCGACGATGCTTTCGACTTCGAGACGTTGCCGCCGCATGCCGCCCGATCAGACGCCGAGCGCTTTCAAGAAGGGACTCCTCCGTTGTTTGGAGCCTTTGCATTGGAAGCCGCACTCGAAGTCATCGAGGCTGAGGGCATCGGTGTGATCCAGGCTGCGGTCATGGAGAACGTGAAGGCGATCGAGGAGGTGATTCGTGACGGGGACGCGGAGATTCTCGATCTGTGGGATGGGGATGAGGAGCGGTCGGGCATCCTTGCCTTCCGGCTTCCCGACGAATCCGCCGAGGAGACTACCCAGCGGCTCGCCGATGCCGACATAACCGTCTCGGCTCGCAACGGGTGGGTGAGAGCCGCTCCGCACGCCTCCACCGACCCCGGCGTTGTCGACGTTCTTGCCGAGGTGCTTGACGGGTCGCGATGAGCGGGTGCGATGTGCGCCACTATGCTCGACCCGTCGAGCTTGCGGAGGAGAACTATGGAATGGTTTAAGACGACATGGGGACGGGTGACCATCGCTGCGGTTGCCGTGCTGGCCGTCGTGCTGATCATCGTGGCAGTGAGCGGCGGAGATGATGAGGACACAGCAGCGCCCGAGACCACGGCTGCTCCGGAGACCACAGACGCTGCTCCGGAGACGACGGCTGCTCCTGAGACGACGGCTGCTCCTGAGACGACGGCGGCTCCTGAGACCACGGCGGCTCCTGAGACCACAACGACTACCGAGGCACCGTCAGCCTGTGCCGTGGAGAACTTGCCGCTGGTTGCGGCCGACACTCTTACGGTGGCAACCGGCTTGCCGGTATTCCCACCGTGGATGGGAGTCGGTGACGACAACTTCGATGTCCCCGAGTCGGGAACCGGGTTCGAGGGTGCGCTCGTCTTTGCGCTTGCCGCCGAGCTGGGCTTCTCGGATGATCAGGTCACCTTTGTACGCACCGGATTCGATGAGGCCATTGCTCCGGGCCCTAAGGATTGGGATTTCAACATCCAGCAGTACTCGATCACCGAGACGCGGGCAGAGGTCGTCGACTTCAGCGATCCGTACTACACCACCAAGCAATCATTGGTGACCATTGATGGCACCTCGGTTATCGGCGCCACGACGCTCGGCGATCTGGCCGATGCCAGGCTGGGGGCCGCCATCGGCACCACCAGCCTCGACTTCATCGAGGACGTCATCCAGCCCAGCGAACAGGCATCGGTGTATGACGACAACGTCGACCTCATCGCGGCACTGGTTGCCGGACAGATCGACGGAATGATCGTGGACCTGCCAACGGCATACTTCATGACCGCAGTGCAGATTCCCGAGCAGGGTGCTGACGGCATCATCGTCGCCCAGTTCGCTATCGAGGCAGCGGACCCGGACAACTACGGCATGCTCTTCGCCAAGGGCAATGAGCTCGTTCCGTGCGTTAACGAGGCGCTGGCGGCCCTGGATGCCGACGGGACCTTGCAGGCGTTGGAGGACGAGTGGTTGGCCGCAGGCGGTGACATCGCCACGATCACGGAGTAGCCGATTCCCGAGAAGACCTCTCCAATTGACGAGGTAACTCGCCGGGGCCCACAGTCGCTGTGGCCCCGGCTCCCTCGCCGCCCGCGCGAGGAAGGTTCTCGTGCGGCGCTGATCGCGGCCGGGTCCACCATCATTGTCTTTGGGCTGATTCTGTGGGTGGTGCTGACATCCGAAGCCTGGCCGGCGGTGCAGCGGCAGTTCTTCTCCTGGTTCCACTTCAAGGAATCGTTCCCCGACGTTGCCAGAGGTTTCTGGCTAGACATTCGGATGTTCCTGGTAGCCGAGGTCCTGATCCTTGCGTTTGCCCTGGTGCTGGCGATGATCCGGTCGCTGCGCGGTCCCGCCTTCTTCCCGCTGCGGGCCATCGTGGTGACGTACATCGACCTCATCCGCGGAGTCCCCATCCTGCTGCTGATCTTGTTGCTTGGATTCGGAGTCCCGGCGCTGCAGCTGACCGGTGTGCCCACCAGCCGGATCTTCTGGGGAGTGGCTGCCCTGGTCATCAGCTACTCGGCCTACACCGCCGAGGTGTATCGGGCCGGCATCGAGTCGGTTCACGAGAGCCAACGCATGTCGGCTCGCTCGATTGGGCTCACCCAGGTACAGGCGCTGCGTTTTGTGATCGTCCCGCAAGCGATCCGCAACGTCATCCCCGCTCTGCTCAACGGTTTCGTGAGCCTGCAGAAGGATGTCGCCCTGGTGTTCGTGCTCGGGGTGAGGGAGGGACTACGCGAGGCGGACATCTACAACGCAAGAACCTTCAACTACACCAGCTACGTGGTGGCCGCAGTTCTCTTCCTGCTCATCAGCGTCCCGGTGGCTCGCTTCACCGACTGGTACACGGAACGGGACCGACGCCGCAGACAGGCGATGAGCACATGACTTCGCCAAAGCTCGAGATCGAGAGTGTTTCGAAGGCCTTCGAAGAGAAGGTTGTCCTAGAGGACGTCGATTTGCAGGTCAATCTCCATGACGTCGTATGCCTGATCGGTTCGTCGGGATCGGGCAAGTCGACTCTGCTCAAGTGCATCAACCTGTTGGTGCCCATCGACGGGGGCCGCATCGCCCTCGACGGTGAGGCGATCACCGACCCCAGAGTCAATCCCAATCAGGTGCGACAGCGGATGGGGATCGTGTTTCAGGCGTTCAACCTGTTTCCACACATGAAGGTGCTCGACAACGTCACTCTCGGCCCACGCAAGGTTCACGGAACCGGCCAGGGCGAGGCCGAGGACACCGCCCGCAGGCTGCTCGATCAGTTCGGATTGCTCGACAAGGCGGACGAGTACCCGGATCGGCTGTCAGGGGGCCAACAGCAGCGGGTCGCCATCGTGCGGGCGCTGGCCTACGAGCCGGAGTTGATGTTGCTCGATGAGGTCACATCGGCGCTCGACCCGGAGCTCATTGCCGAGGTGCTCAACGTGATTCGCGATCTCAAGACAAGTGGGATGACGATGCTGATTGCGACCCACGAGATGGGCTTTGCCCGTGATGTGGCGGATCAGGTGTGTTTCCTGGACGCCGGACGGATTCTCGAGCAAGCTCCGCCGGACAAACTGTTCAAGGATCCGCAGGAGCCGCGAACCCGGCAGTTCTTGCAGCGGATTGTGGAGGCAGGTCGTCTCTAGGCCTGGGTCGCTACCGCGGTCCCCTGGATTAGGCCGCCGCCGTCTGATGACCACATGTCGTTGATGGACCAGCTGGATTCTTCGATCAGCCTCGCAGTGTCCTGGTTGGCACGGCAGCCACCGGAGACCCTTTCCCATACGGGCGCATACCTGTCTTGGCGGCGGGCGGTGGAGGGTTTGGCCGATCGAACATGTTCGAGGAAGCGAAGCTCTCCTTGGGCACTAGCAACCCGATGGAGTTCGCTGAGAGTCGTCTCGGGATCGGGGATCGTGCACAGCGATAGGCCGACGACAATCGAGTCGAACGAGCCCTTCGGAAAGGGGAGCGTTTGGGCGTCGGCAACGACCAACTCCACCGGGATCTTGGTCTCCCAGGTGCGACGAATCGCCCGCCGCAGCATCGCCACGTTGTTGTCGATCCCGACAACGGTGTCCGCGTTTTCGTAGTGGGGGATGTTGAGCCCGGTGCCGATGGCGATCTCGAGAACCCTGCCCTTCGCCGGACCGCACAGCCGCGCTCGCTGGTGTGCCAGGCCAAAGCGGTCTTGCGGCACCATGAAGAGGTCGTAGATCCTGGCGAACAGGGAATGCGGGGCCTTGGCCATGCCGACACGATAGGCGGCGGTAAGCTCCCGGCCATGTCCGCAGCGCCAACGCCACGAACCGAGGTCCGCCGGCTACCCGAGCGAGGCTCGTACGACCGGGATCTGATCAACGCGATTCTCGACGAGGCCTTGATCTGCCACGTCGGTTTTGTGCACGAGGATTCCCCGGTAGTCATCCCAACGATCCACGCCCGGATTGGAGACACTCTGTACTTCCACGGATCCCCGGCGAGCAGGATGCTGCGCGGAATGCGGTCGGGGGATGAGATCTGTGTCAACGTGACCCTGGTCGACGGGTTGGTCGTCGCCCGAGCTGCCTTCCACAATTCGATGAACTACCGGTCGGTGGTGTTGTTTGGCTCCCCCCGGATTGTCGACGATGCCGCAGAGAAGTGGGCGGCGCTGGAAGCGGTGACCGAGCACGTCGTACCCGGTCGCTGGGCCGATTCGCGTCCGATGGCCGACAAGGAGTTCAAGGGCACCCTGGTGGCGGCTCTGCCGATTTCGGAAGCCTCCGCCAAGGTGCGGACCGGTGGCCCCAAAGACGATGAAGCGGACTACGACTTGCCGATCTGGGCCGGTGTGGTGCCATTGACGATGACTCCGGAGGCGCCGGTGGAGGATGTGGATTCTCGTGTCGACGTTGCGGTGCCGGGTTACGTGGCCGAGTATCGACGGCCGGGGACCGAGGCTTAGGCACGGCTCAGTCGTAAGCTCGGGCTGTGGTGAAGCGGCGAACAATCTTGATTGGGCTCCTGATCGCGCTGCTGGCTGCCGGGGTGGTCGGGCTACTACGCCACACAACCCCCTTCTCCGCCTTCTGCACGCTGGACGGTTTGCTCGTTGAGGAACCGCCTGGCTGGCATCTCGAACGCGATCGAGCGAACGGCTGTGAGTGGACACTGTTCAACGAGGCTGGGGACCGAGCTCCCAGGGATCTGTACGACGGGTTGCCTATCGACCCGCCGCCACCACTGCCGCTCAACCCGGTTCGGCTGCTCTCATCGACGGCCATTCTGTTGTCGCTGGTTGGGCTGAGCTTGATGTGGTTGGCGGATCGCAGA
>JASJEG010000019.1 GCA_030064765.1 Acidimicrobiia bacterium | reverse complement strand
CCCGGCATCTACGAGCGGATGATGGCGCGCTCGCTCCGGTCAGAACTGGACCGCTGACGGCCCCCCTCCCCCTAGACAACCCGGCGCACGTACAATCCGGCCACCTCCTCCAAGGATGTAATGCTCGAAGACCCCATCATTCAGTTAGCCGGCCTCGTTGTTCTCGCTTTCGGCGTCACGTGGTTGGGGGAGCGCGCCCGGATCCCGGTGATTCTTCCGCTGCTGGTCACCGGGTTTCTGATCGGGCCGGTGTTCGGCTGGGCCAACCCGGCCGAGCTACTCGGCGACCTGCTGGCACCGGCGGTGTCGATCGCCGTCGGCCTCATTCTCTTCGAGGGAGGCCTCAGCCTGCGTATCCGTGAGATGGAAGGCCAGCAGCGTGTGCTGTGGCTCCTGGTGACCGTTGGCGTCCTCATCACATGGGCGATTGGAGCAGTGGTGACCTCGCTATTCACCGAGCTTTCAATCGGGATGGCAATTCTCACCGGGTCGATCCTCGTCGTCTCCGGCCCCACAGTGATCGGACCGCTGTTGACCCTGGTCAGACCGGACCGGTCGGTGGCATCGATTCTCAAATGGGAAAGCATCATCATCGACCCGATAGGTGCACTGCTGGCCGTGATCACCTTCGAAATCCTGCTACTCGGAGGATCACAGGTGACTGCCAGCGGCGGCGAAATCGCCAGCGATATGGTGGCGTTCACTATTGCCGGCTTGGTGGTAGGTGCAGCAGTAGCCTTTGCGTCCGCCGAGGCGTTGCGGCGTCACTGGGTGCCGGAGCATCTGCAGCCGCTGTTCGGCCTCAGCATCGCCTTGCTGTCCTTCACTGTTGCTGATGCGCTCGTTGCCGAAAGCGGGTTGCTGGCAACGACCGTGCTCGGATTCACCCTGGCAAACCAGCGCCGAGCCCGCACCGAGCACATCATCGAGTTCTCCGAAGTCGTCCGGGTGCTGTTGATCGGTGTGCTGTTCATCGTGCTCAGCGCCAGCCTCACAACCGAACAGCTGCGGGTGGACCTGCCGGCGGCAATCGCCCTCATTGTGACTCTCGTGCTGATTGCCCGCCCGGCTGCCGTTGCGGTCTCAACGTGGCGTACATCGCTCACCTGGCAGCAGCGCACCTTGCTCGGCGGGGTGGCACCGCGCGGAATCGTGGCCGCCTCGGTTGCCTCGGTCTTTGCACTCGAGCTGGAGCACGAGGGAATCGCCGGGGCCGAGGAACTGACACCGCTCGTCTTTGCGGTAATCGTCGGGACCGTCGCCATCTACGGCGTCGGCATGGGGCCGCTGGCACGCCGCCTCGGCCTCGCCGCCCGTCATCAGGAGGGCGCCCTCATACTCGGCGCCGGCAAGGTGGAGCGGGCGGTGGCCGACGCCCTCGCTGCCAGCGACGTTCCGGTCGTGTTGGCGACAACCAACCGGCAGGATCACTACGAGGCTCGCATGGCGGGACGGCGTGCGTTCTACGGCAACGTGCTGGCTCACGACTTCGACCTGGATCTGGATCTGTCGGGCATCGGCCGTCTCCTGGCCTTGACGCCAAATGATGACGTCAACACTCTGGCCAGCACCCAGTTTTCGAGCACGTTTGGCGGTGCCGAGACTTATCAGCTGGCAGCCCGTGGCGCCGAGACGGGCATCGGCTCGACTCCTGCCGACGTATTCGGCGGCAGACAGCTGTTCGGACCGGATTGGAACTACCCAGCAATCGAAGACATGCTCGACGGAGGCGGGACGGTGCGGCGTATCAAGCTGGCGAGTGATCCCGACATATTCGAGTCTCAGCTAACCTCGGAAGATGTCGCTGCAATCCTCTTCGTCGTCAAGTCCAGTGGTCGCGTCCAGGTCATAGTGGGCGACAACACTGCGCCGCTGCGGGACGCGGCCCCGGGCGATACGGTCATTGCGCTCGCCCATTCGTAGACTGCGGCAATGCGGCGACTGCTGATTCTGGCGCTGGTCCTGGCAGCCTGTGGCGACACCCACATCGACTCCGAAGGTCCCGGCCGTCCCGAGCCTCCGCAGCCTCCGGTGGGCGAGATGGTACGCAGCCTCACTGTCGACGAGACCACCTTCTCCTTGTTCGACGAGGGGGACGGTTGCGTAGCCGTGGAGGCTGCGACCCCGGGATTGCAGTCCGGAGTCGATCGCTGGTGCCCCCACGACGACTATCCACTGACGGGCACCGAACCGTGCGGCTGGTACCGCAACGAGACCCTATCGGAGGGACGCGGTTGCGACGCACTGCTACCCACCGTGCTCTTCGGGAGGGTCACCAGCAACGATGTCGCATGGGTGTGCACTGCGACGATGCCAGAAGACACAGGTGTAGCCGGGGTGCGCTTCCTGGAGTACGACGATGACGGTTTCATCCTCGAGGAAGCGCGACCCGATGAGACGCAGGTAGCGCACCTCTTTGATTTCAACGGCGCCCGCTACGGAAGCCCGCAGCTCGACGCACCGTCGGGATGGATCTACGAAGCCTGCGAGCGCGAGGCCCCGTGGGACGGAGCCGGGGTCTCCTACGGTGCCACCTTGACCCTGCGTCTCGACAGAGCGCTCCAACGCAGTGACGTTGTCATCTTCATGGATGCAGGCCTTGGCGACGAAGGCGTCGCCGGTGACGCGTCCGGCGAAAGCGTCATCGAGATCTTCTTACGTATCGGGGCACACAGCGACGGCTTGGAGCTACGCATCGAGGCGCCGGAGTCGACAGAGGTTTTCAGCGTCGCTCTGCCTTGGCCCGACGAGCTCCAGCGCCTCGTCAGTTCCGACACCGAGTGTGCGGACCTGGTCATCCTCGACCTCGTCCTTGGGGCAACAGCGCTCGAGGGTGATCCGAACTCGGTGCAGCTCACCGTGCAAGACAGGCCCTGCCCGTCCCTCTAGAGATCAGTACGGCGGCCAGGGAACCGGAGGACGGTCAACCGGCGGTGATGGATGCACCGGGGTGGCGAGAAGGGCAGCCACCCTCGCTTGCAGCGCCGCCCTCTCCTCGACGCCGAGAAGCTCTTCGACCCGATCGCCGAGACCATTGGACAACGCCGCTTCCAGCCGTCGCAGCGACTCGACCTGACCGAGAGGAAGCTCGCGACCGCTGAAGCTCCACAGAACAGTTCGCAGCTTGTCGCCGGGGTGGAACGTCAGCCCGTGGTCGATGCCCAGCACGCGGGCTCCGTCGGAAATCACGTGGCCGAGCTTCCGGTCTGCGTTGTTGGTCACCACGTCGAGGACGGCAATCGGCCACAACCGATCGCTATGACCCTGCACCAATGACACCGGATCGAAGTCCGGGTCCATGTCGACAAACCGCTGAATCGAGCCGGGACCGTAGGGACCGTCACCGAGAACAGTTTCCGGGACGATGTCCTCGCCCATCGCTCGCGCCACTTCGTAGGTCAGCACCTCGCGAGCGGCCAAGGTTTCGATGGGGAAATCCCATAGAGGCCGTTCTCCGGCGGTCGGCTTGTACACGACCTGGTCCCCGTTGGCGGTAACAGCCAGGAGAGTTGCGTTCGAGGCGTCGACAAACCTGCCGACCACCTCGGTGACCTCCGGGTCCCAGACAACGGTCATGGCCGATGCCCGCGTAGGTCTCCGTTGCTGCGCGGACAATTGTGTCCATCCGGATCCATCGCCAGGCCACAGCGCGGGCAGGCAGGACGCCCGGAGGACACGATGGCGAGGGCCTCACGGGCAAAGGCGTCGAGCTGTGGCAGGTTCAGCTCGCACGTGACGGGGAGATCTTCCTCCTCTGTCGAATGCAGGACGATCGTCACCAGACCGGAGCCGTCGTCGACCGCCAGCTGCAGTCCACCGACTCGAAACTCGAGCGGCGTGTCGGCGGATACCTCACCCGGATCGACCTGCAACCCGGCTCCAAGCATGCTGCGTTCGCGGAGCAGGTTCTGCGCCTCCTCGGCCAGTGCGGCAACCTGCAGCTTCTCTATGAGATAGGCGGTGGTCGCGCCATCGGCCACTACTTCGAGGCGGAACTCGCGATCTCCCGGTTCTCCGATCGCCCCGGCGGCGAAGCGCTCAACGGTCATTGCCACCTCCCGGCGCTGAAGGTCTGATTGATGACAGGCACCGCCACGTGACCCGCCTCATGAAGGTCTACCACGGAAACACTGGCGGGAGACACGTTTATCCGGTGTATCAAGTCCAAGGGACTGCCGAGATAGTTGGCGAGTATGACCCGGATGACGTCGGCGTGGCTGCCAACTGCAATCGTCTCAGCTTTGTGCTTGTCGGCGAGTCGCTCGACCGCAGCAACAGAGCGCGCTTGCACTTCGCGCAGGGTCTCGCCTTCAGGAAATCGGAAGCGCGCCGGCGAGGCCATGAGCCGGCCCCAGGCCTTGAGCTTGTACGCGGAGCGCAGCGGGCGCCCCAACCAGGTTCCGTAGTCGGCTTCTTCGAAGTCTTTCACCGTGCGAACGCGCAAACCCCGGCCGGATGCCAATGGCGCCACGGTTTGGCGACAACGAGTGGTCGGGCTCGAGTACACGGCCGCCAGATCCAGTGATGACATCTGATCGGCAAGCTGCTTCGCCATTGCCTCGCCCTCGGGAGAGAGCGGGATAGCGGGGTCGGCGCTCGACAACCGCTTTCCTGTTTCGGCGGTGACGGCGTGACGGATCAGGTACAGGCGCATCGGGGCACCTTACATCGGCGCCGTGGAACGGCTGACGGAAGTTGCTCAGGCGGTGCTCGGCCCACGGAGCACGCGAGCCGGCAGCCGAATGATCGACTCGAGCAGCTCGAACACGCCCCGCACCGAGATGCCGATGAGCCGAAACGGAATACTCAGCAGCCACACCAGCGGATACAGAATCAAGACGGCCAACGCCAGTGGCCAGGCGACGACTGCAAGCAGCAGCCACAGCAGGAAGCTCAACATGTCCGGTCCTCCCAGGTTCTTTGTTTGCGGCATCGGCAACACCAGGTAGCTCGCCGGTATTCGAGTCCGCCGGCGCAGGAAGCAGTTTCCATTGGAGTTCTTCAGCCAATGCAACGATGCGGCTGCCGAGGCCCGACAGTAGGACCACGGCTGTGAGGGCGCTCGCCGTCAGCACTGGTGTCGACACCAGTCCGGCGATTGTGCCCCACTCGATCTGCCTCAGAATGAACTCCATGACCCGATTGTGCGTCACCGCCATCCGCCGGGCTATCGGGTGTACCCCTGATTGGACCCTGAGCGGCCTCAGGGTATCCCCGGGTAACCCCGGCCCAAACCCCCGTTCTGGCGTCGTAAAACGGAATATGTTCCGGTGTGGGACGCCAAAACCGAGACATTGGATTTGTGCGGGGCAAAGCCGGATAACCTCGGCGGAGTACTCGAGCAGGGTGGTTGTTGTGAAGTACTGCGTTGACGTCCCCAACTTCGGGATGTGGTCCGACCCGAGGAAGTTCGCTGAGTTCGCCAAGCAGATCGAGGACGCCGGGTGGGACGGCATTTCGGTGTGGGATCACATCCTGGTGTGGGACGGCGCCGAGGTCGCCGATCCCTGGGTACTGCTTGCGGCTGCAGCCATGGCCACCGAGCGGATTCGCTTGATGACGATGGTTACCCCGATCCCCCGCCGCCATCCCTGGAAGCTGTCACGGGAGTGCGTCAGCGTGGATCTGCTGAGCGAGGGGCGCCTCACCCTGGGAGTGGGCATCGGCTGGCCCACCGACCCCGAGTTCACCCGCTTTCACGGCGAGGAGGACCTGCGAACCAGGGCCGACATGCTGGATGAGGGCCTCGACATCCTCACCGGATTGTGGAGCGGGGAGCCATTCGGGTACCAGGGCGAGCACTACCAACTCGAAGAATCGACCTTCCTTCCCCGCCCGGTGCAGCGACCGAGGATTCCGATCTGGGTGGCCGCAATGTGGCCGCAGCGACGGCCGGTACGGCGCGCTGCTCGTTGGGACGGGATCGCGCCGATCACCTTCGACATCGAGAAGAACGAGTTCTTCTTACCGACACTCGAAGTCGTGAGCGAGATTGCTGACTACGTTGCACAACACCGCACGGCCGACGAGCCCTTCGATTTTGCCTTCGCCGGTATCCACCGCCCGGGCGAGGACGTCCGGCAATGGCATGCCGATCTGGCCGATCTCGGCGTTACCTGGTGGCGCGACTGCTGGGATCCCGAGGCCGGTGTCGAGCATGAGGCCTGGCTGGCGGATGTCCAAGAGGGCCCACCAGTGAGTTAGCTACCGATTCTTGCGTAACTGGCGGCCGATATCGGCCGTGGTTTACGCAACAACGGAGTTACTCGAGGACGTGGATGTTCTTCTCGGCGCACATGTCCTTGAGGATCTTGGGCCACACGGTCACCGAGACCTCGCCAAGATGCGCCTTCTTGAGCAACATCATGTACGTCCGCGACTGGCCGATACCGCCGCCGATCGATAGCGGGATCTCGTCGTTCATGATCGCCTGGTGATACGGCAACTCCAGGAAATCGAGCTGCCCGCTCATCGCCAGCTGGGTAACCAGGGTCTCCTTCGTAACCCGAACCCCCATCGAGGTCAGCTCATGCCGGCGACGGGTCACCGGATTCCACACCAGGATGTCGCCGTTGAGGCCGTGCATGGTCTCGCCTGAGGCCGACGTTGTCTCTGTGATCCAATCGTCGTAGTCGGCGGCACGCATTTCATGGGGGTAGCCGTCCGCCAATGGCCAACCGATCCCGTAAATGAACACCGCCGGATATTCCTGCAGAATCCTGGTTTCCCGCTGCTTGCGGGGCAGATCCGGGAACATCTCCAGGATCTCCTCGGCATGGAGGAAGGTGAGCTGCTCTGGGAGGTTGGGGTACTTGGGTGTGTTGAGTTGGGGGAACATCTCTTGCACGTGCTTCTCCGCCCCGACGAGCACATCCCAGATCAACTTGACGATCCCGTTGAGGAACTGCAGATTGCGCTGCTCAGGAGCGATGACCCGTTCCCAATCCCACTGATCGACGTAGGCCGAGTGGTCGTGGTCGAGGAAGTAGTCCTTGCGAACCGCCTTCATGTCGGTACAGATGCCTTCGCCGGGCTCCATGGCGAACTGCGCCAAAGCCATGCGCTTCCACTTGGTCGCCGCCTGCACCACCTGCGCATCGATCGGGTTCTTCTCGTGGTCGTTGGAGATGTGGAACCCGACGGGGGAACGTGACCCATCACGATCCAACATGTCGTTGACTCCGCTCAACGAGTCAACGATCAGCGGTACCTGCACCATCATCAGGTTGAGCTCTTTGCAGAGGTTGTCCTCGATGTAGGCCTTGGCAGCAAAGAGAGCCTGCATCGTCTCGCGGGGCGTGAGGATGGGCTCGTAGTCGTCCGGCAGGATCTTCTCGAGGTCGGCGTAGTTGCCGATCCCGGGGCCAGCTAGGTCGGCGGTCTTGTCGGTCATCTGCGTACCTCCCGGCTTCGACCGCACCAACGTATCAGGAGCGCTCTGGTGGAAACAGGGACCTTTTGCCTTTCCCGTCCTCCGCTTGAAGTTCGTCGGTCGCAGCGCCATCCTGCACGGCATGCGGATTGCCGACGCCCGTCATGAGTTCCCCGGTGCACCGGGTTATCTCAACACGGCTGCAATCGGCTTGCCTCCCCGAGGTGCAGTCGACGCACTCCAGCAAGCTATCGCCGACTGGCAAGGAGGCAGGGCCCAAGCCCCGGCCTACGACGAAGATGTCGCCGCCGCGCGCGGCTTGTTTGCACGACTCGCCGGAGTTCCGGTCGGCTGGGTGGCTATCGGGAGCCAGGTGTCCGCCCTGGTAGCACTGGCGATCACTGCGATTCCGTCCGGTTCGAGGGTTCTCTGTCCGGACGACGAGTTCAGCTCGGTGATCTTTCCTCTGCTAGTGCGTACGGATCTCGAAGTGACGTTCGTCCCCCTCGAATCTCTTCCCGGCGCAATCGGGCCGGGGGTCGATGCGGTTGCCCTCTCGTTGGTGCAGTCCTCCGATGGCCGGGTCGCCGACCTTGCTGCAATCGAAGCGGCAGCTACCGACCACGGCGTGCTGACCATCGTCGACGTCACCCAGGGCGCCGGCTGGTTGCCTTTCGACGCCACTCGCTTCGACGTTGTCATTGCCGGCACCTACAAGTGGCTGCTCAGCCCGCGCGGCACGGCGTTCATGACCGTGCGCCCCGAACTGCAGGCGCGAATGCAACCGCTGTACGCCGGCTGGTACGCCGGCGCAGATCCGTGGGACAGCATCTACGGACCGCCGCTGCGGTTGGCAACGAACGCCCGGCGGTTCGACTTGTCGCCGGGATGGCTCAACTGGGTGGCGCTAGTTCCGGCGCTCGAGCTGCTGCTCGACGTCGGGGTGGCGACGATTCGGCGGCACAATGTCGGCCTGGCGAATTCGTTGCGGGAGCAGCTCGGGCTGCCGTCGAGCAACTCGGCGATCGTGTCTCTCGAACTCGACCCCGACTTCGATGAATCCCGGCTGGACGGAATCCACATCGCGTACCGCGCTGGGAAGCTCCGCGCCGGATTCCACCTCTACAACACCGATGAAGATGTAGGAAGGCTGGCGGAAGCCCTACAAGGTTGACGGCGTCAGCCCTCGGCGTTGAGCACCGTCTCTATGACAATTGCCCTTCCTTCATCGCTCCAGCTGTCGTGATGGGATCCGGTCATCACCACCCAGTTCGCGTTGTAGCCCAGCTCGGTGAGGATCTCGTAGGCGTATTCGTTCGACTCGTTCAGGTAGAGCTTGCCGTCGGAGAGGTACCCACGCTGTTGGAGATCGGTGACGAGATCGATATCGGTATGCCGCTCCGAAACCCAGGAGGTGGAGGGATCCGGTTCGACGCTCAAGTAATAGCCGGTCGGGTCCTCAACAACCGCGATGTGAATCGGGAGGTCTTGCGACCCGTCCAGATAGCGCCAGGGGGTCTTCAGGTAGAAGCTCTCCGGGTTGGCGGCCTCCTGCCCCCAGCCGCCACCGAGGACCCAATCGGCGTCGACCGTAACGAGGGCCTGGACCGCCACCGCCGGCCCGTCCGCCGAGCAATTGCCCAACGGATCAAAATCGCCAAACCCGGCCATCAGAACCTGGTTGCCACCGGCCGAGTAGCCATACAGGGTGATGTGACTCGGATCCCCGCCGAACTCTGCCGTGTTCGCATGGGCGTAGACCACCGCACAAGCCACCTGTTGATTGGCCAGTCTCCACAAATCCTGTTCGCTCGTTGTGTCCGATGCGCTGGTGATTCCGTGACCCCAATTGGCAACGAAGACAACCCTGCCCTGCTCGGCGAGAAGCTGCGCGTCAAACCGATGCCAGGTCTTGGAGGTCCTCTTCGGGTTGCCATGGAACACGACAACCGTGGGCCAGGGTCCGTCACCCTCACTCGGGGCTACCACATCGACAAGACCCGCCTTATCCGCAAACGGTGCGCCTGTGGCGTGATATCTCAGCCCTTCGACAACCATGGTTGCCAGAGCCGAAGCATCAGTCGCCTCTAGATCGCTGACAACGGTCGTTGTCGGCAGGCTGGTGGTCGCTACCGTCGTTGTGCTCTCGGTAGCTGGTGCGTCACTCCCGCCATCGCTTCCGCAGCCCGCCACCAGCAACGTGACTATGAGCGCTGCCATGGATCGCCGAATCTTCATTGGTCCCCTCCTCAACCCTGTAGCCAGCATTGGTGCAGACATCGCAAGCCACCTCGTTCGGTCCATACCTCTTAGGGTCTGGAGGGCGGATTCCATAAGACACAAATCTTGGCTTCCGGTGCGCTAGTTCTGGCCCGAACGTGCGGGAAGGGACTCTGCGCTGGACTGCTCACATCTCTCCGGCCGCAACCACCGTCTCGACGACCACGGCTGTGCCTTCCTCGCCCCAATTCTCGTGGGTGGCCTCGGGCATCACCGTGAGCGTGGCGTCGTGTCCCATCTCGAGCAGGATCTCGAATGCGTACTCATTCGATTCCTTCAAGCTCAGTTGGCCGTCGGCGAGGTAACCACGAGCATCGAGGTCCGCCACCAAGTCGATATCGGGATGGCGATAGGACAGCCACGATGTCTCCGGCTCGGGCCCGACGTACCGCGTGTAAGCGCCGACATGCTCGGGAACCATCAAACGAATGGAAATCTCCTGGGATCCATCGAGGTGTCGCCACGGAGTCTGCAGATAGAAGATCTCAGGCTGCTGGCGAAGCAACGTGTCCCACCCGCCGCCCAGCGTCCAATCAGCGTCGATGGGGACCAGCGCCTGCACCTCAACCGGTCCGCCAGCCTCGGAGCAGGTCTGCAGAGGGTTGTAGTCGGCCAGCCCCGCCGTCAGAACAGCGTTACCGCCTACGGACAGCCCATACAGGGTGATGTTGTCCGGATCGCCCCCGTACCCCTCCGTATGGGCGTGGGCGAAGAGAACGGCGCAACTCAATTCCCGGTTCACCATCTCCCAGACAGCTTGCCCACCGAGATCCGAGACGGCAGACGAGTCGAAGTGGCCCCAGGCGGGGAGGAATACGACACGTCCCTGTTCTGCAATCAGCTGCGCATCCGGCCGATGCCAACCCTTGCTGGCGAATCGTGGATCTCCATGAAAGGCAACCACGGTCGGCCAAGGACCGCCTTCCACCGGTGCGATCACATCCATGCCACCGGATCTGTCCACGAACGGTTCACCGCCAGGGTGGTAGCGCAGATCTTCGGTCATGGCTGTCGGCATCGATTGAGGCGAGGTGGGAGGCAGGGTCTCTGCCGCGGCAACGGTTGTGGTTGGGGGCTCCTCCGCGGTCGTTGTTGTCGTTGGCTCACCCACAGTCGTCGGTACGACCGGATCGGCCGCAGCGGCAATGGGAGCTGGCACATTTGCGGCTGAGGTCTGGCTGCCAGCTGGTTCTGCGTCGCCGCCGCAGGCCGCCAACACGGCAATCACAGCAACAAGAAATCCACTGTTCTTCATTTCTCCTTCCTAATCCTCGAGTCGTCCGATGACGATGCCGTCGTGTGTGCCATTGACGGAGACAAAAGCGTCAAGCGCAGCCGAGGGCTCGTCACGGAAGTAGGCCCAGAACAGGCCCTCCGGGCCGGGATAGGGCCCGTCCCAGGTCTCCCCGTCGGCGGAGAACCACATGTCGGTGTCTAGCGCCGGGCCTCCATAGCTCGCAGTGCTCTGACCGGTCAGGAACCAGCCCTGCTCGCCTCCGGCGACACCGAGCAGCGACCCGAGCTCGGGCACCTCGACCTGCCGCCAGTCGAGACCGTCGTCCGAGACCCAGACGTTGTTCCCGGGCTCATCCCAGGAACTACCGATTGCCACGAAGCGGCCCTCGAACGCCGCAACGTCCCAGACAGCCGGCCGAGTTCCAAACGGCGACTCCGCGGTTCGCAGCTCCCATACGTTGCCATCTGCCGAAAACCAAGCCAATGGCTCACACAGGTGTGCGTCGCGGCGGTCCCAGGTGGCATCCGCCGATCCGAGAATCACGTAGCCCGCTTCGGTCACGAGGATCGGACCGATGCCGTCACCAGCAAACGGCGGAGCCGCCTCCGAGCAGACTCCGGCTGCTCCGCCAGGTTCGGGGCCGACCTCTGCCGCAACGAAGTTCAACCCGTCCGTCGAGTAGTAGACCGTCGAATCGACGAGGGCCACAGCACCGTTGGGTCCGAAGGCAATGTCTTGTACATCCCCGGCCAGCTCCACGGTTGGTCCTTCGACCCAACCCTGGCCATTCCATGTGTAGCGGGTGAACCCGTCGCCGAAGCCCACTAGGTCGTTGCCATCCCTCGTCAACCACTGCTGTTCCCGGCTCAGATTCGTGCCGTACCAGGTCACATAGTCCTCGGACCAATAGAGCCTGCCATCTCCCGGGCTCACTGCCCCGTATGGTGTGCCGGCAACGTGGAAGAGGTCTCTAGGCGGCGACGGTTTCACCGACGTGAACTCATAATCGCCGATGACCGTGGACACTTGGATCGGCGGCTGCTCCGGGTCAGCCACCACACTCCATGGCGCAGCCGCCGGCGTCGCCAACTCCGCGGGCACAACGAACTCATAGGTCTCGTCACCGGAGAACCCCCGGATCCCGCCGGAAGAGGGCATCCATACCGTGCCGTCAGCACTCACCGCAGTTGCACCGATTGGAGCGAAGGCGTCGGCCCCGACGGCGGCCTCTGTCGTCCAGTTGCCGCCATCGAAACGAGACACACCGAGGAGTATCTCCTCGTGATCCGGTCCCCACTCCCGGTGCACAACCACCACCGAGCCATCACCTGCGACTGCCACATAGCCCTCATTCGAAAGCAGACCGTCGGCGGTCGTGTAGTTGGACCAGGCTGTTCCGTCGTATCGAGCAAAACCGGTACCCGGCACGTATTCCGAGAGCGTCTCATCCGTGTAGAAACCCTCATCCCACGCCCACACAGCTCCATCGGGCGCAACCGCGATATGCCAGCCGCGCTCTGGGGCCCCGTCGGCTTCGGTGAAATGCCGCCAGGCGAGACCGTCGAACGAAAAGACGCCGTGTTCCAGGGTTCCGACCCACAGGGTTCCGTTTCCATCAACGGCCAAACCGCTCGGCCCGACGATCGGCGGGTCACCGTCGGTGGGCAGGGCAACCCAAGTCCACTCGCCGTCGAACCGTGCCAGTGGCTCGCTGGCTGCCGTCGCCCACACCACGCCATCGTGGTCGACGACCAAGGCTCCTGGTCCCTCCCCCGGCAGGAAACCAGTCCACCCGCCGTCGTAACGGCCAATCCCCTGGTCCCCGACAATCCAAGCCGTGCCGTCGGGGGCGATGTCGATCGACGCGACGCTGCGCCCGGGGATTCCATCGCTTTCAGTGAAGACGTCGAACTCGGCGGTGGCGACGTCCCAGCGCACCACGCCACCTGCCGTCGCAGCCCACAAGTCCCCATTGGGTGCCAGCGCCAGGTCGTTGATGTCGTTGAGAGGACCGGCCGAATCGCCAGTAGGAAGTGGCGTGACAGCAACCGTCGTCGGGACAACCGGCGCTTCGGTGGCCGGAGGCGCCTCCTCGCCACCAAACGGACGAAGCAACAGAATCGTTGCTGCCACCAGCACCAGGACTCCCATGGCCGTCCCGAACGCGACCGCAAAGCCGCGCCGCCAGCTTGGTCGACCCGCGACCTCACGGCTTGCAGCCTCGTCGCGGGCGTCTTCTAGGACAGCTTGGGCACCGCGTTCCTCACCCCGTTCGGCGAGCATTCGCAGCGACCGGGTCAATTCCTCACCCATCGGCCACCTCCCCAGCGAGCTGGGCGTAGAGGCGACGCCGGCCCCGCATCGCACGTTTCCGTGCCGCCGCCTCGCTACAGCCCAACAATCCCCCTATCTCCGCATAGCGATACCCCACGACCTCTGACAAGTAGAGGACCGCCCGTTCCCGGGGCGGCAATCGCAGCAACTCGTTCAGATCGGATGGGTAGGTGTCTTCGGCGGGAGCAGCAGAGGTCTGCAGCCGGGCCAGCGCCCTGCGGCGGTTGGCAAGACTGCGCCGGTGGTTCGAGGCGAGGTTGACGATGGTGCGCCGCAGGTATGCCCCCGGCTCATCGAGGTCCGTCAGCCGTCGTCGTCGTAGCACTCTTGCCACCGCCTCTTGCAGAAGATCGTCAGGATCTGCCTCAATGGGTCCGACAACGGCGGCGAACCGTCGCAACGGGCCGTACAGCTCAGCGAAGAGCTGGGATTCCTCATCCACAGCAAACCCTCTTCCGTCTCCGCCTCTTACGTCCTTCGAATGAAAGACACTCGAGCAGTTGGTTTCGTGCCCGCAGAGATTCCGCATCTCAATCATCAGCCAGATCGAGGTTGATCACAATGCCTGGCCACAAGCTATTGACCCCCGCCCGTACTGGGGTTCATGATGGGAGGAGCGGACGAAAGGGTGTACTCCATGAGTCACGACAGCGGGTTCCGACGCCACGACCTAGACGCCTCTAACCAACCTGGGATGCGGAAGCAGGGTCGCAACAAGGCTTCGCAGCACTTCGAGGATCGGATGAAACGCCGCTACGAGACGCACGAGAAGATGCGCAAACTCATGGAAGAGCGCCGGGCCGATACTGCCGAGGATTAACGGGCGCCCTGCGTCTCACGGGCGGCACAGGCAGCACGGAAACGCTCGGCCACTGCGACTTCTCCGGTGACGGTCACATCGGCAATCGAGGCGCGACCCCACATCCATAGGAGCACCCGGCCGGGCTCGCCGGTGACCACAACCTGCGGATCGGCATCCGGCTCCAGCACAGTCGTAGGCAAGTCGTAGTCCCGCTCACCCTTGCTGCCGACAAACCGACCGATGCGAACGGTCCAGGCTCGATCGGCAACCTCAATCCGGACCACATCGTCACCTGCATAGAACGATGCCCACGACGGGTAGCCGGTGACATACACATCAAACAGCTCGGCGACACCGTCCTTCGCCAGGTCGGGGTCGATTGCGCTCTCGTAGCCATGCGCCTGCTCGGCGTCTACCCGGTGTACCAGTGTCTCGAGCGCCATGCGGCGGAACCAGAACGCCATCGTGCGGTCGCTACCAAACGTCATTGCCGGAGCGGCAGGGTCGGCGGCGGCCAACGCCGCGTACAGCCGCGTTGCTTCCTGCCGGTACCACTCGAGGGGATCAACGCCCTCCGGCAGCTTGTTGCGCGGCGGCCAGGCATCGGCCCATCCTTCGGCAGCCAAGTCGGCCTTCTGGCTGATCACCTCACCCATGTGGACCACCAGATCGCGGACTGTCCAGCCGGGGCAACAGGGAACGTCGGCGTCCAAACCAAGGGCAGCTGCAGCTCCAAGCAGATGCGCATCGGCGTCGAGGTGGGCCAGGTACCTGTCGTAGGAAAGCACCAAATGACCATACTGCCGAAGGTCCCTTTCGGTCCTCATCTCACAAGGGACCTTGACAGCGGCCGGACCATGTGGGAGTGTTCGTACAGGCCGTGACACCCCTTCGGGGGAGTTGCGGCGTTTCAGTTTGCAGATTTCGAGAGAAAGGAGACGCAGATGATCACCAGCACCTTTGCTGCTGGAAACGGCACCTGCCCCGCGTCTCCGCGCCCACTTGGAGACGGCACGGCAGTGGCTGTTTCCGGCAGCCGGGCTCCTCGGAACACCGGGAAATCGACCCTCTAAGCGTCGACCCGCATACCGTCACCGAGGAGCCGCCCACGGGGCGGCTTTCTTGATTCCCGCCCCCGCGGACCCGCAGCACGGCGTCCGCACACCACCGGGGCGGATCCATCAATGGGGATCCCGGAGGTTCGACTCCTCCCCGTCCCACGCGGACTCACAGGAGAGTCCGATGGCGACCGTCACGTCGGGATCTGCGGCCTGCACACATACACGGCCCATCGCAGATTGTGGATTCCGGCGAGACGGAACCGTCAGATTGATGTTGCGAAAGGAGGAAGACGGTGTACGCACCTATCGCTCGCATCAGCAATGCGATAGCTCGCAACGGCATTGATATCTCGCGCCAACCGCGCTGGATCAACGACGTCAAGGCTGAGCAAATCGCACGCATCAAGAGCGCCGCACCTGTGATCCACATCAGGTGAGTGGCACGCAAACCAGCCCTCCTCCCGGAGGCCACACAGAAAGGAAGTTCACAATGATGAGGACGTTCTACATCGATCACGTCGAGCGAGTACTGGAGACGCGCTAATGCCCTCCGGACCTTGAGGCGATCGCGCCGCACCCGTGGCACGCACGGGTGCGAGCGTGCGCCTCTATCCTCGATGCTATGAGCAACCGGCCAGCAGCCAACTGGTATCCCGACCCGTCCGGAAAGCATGAACTTCGCTATTGGGACGGCACCAGTTGGACGAATCGCGTCATGAACCATGGCAAGGAGTCCGTCGACGAGTCCTCGGGCACCCATGTCCCGCAGGGGCAGCACACGGCCGACAAAGTGCAACGCCAGGTCGCCGACCA
This sequence comes from Acidimicrobiia bacterium, assembly GCA_030064765.1. Lineage (GTDB taxonomy): Bacteria > Actinomycetota > Acidimicrobiia > Spongiisociales > UBA5794 > JAAETI01. Next base: position 4,567 of record JASJEG010000019.1, on the reverse strand, counting down.
AGCTGGGCTATCCGGCGCCGCAACCGGCGGCGGATCGATCTTCACCGAACCGATCCTCGTTATCAACCAGAAAGCGAAGGTCATCGAGGTCAACAGCGAATACGCCGTGTACGACCAGAACGGGAAACAGATTGCCGCGGTGCGCCAGGTCGGGCAGAGCACATTCAAGAAGGCTCTGCGCTTCATCGGTGACGTCGACCAGTACCTGACGCACAAGTTCCAGATCGTCGATATGGCAGGGAGTGTTCAACTGACGCTGACCCGACCCCGCAAGTTCATCAAATCGAGAGTCGAAATAGGTGACGGTGCCGGGCAGCCGATCGGCGCTGTCGTGCAGAAGAACATGGTGGGCAAGATCAACTTCGGACTGGAGGCCGGTGGAAGGACCCTCGGGTCGATCAATGCGGAGAACTGGCGGGCATGGAACTTCCGCATCGAGGATCACACCGGCAGCGAGGTCGCCCGGATCACAAAGACATGGGAGGGGCTCGCCACGACGATGTTCACAACGGCGGACAACTACGTTCTCCAGATTCACCGACCGCTGCAGGAACCGCTGCGCAGCCTGGTCATTGCATCGGCGCTATCGGTCGATACGGCTCTGAAGCAGGACAGCCGCGGACTCAGCTAGTGCTCTGTCCAACAACGCGAGGTGATTCAACCGTCGATCCGGATCGCGGTGCCGTCGGCGAACTCCACCTCTATGACCGACGCGCCGGGAGCTAGATCGGGCTCGACCCGGAATGCGCCAACAGGCGTTGACTCCCCGAGGTGGCGGAGCAACCCGTAGAGGTCATGGGTGACGCTCTCACTGGTCAGGTTGAGCGTTCCCGCGGAGTTGAGATCGGAATCGCTTCGCAGCCGGTAGTCGCCGTCCTTGCGATCCAAGAAGGCCCATCGCACCTTTGCCTTCTCGGCACCGTCCTCGAGATAGTCGAACGGATCAGGGCTGGGTACCTCGCGATAGTTGCTGTTGAAGGTGTCCCACTCGCCCCAGTTCCCTTGGTAGTCCTCGACGCCGCCGAGGTAGCTCCCAAGAAAGAGATTGTTGATGTACGTCCGCCTGAAGAATTCCATCTGCCAGGTGTCGTACTCGATCCTGGTGAAGTTCTCTGGTCCGCCGGCGCCCCACGACCCGATGTCGCCGAACCAGCCGGTCTCGATACCCCACTCACCGTCAGTCGTGTTGTTGATCAGCCAGGTCTGGTCGGAATCCCAGGTCAGAAGGTGGGCCTTTTTCCACTCCGGACCGGCGCGCAGCCCGGTGATCAGATTGTTCGCAATCAGGTTGGGCCCCGGATTGGCCTCCACGCCGACGCCCCAGCCCCATGGGTCGATGATGCGGTTGCCATCGACTCTGACGGCATAGTTCTCAACAGTCAGGGTTATTCCGGGTCCGCCCCCGATGATCGTGTTGTGCATGATCGAACTGCCGGTCATGCGGGTGAATACGATGCCGCTTACATCATGCAGCCGGTCGTAGCCTGCCCAGCCCGCGTTCACGATGGTGTTGTTCGCAACCGAAACGGGGGTCCGCCCCGGAGCCCAATCGTTCAGAGTCTGCGGCGTCAGCCGAGAGCTGTTGCCTTCTGCCTCTATCCCGACGGAACCAGGGTCGACAACCCAGTTGTTGGTTACGGCAATCGGAGCCATCCCTTGGTCCCCCTCCACCGCGACCTTGATGCCCACCGCCTCACTGCCGTGCACCTTGTTGCCCTCCACGACAACACCCTGAACAAAGACGCTGGCGCCGGGCTCGTCGCGACGCCGACCAACCTCTATGAGCGCATCGCCGTCGGCTTGGGCGCCGTGGCGAACATCGAATCCCCTGAACTCGACAAAGTCGCCGAGGATCGAAACCACCGGGCCGCTCCTGGCAGCCAGATCAATTGCATAGTCGTTCGGGTCGGCGTCGCCCGGCAACCGCAAAAACACACTTGGATCGTACGACGACGGAACTGGACCCAGCAGCATGAACTCCGAGACGTACGGCTTGGCCTCCCCCTGAGGGGCGCGCCACAGACGTGCAGGCTTCGCAGCCGAACTCACCGCCTCCCCGATCACTTCCGGCAGATCGAACCGGAACAGCGGTGGAGGGGCGTCTGCCGATGACGCCTTTGTCGTGTCCCACTGGAAGACCAGGTGGTGCCAGCCCTTGCGCATGACCACGTTTAGCCAGGACTCACCAAAGGAGCCCCGTCCGGGAACGGGGTGAGGAAGTTCCGCCTCTTCGTTGGCTGCGTCCGCCCGGATGTGCCCATCCAGCAACTCTCCGTCGAGCCACACCCGATACTCGTAGGGTTGCTCGGCCAGCGGTGACCCTGCCACCCGCCCGGCGCGGAACGGGCCGGACACCTGGAGGTCGAAGTCGTTGGTCCCGTACCACTGGTAGTCCTCGACCATGTCGGGGCGCTTCACATAGACCCATGCAGACCCCCAGTAGACGCCGCCCTCGAACTCCTCTCCGAACTCGGTGCCGAGGTCCAAGAAACCTCCGTCGTCGGTTTGCGCAACCTCCCAGATGTAGCGGCTCGACCCGAAGTCGTAGACGGTTCCCTCCCTGGCCCTGACGTCTCCGTCAAACCTCGGATCGACGTATGCCTCGCCACCCGTGGTCACGACATACTCACCACCCCTGAGATCCCAGGGTGCACTCCGCTCGACCAGCGCCTGACCGTCAACCGCAAGCGTCCCGGGAACGCCGGTAAAAGCCTCTGCCCGATACACCCCACGCAGTCCCTCGACGGGACTCCAAGCGTTGTCCGGGAATTGGTCGTTTCCAGTGATCACCGGCATCGCCCCCGAAGCTCCCCGAATGCCTTCGATGCGAATCGGCTCCCCTGCGGTTCCATCGGTGGTGACTTCGACGCTCTCGCGGTAGGTGCCCGGGTAGACGTGAATGGTATCTCCCGGTGCGGCTCGACTAACGGCTTCGCCGATGGTCAGGAGCGGCTGAGCTGGGGACCCGGTGTTGTCGTCGGCGGCGTTCGGGTCCTGGTTGTCCACCACGAGTGTCGGGCCGGTGACAATCCGGACCGGGGCTGGTTCAGTGGCCTCCGCAACGGCTTGTACCTTCTCGCGGGCACCGGGAGCGGTATAGAAGTAGTAGTTGGTGACCTCATCAGCCGGCTTGCCAAACAGTGTTGTTGCGATTTCGTCGGCAGTACGGCCTTGTGCTCCGTAGATCCACTCGAGCGGGTAGTTGATCACCCACCAGCCCGCTGGATCGACGACAAACCCCGTGTCGGGATCGAATGTCACCGATACGTGAACGTCGGACAGCAGACGACGTTCCCCGGCATCCGTTACGACTTGAGGTGCAAGCGTACCGACACCCGGAAGGAGGGCTGAGGACGGCAAGGCAAGCGGGCGGCCATCGCCTTCCAGCGCTTCAGCAGCAATCTGCGGAAGTGGCGGCGGCTCGACCGGCGAAGGTGCAGTCGTGACCGGGGGAACGGTGGTATTCGTCACCTGAGCGGCTGCGGCTTCTCCTGCGACGATCAGCTCAACAGGGAACTCGTATGGCTGAGTCGTGGCCGTCGTCTCCTCGCCCTGACCGCACGCGGTCAACACCAGCAGCAGGGCCAGCGCAACCAAGCCTGTCTTGAGCAGCGGGGTCAACAGATCCTTCCTCTTCACATGAGGAGATCGGTTGCCCAACAGGCCTTCTTGAGGCGTCCATGCGTGCTTGGCAGAGCCGGGTACGCACCCAAAGGGACTGGACCGGGAAGGGCCGTCACCCCCCTGCGCCTCGCCGCCGCTTCGGCGCGTCCCCCCCTCGCGGGGGACCAGTGGGTGCTCTAGACCGGCTCGAACCGCGCAGTGATCGAACTCCAGTTGGCTGGCGGCTGGTTCGTCACCCCCCTGCACCTCACTCCCGCTCGGCGCGTCCCCCCTCGAGGGGGACCAGTGGGTGCTCTAGATCGGCTCGAATCGCGCAGTGAAGTGTCTCAGCCAGGGGGCCTGTTCGACGATCCGATAGCCACCGATGTCCCCAGCTCCCATCGCAACGTCGATAACCACCTCCGCCACAAAGTCCACATGGCTCTGCGTGTAGGTCCGGCGGGGTATGGCCAGCCTCACCAGCTCCATTGCGGCCGGGATCTCGGACCCGTCGGGTTGCGGCTTGCCAAACATGACGGAACCGATTTCGACTCCACGTACACCGCCGTTTCGATAGAGCTCTACGGCCAGCGCCTGGGCCGGGTACTGCTCTGGTGGGAGGTGGGGCAGGAGTGCTCTTGCATCGAGATAGACGGCATGGCCCCCCGCCGGCCGCACGATGGGTACCCCAGCGTTGTATACCTTCTCAGCGAGGTACTCGGTCGAGCGGATTCGATACCGCAGGTAGTTCTCGTCCAGGACCTCCTTGAGACCCACTGCTATCGCTTCCAGGTCATAGCCGGCTAGGCCACCGTATGTCGGGAACCCCTCGGTGAGGATGAGGAGGTTGCGGCACTCTGCGGCAAGTTCACCGTCGTTCAGCGCAACAAACCCACCTATGTTGGCTAGACCATCCTTCTTGGCAGACATGGTGCACCCGTCGGCCAGGCTGAACATCTCCTGG
>JASJEG010000152.1 GCA_030064765.1 Acidimicrobiia bacterium | reverse complement strand
GTGCCACCTGACTTGATGGCGCCGGCGGCCCGGTCACCCACCTTGAGGAATGACATCAACCCGGACGACTTCCCGCCACCGGACAGCGGTTCACCCTCGGCACGCAAGTTGGAGAAATTGGCCCCGGAGCCGGCACCCATCTTGAACAGGCGAGCCTCGCGGACCCACAGATCCATGATCCCGCCTTCGTTGACGAGATCGTCGTCGATCGAGTTTATGAAGCAGGCGTGGGGGGCGGGGCGGCTGTAGGCGTCCGCGGAGAGCATCGCTTCTTCAGTCTCGGGATCCACATACCAGAAGCCTTGCTCGGTGCCGGTAATCCCATATTCATGGGCCAAGCCGGTGTTGAACCATTGCGGCGAGTTGGGAGCAGCCATCTGGTGCAGAAGCATGTATGCGAGCTCGTCCTCGAACGCTGCTGCGTCGCCCTCGGTGGCGAAGTAACCGTTGGTTTCGCCCCACCACCGCCAGGTTGAAGAAAGGCGCTTGATGACTTGACGGGCGGAGGTCTCGGAACCGGTTACCGGGTTGCCGTCATCGTCGAGGATGACGTTGCCCGCCTCGTCGAACTGGGGGACACCGGCCTTCCTGAAGTACTTGGAGACCATGATGTCGGCGGCCACCTGGGACCACTGTGCCGGGATCTCCGCACCCAGCATCTCAAAAACTACTGACCCGTCAGGGTTGGTGATCCGGGAGTCCCTACTACTCCACTCCACCGTGTCGTAGACATCCTGGCCCTCGGTGGTGAACCTCCGTTCGATGGTCAGTCCTTGGCCCATGTTGTTACCCTTCCCGCCACGCCAACCAGACGTGCACTTATCCACAGATCTATTAACAACCACAACATGTTGTGGTTCACTGCGGCGTGCGAACCCCATATGTTGCGCAGGGGAAGTCAATGATAGTTACACCGGTGTAACTACGCAAGAGTCATTAACTGCGCGCAGCCACGGTCGGCGTTTAGGGGAAGAACGCCCTATTTCTACTGGCTCAACGGGGGACCGGGCAAATTCGCAGACTGGTTTTGTTTCGCGATACAACCGCAGTTTTCGCGCTGGCGCGATGTTCCAGGCGCGCCCAAGTAGCAGGAATCCCTCTCCCAATTCGACCCCCGGAGTAGGACAATGAAAGTAGTGAAGGGGGGTGCATATGCGCTACCTAGAAGACACCGTTCACATCGATGCGTCGCCCCTCGAAGTCTGGGGATGGCTGTGCCACCTCGTCGACAACTACCGGGACTGGCATCCGGATCACATCCTTGCCGAATGGCTGGCGGGTCCACCCAATCGAGTGGGTTCGGTCATACGTACGGTCGAGCTGATCGGAGACCATGAGGAGGAACTGCTCCTCGAACTCATCGAGTTTGATCCGCCCTATCGCTATGCCTACCGAATCGGCCGATCGATCGGTCTGCTCTTGCCTGGGGGCACCTTTGAGATCGAGCCCGATCCAGCCGGCGGGTGTGACTTCACGGCACGGATTGCCTACCGCTACGGGCCCTTCACCGAGCGACTCTTCCGCAAGCGAGTCGAGCAGCTGCGGAAACACCTCGCTGAGGAGTCGTCGAACTTGAAGCGAATCGTCGAGGCCGCTGCTTGATCTCAGTTGGTCCGAGGGGAACCGGCGGAGGCCAGCTAGCGTTAACCTCGAGTCGAGGGATTGCTGGTGAAGAAGACCATCATCATTGCGGTGTTGAGCACTCTCCTAGCTGCCTGTGGTGTTCCGGCGGAGACCACAGACCAGCCCGACACGGGTACGGCCGCCGCCGCCGAGTCCACCACCAGCACCACCACCCCCGCAACGACCACCTCAACGACGGAAGCTCCGCCGAGCGCACAGGACCTCGAGCCCGGCTGGGTTGGGCCGCAGCTGTTGCAGAGCGACGTGCCGAGGGTCTTGGCCCAGCAATGGGAGGCGGCGGAGAATCGCAGCTGGTGCTCGGCTCTATACCCGGCTAACACCGCCGATCTCGGTGCCGGTGCTGAGATCCGTTCCGCCAACTTCGGCGGCGGGTGGGGGGTTGCCTGGGATCTGCCGGACGGTCCGGGCCGGCTGCCCACCGGCGAGTATTGCGCTGACTGTGGACGCGGCGCCTACGGTGTGGCCGGTACCGGTGGATTGGCCTGGGGTGACGAGGCTGAGCGCTGGCCAACCACCGCCGAGATGTCCGATGGCTCCAAAGTCGGGTTCGGCTTCGAAGGCGACGCTTCACCCGACTCGGGGGCGCCGCTTCTTGCTTACCTCCTCGTCAAGGACGAAGGATGCAACTACAACGTCTGGTCATTCCTCGGCGAACAGCACTTGTTGGATCTGCTGGGGCAACTGCGCATGGTGCAGGGCCTGCAGGGCACCCCGACTCAGTGGCAATCCGAGATCCCCGCCCCTGATCCTGTCGCCTTGGGCGATGCACCGTGGGATCAGCCGGCCCTACCGCTGTCGGTTGTCCCCAGCGTTGCCGAGGATGAATGGGCCGAGGCAGGGTCACCGGAGAGTTGTCCGATGCTGTACTTCGCAGATCTTGGCGACGCCGGCGGTGCGGCCATCCGCAATGCCACCAACGCAGGGGAGATGTTGGCGGCTTGGGATCTCGGCGGCGGACCCGGTCACAACGGCGACGGCACTCCTTGCGATGATTGCGGGCGCGGGGTCATCGGGTTGGGCACCTTCCAGGGAAGCTCGTACTCGGCCCCGGTGGCCTATACCTGGACCGACGGCAGCGAAGCACGGCTGCGCACCGGACCGAACAGCTATGGAGTAGAGGCTTTCGTCCGCGTTGCCGGCTTCAGTTGTGACTACTGGCTGTGGAGCCACCTCGGCGACGAGCATCTGCTCTATCTGATGTCGCAGCTACGCCGGGTGGAAAACAAGCCCTAAGACTCTCCTCGCCGCCTTTGCTCTCCTCGCTACTGCTGCGCCATGGCCTTGAGCAGAGGCAGTTCGGTGCCACTCAAGTAGCGAACCAGCGCGCCGCCACCTGTGCTGACGTATGAGATCTCGCTCAGGTCGATGAAGGCCGCAGCGCTGGCAACGGTGTCACCGCCACCAATCACAGTGGTCCCTGAGGACGCAGCCACCGCGTTCCACAGCCGTCGGGTGCCTTCGGCGCCCTCCTCCCGCTCGTAGATCCCGGGAGGCCCGTTGACGAACACCGTCTGGGCGCTGGCGAGCACCTCCTCGTACTGCGCGATAGTCGCTTCGCCGATATCGATGATCAGATCTTCCACGGGGAGGGCGGAGACCGGCAACTCGTGGCGGCCGCCGCCTTCTTCGATGACAACATCGGTGGGCATCAATATCTGCTCGGGGAAACGCTCCAGGTACTCCTTAGCGATGGGGACGAAACTCTCGAGACCGCGGTCGTTTATGAAGTCCTCCGATCCGCGGCCGAGGCTGTGCCCGGCAGCCAGGAGCATGATCTCGCCGGTGACCCCGCTCGTGATGACGAGATCGGCGGTGCCGTCGCTCAACACCTGGCTCATCATCGAGAACGCATCGCTGATCTTCAGCCCGCCGAGTGCAAACACGCACGGTCGCGCCGGCTCGACTGCCACAGATTGCAGCATCTCGACTTCGCGGATCAGCAGCCGTCCCCCGGCAGAGGGAAGCAATTCCTGGAACGCCACCATCGATGGCGCATTGCGATGGGCCGCGGCGAAGGCGTCATTCACATAGAGATCGAAGAGCGGCGCCAGATGCCTGACCATGTAGGTCTGGGTCATCTCCTCGGGCGTTTGCTTCACCGCTAGCTCGAAGCTGCTCATTTCCTCTGCGTAGATGCGGATGTTGTCGAGGAGCAGTATCTCGCCATCTTGCAGCTCGGCGATTCGCGCCCGAGCCGCCGGGCCGGCGACGTCGTCGATGAAGTCCACGGGTCGGCCCAGCTTCTCGGCGAGCTTGCCCGCATGTTCCTCAGTTGTGATGACGTTGTGATAGTCGAGTATGTCGCCCTGGTGGGCGATGATGACCAGGCGAGCCCCGGCGTCGGCAAGATCGGCGATCGTGGGAATGCTCTTGTTTAGGCGGTTCTCGTTGCTGATCCGCTTGGTGTCCGGGTCGAGCGGAGAGTTGATGTCCACCCGCAACAGCACTCGCTTGCCCTTGACGTCGAAGTCGTCGATCGAAGCAATATCCATCGCAATCCCCTGAGTTGGTGTCGGTCGTCTCAGGCTAGCGGGACCGCAGTAGCGTCATTCCTCAGCGGAGACCGGCAAACAGGTCGTCTTCGAGCTCGTTGCAGGCAACTGAAGATGCAATGCGGGCAAACGCCTCCCGCCCCAGGATCTCCTCTTCCAGTGAGTCCGGGATGTTGAGCAGGAACCAATCCTCGGGTATTTGGCTGCGGTGGGCTTTCCAGGCGGCTTCCTTCTGCTTCCAACGGTCGCGCACATCGATCCATGCCGTTACTTGTTCGTCGGGAAAGCCTGCAGCCGCCATCCGCTCATGAGTGGAATGGTCGATCGTGCCCTGTTCGAGCCGCACGTCGGCGAAGGCTCGCACCCGGGACCGAGGCCACGCCGTCCAGTAAAGCTTGGCGGGCGCCCATTCGGCCTCACCGTCTTCGAGCGGGTAGCGGCCCAGATCCCGGGCCGCATAGAAGGCGGCCAGCCCTACGCGATGAACCTGGATGTGGTCGGGGTGCCCGTAACCGCCAAACGGGTCGTAGATTGTCATTACCTCTGGCTGGTAGTGGCGAATGAGCTTGACCATACGCCCGACGGCCTCGTCGAAGTCGGCCTGCCAGAAGCAATCCGGATGCTTGTTGGACGGTTCGCCCATCATGCCCGAGTCGCGGTAGCCGAGGAACTCGTGCTGCTTTACCCCAAGGATGCCGAGTGCGGCTGCCAGCTCCTCAGCCCTTACCTCGGGTAGCCGCTCCTTGATTTCCGCCGGGTCGTCGTAGTTGTGCACTTCCCCTTCAGCGCCGTCTGTTGCAGTCACGACCACCACCTGCTCGCCGGCGTCGGCGTAGCGGGCCAGGGTGCCACCGGTGGCGGTGACCTCGTCGTCGGGATGGGCGTGAAAGGCGAGTAATCCAGGCATGGCGACTGAGGTTAATGGGCTCATGCCGGCACGTGCGCCGCTACCCGGCAATCCCCTAGATCGGTTTGGGGGTTCAGCCCCCTGCCGCCGGGGACACGGGTCGATGACCATGGAGGGGAAAGGAGGAACCATGATCGATCTCAACAAGCAGCTCGAGGCATGGCTGAATGATGGGATCATCTCTGCGGAGCAGGCCGAGCAAATGCGGCGCTCCGCACTAGGTGTTCCCGGGCCCGTAGAACACGAGACCGAGCCGGAACGCCGCATCCCCATCATCACCGAGATCCTCGGCTATGTAGGGGCTGCACTCGCCGTGTGGGCTGTGCTCTTCCTGGTTTCCGAGTTCTGGACCAATCTGTCCGACTGGGCCCAAGCGAGTTTGTTTGGTGCACTGGCGCTGGTTCTGTTTGCCGGTGGGGCTGCGTTGGTCGGCAGCGCTGAACCCGCGCTGCAGAGGTTGTCCGGGGTGCTCTGGGCGGGCTGCGTTGGCTCGCTTGCGGGAGCGCTGTTCATTGTCTTCGACTCGATCGCTGGTATCCGAGTCGAGTTGTCGTCAACTCTGATCGGCGCGATCGCGACCGCCATCGCAGCGGCGATGCTGTGGAAGCAGCGTTCAGTGATCCAACACGTCGTGTTGTTTGCCGCTGCTCTGACAACGGTTGTCTCGTTGTTGACTCTGGGCCCCGAGCCTGAACTATTCGTCTACGGCTTTGTAGTGTGGGCGTACGCTCTGATCTGGCTGCTCGTCGCCCGAGCGGAGGTCCTTCCCTCTCCGACGGTAGGGATCGTGCTCGGCGGGATCGCAATGCTCTACGGCGCCCAAATTGCGGCAATTGAGGATGCGGCAGTGATCGGCATTCTGCTCGGCCTGGCAACCGCAGGTTTGTTTGCCACAGCCGGTGTGGTATTTCGGGAACGCCTTGCAATCATCTTCGGTGGCATTGGAATCTTCATGTTCGTGCCGCAGGCGATGTTCCACTTCCTTGGCGAGACGTTCGGCGGCATGTTCGGGCTGTTCCTCAGCGGCCTGATCATCATCGCCCTTGCCATCTGGTTCGGACGGCACCGGGAGGCCCTATGAGCGCATCGAAGCTGACCCGTGGTGCCAAGCTCTGGCTCCTGGCCGCTGGCGCCGTGGCCGCAATCACCGTGGCAGTGGTGCTGCTGTTTGGTATCACTTCGGCACCTGACTTTCCCAGTCTCTATGAAGCCGGAGCGCCAACTGTCGAGGGCACGCTCGCTTACGTCGAGTACGGACCCGACGACTGTGTGCACGTCTTTGGGGTCGCCAGTGGCGATTCGCACGAGGTGTACTGCGACGATTGGCTCCATCTCGAGGGCTGGGATTCTGACGGCAACCTGCGGATCCATTCCGGCAACGGGCGGGAGTATGTTTCGGTGGTGGATCCCGCCACGGGCGAAGTGCTCGAGTGGGGAGATTTCGTCGATGGTGACGTGCCCCCTCCGCCGTTTCCACATTCTTTGCGGGCCCGTTCCCGAGAGGGGCACGTCACCCTGTTCTACAGCAGGTCCGGCGAAGAAACCACGCTGATTGAGACCACCGGGCCCCGCGACTACGGCTTGTGGGAATACGGGATCATCACCAACCAGGAGTTCGCCTGGGTTTATGACAGCGAGGACCGCGTACTCGTCGTGCCGCTCGACGGCAGCGGTGGACCGTGGGTTGTCACCGAGGGCGTCAGCGAACCGATGTGGAAATGACCGTTCTTGCGTAACTGGCGGCTGATATGAGCCGTGGCTTACGCAAGAACTGAGCGGGGGCTGTCCTAGCTCCTCGCCGGTGATGGGGCCAGCAGCCGTCCCAGCGTCGCTCTCCAGACATACTTGCCGAGCAGCACGAATTGGTTGCCGAAGATGAACAGTCCGCTGATCACGGCTATCGCAACGGCGATTGACGGGGGTACCCAGCCGTCGTAGGAGCCGGCCACGATCGCGACCACGATCCACGTGGTCGTCAGCACGAAGCTGACCGAGTACACCAGTCCGGATAGCACGGAGAATGGTGACGACCGTTCTACGTCGTTGGCGATCAGGCCTGGTACGAACAGCGGGGTCAACGCCACCGTGGCCATGGACTCGTAGGAGGCCGCAGTGAGATTGAAGACCCCGGTAGATATCCACACGCCGGCCCACGAGATGATGCTGGCGCTCACCATCATCAGCGCAAATTTGCGACGGCCAAACACAATCATCGTTCTCATGAACACCCGGGTGACCAGTAGCCAGGCCGCTATGCCGATTGCGACGAGAAAGATCAGGTTGATCGGACTCGTGGTGAGCATGGCGAGGTAGGCGGCACCAACGTATCCGGCCGAGCGGAAGCCGTAGTTGTAATGCAGAGCCCAGGCAGCGGCGGCAGACAACAATACTGAGAACGGGATCCACTCCGGGGGGAATGCCAGCACGCCGAAACCGGCGAGTCTGGCCCCCGCCTGCGCATCCGGGAAGAACATGATCGCCAGTGTCATCGGAAGCGCAACCAGCGCCGATGCCATGCCGACGGCCCGCATGGTCAGCTTGATTCCTTGCCGTCCAAAGTCATGGGCGATGAGCGCGGGCACCAGGTAGCCGACGCCGACGAGCAGCGGAATGCTCGACTCCCACAGGTAGGGAGTCTCCGGGCTCACTTTGAGCAG
>JASJEG010000151.1 GCA_030064765.1 Acidimicrobiia bacterium | reverse complement strand
GTCGCAGCGAGGAGCGTCCCGTCACCCTGCAAAGCGTCGAGGTGGGGGGCTTCATCGTCGACAGCGGCCGCCGGCAGATCACTTCGCCCGGGGGAGAGGTCGTCCGCCCAACCGCCCGTGAGTTCGATCTGCTGTGGTATCTCGTCTCACATCGGGGCCTGGTTCTTTCTCGCAGCCAGATCCTCGAGGCAGTCTGGGGCTACGACTACTTCGGGGAAACCAGAACTGTCGATGTTCATGTCCGGCAGCTACGCAAGAAGCTCGACGGAATCCCGATCGAGACTGTCTGGGGCGTTGGCTACCGGATCGAGGACTGAACGTGCGGCGGCAGATCCTGTGGAGTGCACTCGCTGTAGCCGCGTTGACGCTGGCGGCGGGATTGGTGGCCGGCGCCGCGATCCAGCGCCAGCTCGTGAAAGAGAGCGAGGCGGAACTGCTGCGACAAGCCGAGGCAACCGCCAATCTCGTACAAGGCGCACTACGCGACGCCCTGTCGGCTAGCGCAGGGGAGGACCGAGTCCCGCTTGCTCGCACCCTCGAGATAGCCCGCAGTATCGGTGGTCATGACTACGTTGAGGCGACGATCGTGGATCGGGCGACGCCGCGGCAGGGCAACCTTGATCTCCCTGATACCCCACTGCTCGACAGCCTGGGTGAGGACCCGCCGCTGAATCGAATAACCGAGACCGAGGTGGCGGGAGAGCCGGTGCTCGCCTACATACGAGCGATCCCTTTCCGGCAACGGGGTGAGGCCACGTTGCTAGTAGCGATCGGCCGGTCGGAGCCGCTACTGGCAACCAATATTCTGGCGCGCCCTCTGCTGTTCTCCCTAGGAATCGGGGCGATACTGGCGATCATCCTTGCCAACTGGGTCGCCGGCTTTCTGTCACGGCGCCTCCAACGGCTGGAAGCCACGAGCCGGACCATCGCCAGTGGTGATTTCTCGGTCAGGGCGCCAACGGCAGGGGCAGACGATGTGGCCAGGTTGGGAGCAGCCTTCAACGACATGGCAGAGCAGCTGGAGGAGTCCCGACGTCGCGAGCGGGATTTCTTGATGAGCGTTGGCCATGACCTACGTACACCACTGACCACACTGCGCGGCTACGCCGAGGCTCTGGATTCCGGCCAGATCGAGGAGGCGGATCTGCCACGAGTAGCCGGGGTGCTGCAACGACAGACCGATCGCTTGAGCCGACTGATTGAAGATCTGACATTGCTTGCGAGGCTCGAGGCCCGAGAGTTCACGCTGCGTCCCGAACCGGTTGAGCTGGCCGCCCACCTCCGTGAGATAGCCGAGGGTCAGCGGGTGCGGTCCGAACAATTGCATGTCCAATTGGTCGATCAGATCGATGAGGTTGGCACGGTCACGATCGATCCAGATCGGGTTTCTCAGATCATGGGCAACTTGCTGACGAATGCGCTGCGCTACACCCCGGAGGGCGGCAAGGTCAGAATCGGCCTCACCGGCACCGCAGTCGGGGTCACGCTTACCGTTGCTGATACCGGGCCCGGGATCGACCCGGAGGATCTGCCTCGCGTCTTCGAACGTCTCTACGTTGCGCAGCGCTATCGCCCTGTGCGGCCAGAAGGGAGTGGGCTTGGTTTGACGATCGTCAAGGAGCTCACGGCCGCGCTGGGGGGCGAGGTGGACGTCGGGAGCGCCTTGGGTGAGGGAACCACCGTGACGGTTCGTCTGCCCCGCACACCGGTCACGGCTCGGTAGCGACCGCAATGATTGAACGGGTCGGGCACTAGATTCACGCCGATGTTTCGTTGGTCAGCTTGGCTCGTTGTCGCCGTTGCGTTGCTCGCCGGTTGTGGTGCCGGGGATGAGAATCTCTTCGGCAAGGAGTTGTACGACCGCTCTTGCGCAGCCTGCCATGGAGTTGATGGCAGTGGTGGCATCGGGAACGAAATCGGAGCGGGCTCCAACACCGATCTCAACCTGACGGACGAGCAGATTGCCGGTGTCATCACGGTCGGGCCGGGCAACATGCCGGGTTTCAGTCGACTACGACCGGAGCAGGTTGACAGCCTCGTTGCATACGTCCGCAGCTTTGCGAGTCGGTGACCCGGCCGATGTGCGAGTGGAGTCTTACTATGCGGTCTGCGCAGTGAATGAGGCTCATGCTGAACGAAATAGTCGAAGCTACGCGACAGCGCCTGAACGTCGCTGGAGTAGTCCTCGGGGAGTCGCGCCCGGCATTGCGCGACTTCAAGGATGCACTGATGCAGCCGGGGTTGCAGGTCATCGCAGAGTTCAAACGACGGTCACCCTCAGCCGGTCCTCTGGGCATGGACCTAGATCCCACGATCCAGGCTGCCCGTTATGCCTCCGGCGGTGCCGCTGCGATCTCGGTGTTGACAGAACCCGACTACTTCTCTGGTTCGATCGCCGACCTCGCTGCCGTTCGGGCGGCCGTTGACCTTCCGATTCTGCGCAAGGACTTCATCATCGACGAGCGGCAAGTAGCGGAGTCGCGAGAGGTTGGGGCGGATGCCTTGCTTCTCATCGTTGCCGCCCTCGAAGTGTCCCAACTCGCGGCACTGCTGGAGGCAGCCCGTGAAGTGGGTATTGCGGCACTCGTCGAAGCGCATGATGAAGGCGAAGCGGCAATTGCGGCTGAGGTGGGCGCAGACCTGATCGGTATCAACAACCGCAACCTCCGAACATTCGAGACCGATCTCGGAGTTGCCGAGCGGGTCGCCCCGCAGTTGCCGAAGGGACCGGTGCTGGTTGCGGAGAGTGGCGTGTCGACCCCCACCGGAGCCGGCCGGATGGCCGCCGCCGGCTACGACGCAATCCTTGTCGGCGAAGCCCTGGTGCGGGCGGATGATCCCGCAGCCTTGATCGGTTTGCTGCGGGCGGTGAGCCAATGACCTGGGTGAAGGTGTGCGGCTTGACGAACCACGAGGACGTTGCCGTTGCGGTCGAAGCCGGGGCCGACGCGATTGGACTGGTCAACATCGAGACCTCGCCCCGCTATGTGTCTCTGGCAAAGGCCGCCGGCCTTGCACAGGGCGTTCCGGTCCACACCGTTCTGCTTACGATTGATGCCGAACCTGAGCACACCCTGGAGTTCCTCGAGGAATCAGGTATCGATGGCGTGCAGCCTTATGGACAGCGTGCCTCCGAAATGGCGAGAGCAGCAACGGCGGGCGGCTATCTGGTACTCAATCCGCAGCGGGCCGCACCAGATCTCGATCTTGCGCTCACGCCCGGTATCCCGCTGCTGGACACCCCGTCGGACACAGCCTTGGGAGGTACGGGGCGAGTCTTCGACTGGCAGCTCGCCGAATCTCTAACGGGCCGATTCGTTCTTGCCGGTGGGCTGGGACCTGACAACGTTGCGGCTGCGCTGGCAGCGGTCGCTCCTTGGGGTGTCGACGCGTCGAGCCGTCTCGAACGGGTTCCTGGGCACAAGGATCGGGGTATGGTTGCGGACTTCGTAGAGAAGGCAAAGCAAACGTGAGACTCGACAAACCAGACACACAAGGCCGGTTCGCCCAGTTCGGTGGGCAGTTTGCTCCGGAGACTCTGATGCCGGCGCTCGAGGAACTCGAAACAGAGTTCACCAAGGCATGGGCAGATCCCGGTTTTCATGACGAACTGAATTCCCTTCTCCGAGACTTCGTGGGGAGACCGACGCCGGTATATCGCGCAGCTCGCCTGTCCGCACAGTACGGAATCGAGCTCTATCTGAAGCGTGAAGACCTCGCCCACACTGGGGCACACAAGATCAACAACACGATCGGCCAGGCGCTGCTGACGAAACGTATGGGAAAGCCGCGGGTCATCGCCGAAACCGGGGCCGGCCAGCATGGTGTCGCCACCGCAACCGCTTGCGCCCTGCTCGGCCAGGAGTGCGTCGTGTACATGGGGGAGAAGGACATCGAGCGACAGGCGCTCAACGTACACCGAATGCGGATGCTGGGCACCGAGGTGCGTCCGGTGACCTCCGGAGCCGGCACGTTGAAGGATGCGGTGTCGGCAGCCATGCGCGATTGGGTGGCAAGCGTCGACGGGACCCATTACATCATTGGATCCGTCGTCGGGCCGCACCCGTTCCCGTGGATGGTGCGCGAGCTGCAGAAGGTGATTGGGGAAGAACTAGAGACTCAGATGGACGGGTCGGCGCCGGAGCGTCCCCAGCCGGATGTGATAGTCGCATGTGTCGGTGGCGGCTCGAATGCGATGGGGATCTTCTACCCCTACGCCGGATCTGACGTGGACCTAGTGGGTGTCGAAGCTGCCGGATATGGTCTGGAGTCTGGTCAGCACGGCGCTTCGCTGGTGGCCGGATCGCCGGGAGTCATCCACGGTTCGATGACCTACCTGCTCCAAGACGATCAAGGGCAGATCCTCGAGGCGCACTCGATCTCAGCTGGTCTCGATTATCCGGGCGTTGGGCCCGAGCACGCCTACTTCAAAGACACCGGGCTGGTGCGGTACGCATCGGTAACCGATGAGGAGGCGCTCGAAGCGGTCTACTTGCTGGCGTCAACCGAGGGCATCATTCCTGCCCTGGAGTCAGCCCATGGCTTGGCTTGGATCATCAAGGAAGCACCCTCGCTCCAGGGGAAGGTCGTCGTACTCAATCTCTCTGGTCGTGGCGACAAGGATGTCGAACTCATCGTGGAACAGTCATGAGCGAGCCCCTCACGGAGCTCTTCTCCCGTTGCCGTGAAGAGGGGAGAGCGGCGTTGCTCCCTTATATGACGGCTGGTCTGCCCACCCCTGAGGAGTCGCTGACTCTGTTCGCCGCGATGGCGGAGGCAGGGGCAGATGGTTTTGAGGTTGGCATACCCTACGCCGATCCGCTCATGGACGGACCGGTCATCCAGGCTGCTGGGGAACGGGCGCTGTCAGCCGGGTCGGGAGTCGAGGTCAGCCTCGACGTTCTGCGCGAGGTGGTCGGGTCGACCGGCAAGCCCACGGTTGTGATGACCTATGTCAACCCGGTCCTGCGGATGGGCATAGAGGCATTTGCCGACCGGGTGGCCGCTGCCGGTGGGAGCGGCATAATCATTGCGGACCTTCCCGTGGACGAGGCAGAGGTATTTGCGGCCGCCTTCCGCAAGCGTGATATCGGGTTGGTGCTATTTGTTGCGCCGACCACCACCGACGTCCGGCTGGAGCGGGTACTTGCCGCCAAGCCGCCGTTTGTCTACGGAATTGCCGATCTGGGTGTGACCGGTGCCCGGACCGCTGCCTCGACGCACATTGCGGCCCTCGTCGAGCGGGTGCGCCGGCACTCCGACGTCCCCGTGGTTGCCGGCGTTGGGATCTCTACGCCCGAGCAGGCGCACGCCGCTGCTTGTGTGGCCGACGGAGTGATCGTCGGTACCGCGCTGGTGCGCGAGGTCATGGGTGCAACGGACGCCGCAAGTGCGGCGGAAGCACTGCGGCTGGCGGTCGGGGGATTCGCCGCAGCGATGCAACGCGACTGACTAGCCATGACGGACGCTGCGCTATTGAGCCTGGCCAACCCGGGCACCGTGTCCCAGAATCGGTAGCAGCCGGGTCCGCAACCTTCCAGCGCGGCACGGCGAACACCGGCGGTAGGGCTGGTCGGCCGATTTCCGGTTGAACGCACCACACACCGTTGGGTCACCAGCCCGCCGCCGCAAGCTTGTCCCAAGTCGACAGTTCCGCTGCAGTGACCTGTGTGCTGGCTACCCTCCCTGCCAGAGGAGGGCAATGACAGTTCTCGTTGCAGCTGCATCGAAGCACGGAGCGACGGCCGAGATTGCCGACGCCATCGGGCGCACCCTCGAACGGGCTGGGTTCGACGTGGTCGTAGAGAACGCAGCGGAAGTCACAGCCGTGAAGCCCTATACCGCAGCGGTGATCGGTAGCGGGGCCTACGCCGGCCACTGGCTCAAAGCGGCCAGAGAGCTGGTTGACCAACATGAGGCTGAGTTGGCACAGATTCCGGTCTGGCTGTTCTCGAGCGGACCTTTGGGTAATCCGCTCAAGCCACAGGATGAGGAAGCGGTCAACGTAGATGGAATCATCGAGATGACCAAGGCGGTCGATCATCGAGTCTTTGCCGGGGCGCTCGATCGCGACAAGTTGAGCTTTGCCGAGAGGGCGATCATCCGCGCAGTGCGGGCCGAGGACGGCGATTTCCGCGACTGGGACGACATCGAGGCATGGGCCAGAGAGATTGCGGCGGCACTGCAGAGCGGCGGCAAACCAGCCGGCAGTTGATCCGCTTTTCGGATCCGAGTCTGGCAGAGCCCGACTCGAACGTGCCGCCCGGCAACACACTCGAACCTTCTCCGGGGTCTGTTCGGCGGGGCGGAGTGCCGTTCGGGTTGGTGAGGTCGAGCCCGTAGGTGGGGGATTGTGCGGCTCGGTAAAAGAACGTCGGATCCGAGAGGATCCGACCGGTGATGTTGTTGGTAGGTCTGCAGTTCGGCCGTGACGAACTGCGACGTGTCGCCTCTGGCGACACGCTGGTACCGGGAGGGGGACTCGAACCCCCACGGGCTTTCGCCCAACGGATTTTGAGTCCGTCGCGTCTTCCATTTCGCCATCCCGGCGCTTGCCCCATATTAGGGACCGCGCATCGTAGACTTCGATCCTGATGAAGCGAATCGAGCGGAAGCTGTTCCAGATCGGTGACGAAATCCGGGCCCTCCAAGAAGCCGAGCGCTTGGCTCAAGAGGAGCTCATCTATCACCAACATCTCAACGACGATGCTCAGCGTGACGCTGCCGTCTCCGGCAGTCCGATCGATCGGGCAGACGCCCGGGAGACGGCGAGTGACGTTGATCGATTCGAGCGTCATCTCGGTAAGCTACGGACGCAGCGAGAGCGGCTTGAAGCGAAGCGACAACGACTGCTGCATCGCCTTGGTAACTAGTCAGATCGAGGTCAGGGGATTTCGACGTCAGTTTCGGCATTCACGTTCCGATAAGGAGATAGGATTTAGTCCTAGCAAACAGCGAGATGGCCAGGTAACATGATGCCCACTATGAGTAGTCGTACCGATGCAGTCCGTGTTCTCGTGCGCGAAGAACGAGGGGCGGCCATGGTGGAGTTTGCCTTCGTGGCAGTCCTCCTTTTTTCCATCCTCTTTGGAATAGTCGAGTTTGGCTTGGCGTTCCGGGACCGCCTCACGGTGGCCAACGCAACGCAGGCATCAGCCCGCGTTGTGGCGACCATGGGAGCAGACGAGCAGGCCGACTTCGCGGCGCTGCAAGCGCTCGCTGCCGACCTGGAGACGCTGCCCAGCGCCGGCGTCAACATAATCAACTCGGTTGACATCTTCCTGGCCGACGGTTCGGGAAACCCGGTGGGCAATTGCTTCACCGGTAGTCTGTGCAACCGCTACGTTTATTGGCCCGGGTTCACTCCAACCTGTGATTGGAATCCGTGCCCCGATGCCGACGCCGGCTACAACGGCTGGGACTGGGCACCGGCGGACCGCGACGTCGAGCTGCCGGATCTGGAAGTTGTCGGCGTTGAGCTGCACTTCTCTCACGACTGGCTGACTGGATTCCTCCCGCTGGGTGACGTGGACTGCGTTGCGGCAGACTTGAGCGACTGCTGGCACGACACGGCAATCATGCGCCTCGAACCGCAGAGGTTCGGATCGTGAACCCCTTCCGGCGCCTCAGTGACCGCCTCAAACAGCTTGGTTCCGAGAGCGGCGTGAGTCTCATTCTCACGGCAGCCTCGTTGGTTGTGATCCTCGGAATGGCGGGGTTTGCCGTCGACCTCGGTT
>JASJEG010000150.1 GCA_030064765.1 Acidimicrobiia bacterium | reverse complement strand
TCGAGCTCTAGCGCCAGATAGAGGCGAGGCATCAGCGGGAAGTGGAATGCCATGTGGCACTCATCCCCGTCTCCGAAATAGGCGACAGAGTCTTCCGGCCATTGATTGGCCTCCGCCAGCAACATCCGATCGCCGTACTTGGTATCGATGTGGCTGCGCAGCCTCTGCAGCTCTTCGTGGGTCTCCGGGAGGTTCTCGCCGTTGGTGCCCTCGCGCTCGTGCAGATAGGGAACGGCGTCGAGCCGCAACCCGTCCACCCCCATGTCGAGCCAGAAGTCGAGCACCTCCATCACGCTTTCGCGTACCTGCGGGTTGTCCCAGTTCAGGTCAGGCTGGTGGGAGAAGAAGCGATGCCAGTAGTACGCCTCGGCTTCCCCATCCCACGCCCAGTTCGATGCTTCCGTGTCGGAGAAGATGATGCGCACTTCGGGGTAGCGCTCGTCGGTATCGCTCCATACGTAGAAGTCACGCTCCGGGGTGCCGGGAGCGGCACGGCGCGCCCGCTGAAACCACGGATGCTGATCGGATGTGTGGTTGATGACCAGCTCAGTGATGACGTGCATATCGCGCGCATGCGCCTGCGCCAGAAACTCCTTGAAGTCCTCGATAGTGCCGTAGCTGGGATGAACGTCGAAGTAGTCGGCTATGTCGTAACCGTCGTCTCGGAGTGGGGATGGATAGAACGGCAACAGCCATATCGCAGTGACACCAAGCTGCTGCAGGTAGTCGAGCCGGCTGGTCAAGCCGGGGAAGTCGCCGATGCCGTCTCCATTCGAGTCGGCGAAGGCGCGGACGTGGACCTCGTAGATGATGGCGTCCTGGTACCACTGTGGCGCTCGGCGGATGTCATTGGCTGGCATGTCGGCAGCCTAGGCAGCTGTGCAGCCCCCTGGTCGGCGATGAGTCAAACTTGGTGAGCAAGCGGGCTTCGGCTCGGCCTGCCATGATTGCGGCGACGAAGGTAAGAACGTCAGTTCTCCAGGCCCCCGGCCTCAGGAAGGATATGAGCACTGCAGACTTCGCCGAATATGCGGACCATGATGCCCTCAGCCTCGCCGAGCTAGTCGAGCGCGGCGAAGTAACGCCGTCCGAGTTGGTCGAATCTGCAATCGAAGCGGTGGAGCAGCTCAACCCCCAGCTCAACGCGGTCATCGCCAAGCACTACGACAATGCACGACGACTGGCCGCCCAAGGGGGGAGACCGGGCCCCTTCCGTGGCGTGCCCATCCTGATCAAGGATTTGGCATTGGTCGAAGGTGACGTCGCAACCTTCGGCTCGGTGTTCTTTCGGGACTTCAGGCCCGAAGTCACGAGCGAGTACATCCGGCGCGTCCTCGCAGCGGGCTTCATTCCGATTGGCCGTACCAACTCGTCCGAATTCGGCTTGCTGCCGACCACCGAGCCTGTCCTCCACGGCCCGACCAGGAATCCTTGGAACCCGGCGCACTCCTCGGGGGGTTCGAGTGGGGGTGCGGCCGCTGCGGTGGCATCAGGCATCGTTCCGATGGCGCACGCCAGCGACGGTGGCGGATCGATTCGCATCCCGGCGTCCATCTGCGGGGTCTTCGGGCTCAAGCCGAGCCGGGGACGGATGCCCCGCTACCCGGCCTCGGCAGCGGATTACGTGTCGACCGATCTTGCGGTGAGCCGGTCGGTGCGCGACAGCGCGGCTCTGCTCGACGTCACCCATGGAGAGGTCGCCGGAGGGGCTTATCAAGTGCCACCGCCCGGAGGGTCGTTTCGCGCTGCGGTTGAGTCGGATCCGGCACCGTTGCGCATTGCGTTCGCGACACGCGACTTCCGCGGCCGGCAGGTTGATTCAGACTGTGCCGCCGCCGTCGAGGCGGTTGCGGGAGTTCTAAAGGAAAGCGGTCACGAAGTTGTTGAAGCGCTCCCGGAGGTGGACGGCCAGTCACTCGCAGAGGCTTTCCTCGCAGTGTGGGAATCCCTTGCCGAACACATCTTCACACTGATACTGGCCGAGGCTTCACAACGACGGACTGGTCGCATCCTCCGCCGCTCCCTCGGAGACTGGCGCACCATGAAGCTCATCGCCCGGCTCGATAAGCGGAAGTCGGGAAAGGATGCCTTCGAGCCGTTCACGTGGGAGCTTGCCGATCACTCACGGCACCGCACCGCAGCCGGGCTCGAA
Source organism: Acidimicrobiia bacterium (assembly GCA_030064765.1). Classification (GTDB taxonomy): domain Bacteria; phylum Actinomycetota; class Acidimicrobiia; order Spongiisociales; family UBA5794; genus JAAETI01. Next base: position 5,584 of record JASJEG010000150.1, on the reverse strand, counting down.
GCTGCCAAGGTTCACCTCCAGCAGGTGTCGCACCAGTTTGCGCAATTCCTCGGCGACCACGATCTGCTGCTCACGCCGGTCCTTGGTGAGCCTCCGGTTCGTCTCGGCCAGATCGACCAAGAAGCGAAGTGGGACGACATCGTCGAGCAACTCTTCGACTACGTCGCGTTCACCCCGGTGGCGAACTTCAGCGGAATGCCGGCCATGTCGGTGCCGACTCACTGGTCTGAGAGCGGCTTGCCCATCGGCACCCAGTTCATGGGCCGGTCCGGCTCGGAGGAGATGCTGCTGGCGCTGGCCGGGCAGTTGGAACGGGCCCTGCAGTGGGGGCAGCGGCGACCGCCGATCTGGTCGAGCTAGCCGGTAGCCGGCCGCCGAGTGTGAGAGCGGGTACGCCACAACCCAAGCCATACCGTTCTTGCGTAACTAGCGGCTGATATCGGCCGTCATTTACGCAAGAACCCGGGGGATTCGCTCGTCTGCGCTAGCCGAGCAACCGGGAGTAGGCCGCACCGAACTGCAGATACTGATCGACGCCCATGCTTTGTTGCTGAATCTCGTCAGCCGTTAGCTCACGGACCGGCTTGGCCGGTGTGCCTAGCGCCAAGGTCCACGGGGGAATGCTCTTGCCTTCGGGTAGCAGCGAGCCGGCCGCCAGCCACGAGCCCTCACCCATCACCGCTCCGTTGAGCACACGCGCCCCGATTCCGACGAGACAGCTGTCGCCGACGTTTGCCCCGTGCACGACGGCAGCGTGCCCAACGGTTACACGATTCCCCACCACCACCGGAAAGCCCTCGTCGACGTGGAGCACACAGTTGTCCTGGATGTTGGTTTCGGTGCCGATGCGGATCGAATCCATTTCGGCACGGATCACCGTCCCAAACATGATGACGGCGCGGGCATCAACGATGATGTGTCCGTGCAACACAGCACTCGGGGCGACAAAGGCCGTTCTGTGGATTTGGGGGGCGGGTATGACCATTTCGCTCATCTGGGCTCCTCGTCTCTGATGGAATGAAAGCGAGACGACGCCACTTGAACAAGTTGCGCACTCGAGGAGTCGATATGACGACGCAGCTTCCGCTGCTTCCGATGCCAGATGACTGGGAACCAACCAGAGCGACTCTTCACCTCTACGCCCACGCTCTTGGTGTGATTGCCCGGGCTCACGCGGTACCGAACGAGAACTGGTGGCATATCAGCCTGAAGGTCAGGCCGAGCGGCCTCTGCACGGACACGATGCCGCTACCCGGCGGAGGCACGTTCGATCTCCGCATGGACTTCCGGACCCAAGAAGCAGTCCTCGAGACCAGTGGCGGCGAGGTACGGGCGGTATCGATGGCAGCTGGAAGGACCGGCTCTGAGTTTGGTCGGGAGCTGATTGGGGTCGTCGGGGAGTTTGGCATCTCGGCGGATTACGCCACGGAGAAGTTTGCCGACGATGAGCCGCGGCCATACGACCCAGCAGGCGCCGAAGGGTTCTTCCAGGCGCTGGTGAACATCGATCACAACCTCGAAATACACCGTTCCTCTCTGATGGGTGCGGTTGGCCCGCTGCAGGTGTGGCCGCACGGTTTCGACCTATCGTTCGAATGGTTCGGCACCCGCGTTGTGGGCAAGGAGGAAGGCGGGGCGACGACTTCGCCTGCGCAGCTCAATCTCGGGTTCTATCCGGCCGGCCGTCCTTACTTCTACTCCAACCCCTCGCCATTTGATCCGTCGCTTGTCGACATCGAGCTGCCCGCTCCTGCCGAATGGCACACCGAAGGCTGGGAAGGGTCGATCCTGTACTACGACGACCTGCTGAAGACGGATGAGCCAACCGCGTTGCTGCTCGAGTACGCCAAGGCGGTCCATGAGGCTGCTAGGCCGACCTTGACAACGGAGGTCTAGCGCGACCGGTGGCTACCGGCTAGCGATGTTGCTCGACCAGCGGAGCCGGCAGGTCGCCCGAGCGCAACTTGGCGTCATCGGCGGCGATCTGCGCAAGCGTGGCCCCCTGCAGCTTGTCAGTAAAAGCTTCACGTGCTGCCAGCCAAACCCAGTGAATGGCGCAGGCTCGCTCCCAGTGACAAGGCCCGCCGTCGAGGGCACAGGTTGGTGTCTCCGCAGGTCCTTCCAACGCCTCGATGATGTCGTGCAGCGTGATGTCCTCGGGTTCCTTTGCCAGCGCATAGCCGCCGGTACGGCCGGGTTGCGAGGTGACGAGCCCGCCGCGTCCCAGCTCTTGGAGAACCTGACGCAGGAACCCAACCGGGATATCCATGTCCTTGGAGATCGCCGGAGCCGCCTGACCGTCAGGGTGGTTCTGCGCGAGATTGATTAGCGCACGAACGCCGTAGTCGGTTCTGCGGGTGGGCACGATTTTCATGGCGGGCAGTGTAGGGCGTGCCGCTTGGGTTTTCCGACGAACCGACCGCGGCCGTCAAGCCCAGTCGAGGATGACCTTGGCGCAGTGCCCGGTGCGCATCACCGCAAACGCTTCTTCGAAGTCGGCGGCATCAAACTCGTGGGTGATGACAGGGGAGACGTCCAGGCCGGTGTGCAGCATCGCCGCCATCAGGTACCAATCCTCGAACATGCGCCGGCCGTAGATGCCTTTCATCGTGAGGCCCTTGAAGATGATGGTGTTCCAGTCCATCGGCGCTTCCTCCGGCGGGATTCCGAGCAGCGCCACTGAAGAACCGTGGTTCATGACCTCGAGCATCTCGTGCAAGGCACTATGTGAGCCGGACATCTCCATCCCGACATCAAAGCCTTCGGTCATCTCCAGGTCTCGCATCGTCACCTCTAGATCGGTGGCGGTGGCGTTGATGGCTCGGTCGGCTCCCATCGCAGACGCAATCTCTAGCCGGTAGTCGTTGATGTCTGTGATCACGATGTAGCGAGCACCGGCGTGGCGAGCAATGGCAACCGCCATCATGCCAATCGGTCCGGCGCCGGTTATGAGCACGTCCTCGCCGACGAGTTCGTATGCCAAGGCGGTGTGAGTGGCGTTGCCGAGCGGGTCGAGGATGGTGGCAATCCGATCGGGGATCTCGTCCGGGACGGGGAACACGTTGACCGCCGGAATCACCAGGTACTCGGCGAACGCGCCTGGTCGGTTGACTCCAACACCAACCGTGTTGCGGCAGAAGCGGCGCCGCCCGGCGCGGCAGTTGCGGCAGTGACCGCAAGTTATGTGCCCCTCTCCCGAGACCCGCTGTCCGACCTCGAGGCCGACGACCTCAGAACCCACCTCATCGACGATTCCGACGAATTCGTGTCCGATCTGCATTCCAACTGGGATGGTCTGCTGGGCCCAAGCGTCCCAGTTCACGATGTGCAGGTCTGTTCCGCACACTGCCGCCTTGGTGATCTTGATGCGGGCGTCGTTGTGTCCGAGTTCCGGTATCGGGATGTCCTCCATCCAGATCCCCGGCTCGTCCTTCGCCTTGACCAACGCCTTCATATCAGATGACCCCCAAATCTCGTCCCACCTTGATGAACGCTTCGATGGCTTGGTCGATGTGCTCGCTGGTGTGGGCCGCTGACATCTGTGTCCTTATGCGGGCCTCACCCCGCGGAACGACCGGGAACGAGAATCCGATCACGTAGATGCCCTCGGCGAGCATCCGGTCGGCCATCTCCGAGGCCAGCTTGGCGTCGCCGAGCATGACCGGGATGATCGGATGATCGGCGCCGGCGAGAGTGAACCCAGCCGCTTCCATCCCGGCGCGGAATCTCGAGGAGTTGTCCCGCAGTTGCTTCCGCAGGGTGTCGGAGCCACGCAGCAGGTCGAGAGCTGCTATTGATGTTGCGGTGATCATCGGGGCCAAGGAGTTGGAGAACAGGTAGGGACGGGATCGCTGCCGCAGCCAGCCGACGATCTCCTTGCGACCGGACGTATACCCGCCCGATGCCCCGCCTAGCGCCTTGCCGAGGGTGCCGGTGATGATGTCAATCCGACCGACTACGTCGCAGTGTTCCGGTGTCCCGCGGCCCTGATCACCGACAAATCCGACGGCATGCGAATCGTCGACCATGACCATCGCCCCGTACTCGTCAGCCAGATCGCAGATGGCCCCCAGGTTGGCAATGATTCCGTCCATTGAGAACACGCCATCGGTGGCGATGATCTTGTGTTGGGCGTCGCTGGCCTCCCGCAGCTTGGCCTCGAGGTCGGCCATGTCGTTGTTGGCATACCGGAAGCGCCTGGCCTTGCAGAGCCGTACGCCGTCGATGATCGAGGCGTGGTTCAATGCGTCCGAAATCACTGCGTCGTCGGGTCCCAGCAGTGTCTCGAATAGCCCTCCGTTGGCGTCGAAACACGACGAGTACAGGATGGTGTCCTCGGTGGCGAGGAAATCGCTGAGGCTTTCTTCGAGTGCTTTATGGACCGTTTGCGTGCCACAGATGAAGCGGACTGACGACATGCCATAGCCGTGCTCACGCACTGCCGCCGCTGCGGCATCCACCAACGTAGGATGATTGGCCAACCCGAGGTAGTTGTTGGCGCACATGTTGACGACCTCGGAGCCGTCAGCCAGTGTGATTACCGCCTGCTGGGGTGATGCGATCGTGCGCTCTTCCTTGAAGAGACCCGAGTCGCGGAGCTCGCTGGTCTGGGCCTCGAGTTGCGCGAGAAATGCTGCGTCCATATCGCCTCCCGCGCTGATTCTATCGAGCCTCGAGCGACTGCTATTGGCGGTCGGCCCCAGCCTTGAGTCGTTCTGGATCCGGATTGATGGTGAACTCGATGACCGCATCGTGCGGCAGCCGGGGGAGTGGTGGCGGCGCGACGGCTTCTTCTGTCTGCGTGTCCCGACGCTGACCCAGCACATCCATCGGTGTGGCGCTTGACCCGCCGACGGCAGTCATGTCGCCCGCCGGAAGAGCGAGGCCGTATCTGTTCCAGCCGAGGGTGTAGCCGTGTTCGATGTCAGCATCTAGGGCGGCCGCGAGCGCGATGGGCACCCGCGGAATCCCGGCAACGCCGTGGGATGTTCTGTCGGGCCCGGTGTCGGCGACCGTGCAGACAACTCGATCCCCATCCTGGACCACGGTGATGTCCACTTCTTGTGCTCCCTGCTCGAGCGCCCACGAGATGAGCCCGCGGACGATGATGCGCACGGCTCCCGGGTCGGTATGGACAAAGCACTGACTGCCGCCGGTAGAGAGCTCGTGGCCGGACCGAATGAACGGAGCGGCGATCGTCTCGATCTCGGTGCGGATGTCGAAGTCGATCATCTCGAGGCTGGTCGCACCGGTTTCGATGCGGGCCTCGGCGATAGCGTCCTCGGCGAATCCCTTGGCCTCCTCTGCGTGCGACGCCACCATCCGCACGTTCTCGAGAGCCGTGATCGGATCGATGATGCCGTCGGTGAGCAGCGTGTCCGCGATGTCGACGATCTGGTCGAGGATGGCTATGTGGGTATGGAGGGTCTCCTGGAACGCTTCACTGGCATCCAGGCGGGCCCGGCGAATCTCTGCGATCTCGTTGCGGAGCATCCGCCGACGCCAGCGTTCGTGGGAAATCGACAAACCTCGATACATGGCGACGGCAAGCAGCCACAGCAGGGAAGCGATGATGAGGAACACT